>JAFASY010000178.1 GCA_019244235.1 Chroococcidiopsidaceae cyanobacterium CP_BM_ER_R8_30
GTTTCCCCTCTGCCAGTCGAATTGCTGCATTTGGTAAGGGAAGTCCGGCTAAGTAGAGAAAGTGACTACTAGCTCGAAAGGGAAAGGTATTTGCCGGAAAATTGCGTGGACTGTAGCTTCCTGACCAAAGAATGACTGGCACATCAAGCGCTTGTGCTAGTTGCTGACGGCGATGGCGTAGGGTATCGGCAAGAGAAGAGGGAACGCTTTGAAGCTGCATAAGAGAAGCTTAGTATTCGGATCGTATTGAAACCATTCTGACCACTGAAGGGGTCAGGTGCTGCTTTCATCCCAGAAAAAAGGCGATGTACCGTTGACCTACGCCCTAACGCCCGCTCCCTTTTCCACCAATACCCCATTTAAGAAAATCTCAGCCAATCCTTCTGCCATTTCTTGCATAGCTTGGGGAGAAGCATCTGGTTCCATTAGGGTATTGTGACTAAATCCAGCGATCGTAAACATCCCTAAAAATATCTGAGCGACAATCTTAGGATTCATCGGACGATAGATGCCTTTGTCCATAGCAGTCTGAAAGAAGGCTTCGGCTACGCTGGTCATTTTGGCAATCACCTCCGTTTGAATGCGATCACGCAACTCTGGATGAAACTGCGCCTCCATAAAGCAGACCCGCATCATATCTGCATTCTGCTGAAAATGCCACATTCGCCGCCGCATCACCTGAGCCACAGCTTTATAGCTGCCCATTTCGCTCAGTTCTGTTAGCAAATCAGTGAGGATTTCTATCCAGCCTTGTGTTGCCACCTCAACTAAAATCGCCTTTTTGGTGGCAAAGTGGCGAAACAAGGTGCCTTCAGCCACTCCAGCTGACCGTGCTAAATCGCGGGTAGTTGTGCCATCATAACCCTGACGGGCAAATAGTCGCTCTGCCGTTTTTAAGATGCGGGTCCGGGTTTGGGCTTCTGATTGAAGAGGTTGATTAAAAATTTGCATAAAAGTCATGTAGATTTTAGCGATATTGTCTAACACTGAACTGAATCAAGGTTGAAAGCTTAACAGAAGATTAACAGCTCTAAATTTGAAGCAACACCTGCATGAGCCTAGGAGTTTCTCGGCTTATTTCTGGATATACTTGCATTCTTACACTTGACAATAGCAGTAGAATTTTGTTATCAAGTTTATATGGTATTACAGTGAATAACACAAACCCATCAAACGATACATATATCATGGGTCTCGGTAGTTAGCGACGACACCTAGAGTGCGCTCTAAAGAACATGGAAGAATTCCTATTCTCTTTTATGGCATGGGTATAAGAGCGAGTCTTAGAATTGTCAGTTGTACTGAGAAAATTAGTATTGTTTATCACAGGAGTAGGTGCTAATATACAGGTAGTTGCTGATCATCCGCACAGCTAAAACTGTAGGTACTGAGTGCACCCCCACTTCACAGCTTTAACTTAAGCTCGTTGCTGGTCAAGGTAGCAGTCGTATCCAAACCCTCAGCAACTGGCGTGAGTAACTGTAAATGGGATTTGCCACTGGTTGCGCAGAGACGCCAGCGAATCTCTGTAAAGGTTAATGGGACTTGCCACTGGTTGCGCAGAGACGCCAGTCAATCCTCGTAATTGGATATTACCGCCCCATACTCTGGGATATCTGCTGGATCTACGTTTTAAACGTGTATTAGCAGTAGGTGCCAATGTATACCTTTTGAAGCATTGAGCGAAACCAGTGGAGGGAGAGTAAAACCATCACTCACTTCAGTGTTGGACTCGTAGAAATACAAGTTCCTGACAGGGTATCTGCATGGTTGTAGCTATAAGTACTTCATGAAGAGTTGAGAGCATACCAATGCTGCTTTTAAGCTGTAGCGCCGCCTAACAATTGAGGCGAATCAGCCAACTGTGTTCTTGCAAATATATTACGAGAGTTTCATTGTGAACAAACTTGTGTTTGCTCAGCGCTTTCTGCTGCTCATTACTTCCTTAATAACTGGCTCTGCGTCAGCGCCATTCATTATATGTATTGGCGCATTACCCAGTCAGGCTGCTACTTTAGCCGCTTCTGATGCGATGGTAGAGCTGAACAACTTTAATCACAGCCCCACAAGTGTTGATGCTTTAACTGACACTAACACTTTTACGTTTGCATCAAATGGCTCAGTAACTGCCGAAGCTGACGCCAACGCACTTGCTCAATTCGATCCAAACAATCCGCCAGAGGGTTTCTCTAATGTCTCTCTAAGTCACACTAGTGGCGAAGGTAGCAGCTATCGCGGTTTGGCAGAAAGCCTAGCTGGAGTCATCGGTTATAACTTTATCATAGGAAGTGGCGAAACTTTTTCTTTCGATTTTCAAGATAGTTTAGACTTGGCATCGTCAGTTGATAATCCAAAGCTTGAAAGTGCTAGTGCTGATGGAAATATAGCTTTAAAGCTATATGATAGCACAGATCCGAATAATTTGCTTCCCTTAGACTACCTAACAATTTCTGGAAATTTAGCAACTCCAGGAAACGGTAACTCTCTTAACATTGATAGAAGTGCAAATATCAGTTTTAACTCGAGCGAAACATCTATTGGAGGAACAAAACAATCTGCTGAAGTTTCAGTTCAGGGTTCTTTATCACGGAACTTTGATAGAGAAACTCATCTAACTTTAGAAGAATTTAAGACTAATCAGGCAAGTGTCAGTGCTTCAGTTCCTGAACCCTCTCAAGATTTAGCTCTTCTCTTCGGCTTCGGCTTGGTATGCTTTGGGGAGACAGTAAGAAGAAAAGCGTTTGGATCAAGGTCAAAAGGGCTACCGTTTTAAGCGAGACACTTTACAGCAGCAGGCTTCTAGTTTTTGCTGATTCTTTAGAGACTCTGGACCAAGGTAACTCACCCAAATGGACTAGATTTTAAAAAGTTCATCTACAAGTAGAGGCCCTAGAGACCGAACTACTGCTGTAACTCCTGCTGCAGCTTCTGCCAAAGGAAATTTCGATGGTGGCATCTTGGTTAATTGTACTTTCGTTATCACCCGATACAATCGCTACGCTTTTTGCTTCTGCAACAATCTTTTCATCTGGTGAGATTACCCGTTTGACAATGACTTTAGCATTAATCATGACTCAGTGTTCTCCATAACAGCTTATATTACTAAAGGTTCCCGATGACAGTTTATTACCATTTAGTTTTTACTTTGAAACAGATCTCATTCAGGGATACCAAGCGCTCAGCCCATTTATGGGTAGCAGATACAAGCAAATGATAATTTTACTAAAAAAACAATGATTTGGTAAAGTAAATCTATCCAGGATCAAGCCGATCTTATATAAATAACCTTTTTACTCCTTTAACTAATAAAAGCTTCAGTTAATCAAACAAACTAAAGCAAGCTATTGATTAAAGCAATCGGTTTTGCAATTTCTCTAATCAATACCTTACTTAATCAAAACGACGTTTCAAATATTAGCTGGTGTTAGCTACTGTATATGTTGCTGCCTGAGTACTACCACCATAAGAGACAGCACCAGCTAATGCACCTGCAAAAGAGCTATTGTCGTTGGCTTCCACTACATAGCCATAGTTACCGGTACTTTTGTCAAAGAAATAGGCTGTGTAATAGCCCTCACTATGAGCATCGTTAGCACTAGCTGACCAACTGCCTGTAGGGGAGGTAACACTAATGCTTCCTCCGCCTTGCACTTTGCTATTACTAGGAAGTTCATTTTCACGAAAGTTTAGATCGACAATGGCTAATTGACCCATGAATCTCTCCTTTAAAATAGGGAGATCGCCAAAGGTTTTTTAATTTTTGAATCTTAGCCTTCAGCGATGCTGATATCTTAACTAACTAGCCATACAAAGAGTAGGCTATGCTGCCGCTGAGTGAGAGTTAGAGCTCGAGCTAGCGGATGAGTAAGGATAGAAGTATGGGGGATAGACATAGTAGTAAGAGTTCGACTGAGCATTGGTATCGGTGCTGGTATAAGTAGCAGCAAAGTTTATACCATTAGCATTTGCTGATGAGTATGCATCGGCAAATGCATATCCTCCTTGAATAGCATTTTCTGTCAGAACAACTTCTAGATGCTCTAAGTCAAAAATCTTCATGGAAACAATCCTTCAAAATTCAAAAAGTTTCTTGGGCTATCACAACTAAATAGCTTCATTTAGTTGTGATAAATAATATACTTAAAATAGCTATTGAAAGTTGCCATTTTGGCATAATTTTTGTTTACAGATATGAAGGGCATTAGCTGAGAGGGTGACAATCATTCCTCAAAGCTTTACTAAGGTAGGTGTTTTGGGCAGTGACTCCTAATAAAGATAGGAGTAGATTCTTTATAGGTTTAAACGGAGAATCAAGCTTTCAGGCTGAGCTTACTGTGATTGACAATCTGTATGATCGTCAAAAACATTACCTATAGGTGGAAACTCAGAAACCTCGATGTCAATGCAGTAAGGTGGGAAGTTCATCTACTGGCAGCGGAGTTAAATACTGAACTACTGGTATAACTACAGCCTATCAATGTGTTATTGTTGCCTTTTAGGCGGAATCATTTAGCATGTCAACATCACTTAACTTTTTTGTAGCATCAACTTAACGGTCTTGATTATGAATCATATAGTTTAGTTCGCTAGCTAGCCACTGCTTAAACAGTCTATCAAGAATTTCTTGATGTAACTCAGTCGTTAATTCAGATGGAATGAACTCATCTACCATAAGTAAATGATAACCCTGAGCAACTTTTTGTGGACCAATTACCTCTCCTGGTCTGGCGCTAAAAACAATTGTTGCTATATCTGATTTCAGATTCCATCGGTACAGCTTGCCTTCAAAACCACAGTGATGCCTCCGCTTTTCGTCAATATCATAAAGGTGGGCAGCTTGATAAAAGCTGATTTCCTGTTCTGAAATTTGATACAGAAGTTCTTGAGCTAGCTTTTCAGACGGAACAACAATTTGATAAAGTAATATCTGGTCAAAATCTATCCTATTTTGAGCAAAAAATCTTTTTACTTCTTCAGAAAATAAAGACTTGGATAGCTTGTTGGTTATGAGACGCTTTTCAATTGCCGCTTCCCAATCTTCTACTGTAATCATCTGCTCTGCTAGCCAAGAAAGTGTATCTGCAGCCTTCTCTAAACGCCTTTCACGGCGTTGGCGTTCTGACTCAGCTTGAATTTCTTCTGGCGTGACTGTTATACCTCTCTCTCGAACTGATTTGGCAATAACTCTTTCATATAAAATCTGTTGGCATATATCCTTAAACTGTATGCCTCTTTTCAAGAAGTTAATAATTTCATCTGACTCAATTAATAAATTTAAAAAATCAGTCATTTTTGCCGACTAGCTCTAGCAGATTGAGAGTAACTTGCTCTCATAACCTAGTTTTATAGAATAACTGTTGTTCGAGACGAAAAATAAGGAAAGTAAGAAAACTAAACATCCTATTGCTGCTTCTAATGTAATTAATAAACTTAGAGTCAACTAAACAGATTGCATTAGATGTTGTAGATGAATTGAGCTAAATTATCTTAATCAGATGAAATATTGTAACCGCTAGCAGTGGAAACATAAGCACTATTTGTTGCATAGGCTTTAGTAAGAGAAGTAAAAACCGCTAAAACTTAGTCAGCCAATCAGGCTTTTAGCGGTTTCTATATTCAGCAGACTTTCAGGCCTTACTTTTCTACGTAGAAAATGGAAAACCACTATCAACGGTATGAAGGAGCGCTAGCAGCAATGGCAGTACCATTAGAGGCAGTACCGTAAGGATAAACGTATGCATTTTGGAAGGTTTCAGAAAGTGTGTTCTGACCGTATGCAGAAGCATTAGATTCAGAAGAAGCAAATTGACCACTAATATCAACGTCTTGGTTAACATTTTTATCAATGTCCACACTTTCTCTAAAGTACACATTTGCGTAGTCACTAGAGAAACCTCCTACAATCTTGGTTTCTTGGGAAACGTCTTCCAGATAATTCAGATCAGAGATAATCATTGTTTTCCTCCAGGTGTTTGTTCTGTTCCAACCTTGTTTGGTTGATATTAGAAGAATAGCTAAGATAATCAAAGTGTTGTTGCCATTTTGGCATTTTTTGTCTCCAGATACCTACCCAGAAAAATAAGGCAACAAAAGATTCGGGAATTTTTTCCTAGCTTGGTACCTTATTGTTTTCTTAAAATATTAAGTGTGTTAAGAATGTACTGAGATTAATGTGAAAACAGAAGTGAAAAGACCTTCATCGTAAGCACTGGCCATTGCGGACAATGACCTTCCATCTACATCTATATTAACATTTGGTCTAGATATAGCTAGAGCTACATGTGGACCAAATAATGTTTTGAAGATTTCATCAGACTCGTTGCTTTTTAGAAAAGGGATAGAGAAACTCTGTCCGTTTTGTGTGGCCCAAGCAAATCCTTCAAAAGAATAGGCACTGCCTAAAGTATCAGAGGCTTCAGAAACAATTTCCCAATAGCTTAACTCAGAAATAATCATTGAATTTCTTCCTGTAAACAATGGAACTATGCTATATGGATTTATTAGGATGGTCTCAGTAGAGGTATCAGTTTTGGTCACATCACCGTTAGTTTGAAGGAGCACCGACTACAACTCTCTTATCACCAACATAATTAGGACTCTTTTTGCAAATGAGTTAACGCAGAAGAACGTTAACTGCTAGAGCTGGCTAATAACTCGAAAGAGGACGGCTTGTCATATCGAATTTTAAATCTAAGTAATGCTCTAGACTTCCACCCTTTATCTGTGGGGATTGCTTGTCAACTCTCTCCAGATAATCGAGTTCATTAATTCTGTTTAAGCCCCTGTTTGAACTTGTGACATTAGACATGGTGCCCAAATCTTTCTTGGCAATTGCTATACTATCGTTTCCCTGTCTACTCGCTCTGCCAACTTGGCAGTTTTCTTTGAGCAATCGATTGTAAGTACGGTAGGGGATGTAATGTAGAGGATTGTAACCAGCAAAACGCAGGATTAAAACACAAGCCCAGGAATACTTTCCGGCAAGGATTGCTTCGACTACCTGATCAAACTGATCGGGATTCATTACTTTGTCAAGCTTTGAATGAGAAGAAATAATTTGCCGAGTCATAAGGCTCTCTCTTGTTTAAAACGAAGTTGGTCTATATGATCCAGTGTTGCTTCTGACCGCGGAAGGGGTCATTTGCCGCTTCCACCTCGTTCAACGGCGGAGTACCGTTGAATAGATAGAGTTTTATAAATTGAGACCACCCTTTTGTATCTTCTTAATTGGATCTAGCAAAATGTCAGCAATGCGACGGCGGCGGATGATGATCTCTGCGGTAGCAGTCTCACCAGCCTTAAACTGAATGGTTTGATTATTTGTGCGGACATAGTTGCGATCTAGCACCACTTCGACCCGATAGACTGCACCTAGTCGCTCATCGGGTTTACTATCAGGGGAAATAGTTAGTACTTTTCCTGTAACGATGCCGTAATCCTGGTAAGGATATGCATCAAGCTTGACTTGTACAGGCATTCCCTTCTTAACAAAGCCTGCTTCGCGGTTAGGCAAACTGGTTGATAAAATCAGCGGTGCACCATAGGGAGCTATTTCTGCAATGGTTTGTCCTGGTTGAACGACTTCGCCAGGATTACGGACGTTGAGAGACAACACGACTCCATTGACGGGAGCATTGAGGGAGCGCTGTTCTAACTCGTCTACAGCTTTGATTAGCAGCTTTTCGTTCTCATTCAATTGGGCTTCCACCTGAGTTTTTTGCACCTGCAGTTGCTGAATTTTCTGCTGAGCTTGTACCTGAGCTGTGCTTCCCTGAGCTTGCTTCTGAGCTAACTCCGCTTGGAGTCGGCTTGGTTCATCTAGAGCTTGCTGTCGCTCTGCTTGGAGTCCGTTCAATTCAGCTAGGGTTTGTTGAAGATCGCCCTGGCTTTGGGTGATACTACGCTGGCGATCACGCAGGGCTTGCTCCGCTTGAAATACCAGTTCACTACTGAGCGCTCCTTTTTGCACCAACGGTTGTAGCCTGTTCAGGCGAGCCTGCTGGGCAACCACGTCCTCCTGAAGTTGAGTCAGCAGTGATTGGGTGTTAGCTGCTTTCTTTAAGGCTTCAGCAATTGACGCTGCTTGAGCTTGAGCCTTGGCCTTAGCCTGAGCAATCGCCACCATAGTAGTTTCAGAGTCTGCATTTGAGCTTTTGGCAAGGGTTTGAACTTCCAGACGGGCTTTATCTATCAAGGCTTGTGTCTGGATCAATTCGATTCGGTACGCTGCACGCTCTTGCTGTAGCCGCTCGACTTCATTAGCAGCAATTTGGGTGTCCAGTTCAAATAGTGCCTGACCTGCTTTCACCACCTGACCTTCTTGAACACCAATATGGGCAACCTTACCTGACACAACGGGATGAATCTTATATACCTCTCCTTTAGGAACTAATCGCCCTTGGGCGTGACCCACTTCGTCAATCTGCCCGAACGTTGCCCAAGCCCCAAAAGATAGGCAGAAAGCTATCCCACATAAGAGCAGTTGACGGGGAAGAGCTGCAGGTGGCTGGTCAAGCAACGTCTGTAAGGATGTAGACCAGTATTGTGCTGTTTTGAGGACTTCCTCTCCATGGCTTGAAGTCTCCTGAGGAGATTGGATATGAGAATCGAGAAAGTCGCTGCTATTAGGAAACCGATCTTGTGGGAGCGCGTCTTTGGCAAACGCTTGAGTCGGTAGAGCAGAAGATGAACTTGAGGGCTCTGAAGCGGGAGTCCGGATGCTGATTTTCGGCATGATTCTGTCAACTCCAAAACTAAAGTATTTGCAAAACTCGGTTCTTTAGTACTTATTTGTCATGCTTTTCCTAACTACTGATACAAGCAAGCTTGATGAAAACTCCTGATGTAGCAATCTTCCTTAAGTAAAACCTGAAGACCCAATAGTGCCGTCGCTTCTGCTGCCATAGTCGGTTTCATGAATAATTTAAGGTGGCCATGGTTTCAGTGCTAGTTAGAGACAAAACCTCGATTGACTTCTGGGCAACTCTGATTGTGGCTGACCAAATTAAAGAGACAGTTGCTGCTGCGCTAAATGGTAGTAGAGCCCTTGAAGCATCATGAGTTCATTGTGGGTGCCGCGCTCAACTAGAATGCCTCGGTCTAGTACCAAGATGCAATCGGCGTTCCGAACGGTTGAGAGGCGGTGGGCAATGATAAAGGTGGTACGCTCGCGACTAATCCGTGCTAAATTCTGCTGAAACCGCTGCTCTGACTCGGTATCAAGGGAACTAGTGGCTTCATCCAAAATCAGAATTCGAGGATTTCCGAGTAAAGCGCGCGCGATCGCAATTCGTTGCCGCTGTCCACCGGAGAGCGTGGAACCCCGCTCGCCCACTTTCGTGTTGTACCCCAGTGGCAGAGTCTGGATAAAAGCATGGGCTTCTGCAAGCTTAGCAACTTCGATTGCCTGCTCCAGCGTAAATTCACTTGCATATAGCGTAATGTTTTCTAAAATTGTTCCTGAAAATAGAAAACATTCTTGCGGCACTACACCCAACTGACTTCGCAGCGACTGAGGGGAGACATGACGAATATCATGTCCGTCTACCCAAATCCGACCACTATTGGGGTGGTAAAACCCCTGTAGCAAACTCACCAAGGTACTCTTGCCTGAACCACTGCGACCGACAATCGCAATGGTTTGCCCCGAACGTGCCTCAAAAGAAATATTTTGGAGCGTGTTGCGTTCATCCTCCTCGCCGTAGCGAAAGGTAACATCTTCAAACTGCACCTCACCCCGCAGCCGAGGCAAAACCAACATAGGTTTTTGAGGACTTTCCTCAGGCTCAGCTGAAAACACATCATTCAGCCGTTCCACAGAAACCATCACTTCTTGGAACTCATCCCACAGCCCCACTAGCGATAGAACTGGGTTGATGACATTACCGATCATCATATTGAAAGCCACAAACTGACCAATTGTCAGCTGCTCCTGAATCACTAGCGTTGCCCCGTACCAAAGCAAAGCCGTGCTGCCTAAAGTATTAATCAAGCCACTGATTCCTTGCAAGCCAATCCCCAGTCTCTGACCCAGAAATTGCCGATTGAGTGTGCTAGTGAAGCGATCTTCCCAACGCCAGCGCAACTCTCGTTCAGCAGCTGCCGCCTTGACAGTGGCAACTCCTGTTAGCGTTTCTACCAGCGAGGAGTTTTGCTTTGCAGCTTCATTAAAGATTTCCCGCGACACTTGTCGGAGGAACGGACTTGCCACAACCGTCAAAATCACGATAGGTGGAATCAGTGCTAGCACCAGTAGGGTTAAATGCCAGTTGTAGTAAGCCATCAGCCCTACATAAACAACTGCCATCAAAGCATCTAACCAAGCCGTGACCGCTTTACGAGTGAGAAATAACTGAATCTTTTGGTTTTCCTGAACCCGCGTGATAATGTCCCCGACATGGCGCAATTCAAAAAACTTCAGTGGTAATCTCAAAGTATGGTTAATGAAACCACTGATCAGGGTGAGGTCCAGCTGATTGGAAAAATAGGCTAGCAGGTATTGTCGGGTGGCAGTTAGGATAATGCGCCAAACGCCAAACAAAAGCAATCCCACGGCAAAGACATTCAAGGTGACAAAGCTTTTTTGCACTACCACCCGGTCAAGAATGACTTGGGTAAACAAGGGGGTAATGAGACCAAACACTTGGAGCAAGAAAGAGGCAAGGAGAATTTGCCCAATTAGAGAGCGATAAGGCCAAATAGCACCCAAGAATCGACTTAGGGAGATTCTCTCATTTTCAACAGCTTGTAGACGCTCGGTAGGGTCTAAAAGCAGCGCGTACCCAGTCCAGCTATTCAAAAATTCCTGACGTAAGATAGACCGTTTCCCTACGGCTGGATCGGCAATCAGGACACGATTGCCCTTTACCCTGCAAACCACCACGTAGTGATCCCCTTGCCAGTGAGCGATCCAGGGGTTAGTCTGATCGACTAACTTGCTAAAACTTGCTCGCACTGGAGTCGCTCGAAACCCCAAGCTTTCTGAGGCAGTAGCTAAGCCTTTTAGGGAGGCACCGGAACGACTTACACCAGCTAGATTTCGGAGGGAATTGAGACTAAACCGTTTGCCCCAGTACTGTCCTACCATTGCTAAGCAAGCAGCGCCGCAATCGGAAGTACTGTGCTGCCGGATGAAGGGATATCTTCTCCAAAGCCCTCGACCTAGCCGACGGATAGCTGGTTGAGGAAAAGCAATCGGTTCGGACTCCATCTGATGGCTGTTACTGTCAGTCTCAGATTGAGGTTGGAGCTTGGGATCGCGATGGAAAGCAGATCGAGAGTGAGTGAGCACAATAGAAGCTGGTTGAACCTGTCCGTTGCCAGAGGCTTTAGCTTTGACTGACTCAGCTTGATCTGGAAATACAGTTGCCAGGATGGGAGCGATCTCTTGGGCTTCCTGCCAATGTTTTTTAGCTAGGTGGTAAACAACTAAATCGGTTTGCGCGCTCCAATTAGGAAGTGTTAGGTCGGGATATCCCCAACTCTTCCCCTCAATAGGAGGCGGGGAACTACCTGATTCACCTTGAATCAGCCCACTGCGCAGCCAAAAGCGACCCTCACTACAAGGAGTTGCTTGCACTAACAACTCACCACTATTTATCCGTGTTTCTACTAGGTAGGGTAAGAGTCGTCGCAGTTGAAAACTGGTAAGCGAACACAATTCTGTAGAAGTTTTGAAAAAAATCAGGCATTGTCGTTGAGTAGCTTGTTGGTGCAAATACTCTCGCAGATTTGGCACATGCTCTAACCAGGGTTCAAGCTCGGCAATTGGAATTCGAGCAACTTGACCAGCAGCGCTTGCGATCGCACGAGTTAGTAGAAGTTCATTGCCTAATAGACCCTCTGTGCCAAATGTTTCTCCTGACTCCAGCACCAGCGTCGAAACTTCCCGCTTTTGGTTGGTGTTAAAGCCAAGTAGCCGCACCCGCCCCTGGCAGACTAAGAAAAAATATCCACTTTTTTGTTCATAACGAGCTGTTTCTCCTGATATAGGTGGTACTCTATAGTTAACTATTTCATCGCCTAGTTGAAACTCGCAAAGTTCAAAAGCCTCGATCAGGTCTAAGCAGTGGTTGCTGTCTATTTGAACTAGCTGTAAAAAGCTGAGAATGGCTTGGAGGCTTTGAGATTCTTCCGGAAGTGTCCTGTTTGGTTGATCCCTCAGGACTTTTAAGCTCCGATTCATCGCATATCCTCATGTAGTTAATATCTGTTTCCTAAATTTGTTAATCTGAGCTAGTTTGTTAATCTTGCAATGTGTCATATCTACTAAAAAGCAAGTCCATGGCATGACAATGCTAAATAGCAGTCAGGCCTTTGTCTCCCTTTTACACAAAGTGCCAGTTCTCGCAAAATTTATTCACAGAGTTGACATTGCGGGCAAACTTACAAGCGTTAGGTCGAAAAAAGTTTTTTGTTAAAACGAAGGTTCACAATCCTTAGCTGAAGGTATTTTAGTCAGCAGGTACCTCGAAAATTTTCTTAGGAATTGTCTAGAGATATTTGAGGCTAGTGGAAGCTTAATGGAGAAGTTACTAGAATTTCCCCTATGATGGCTGCTATGAGTTGTATTACTCCTTTGCTATATAAGCGCATCTGTAAAGATATTTAAGTAAATTCCCATAGTCTTTGTCAAGCCAGCACCAAATATCTCAGTAAATCTTTACTAAGCGAATGGGAGAGATTTAGTCTGCTTCAAATCCGTAGTTCATAAACTTCAGGACTCGACAGTTTTCCGTAATTGTGCGAACCACGTGATCTGGGATTCCATCAGGAACGCGGACTTGAATATCCATCGTGACTTGCACTTCTGCGCTGACTAATCCTGTCAGGTGTTGGATCACCTCATCTGCAATTTGTCCGGCGTCCTTGATAAATCGAGTGGGGTTAACTTTGACGAAGTCAACGCAGCTCCCGGAGGGAACCTCTGGGAGAACGTTGACTGCACCATAAAAGCGCTGCACTTGCTTTTGAGGTTGCGGTGTTGGAGGCGATCTATCTGTATCTTCAGTAGTTTCGGTTCCCACACTAGTCCCTGTATTTACTCCTGAGTTAGGAGAATTCTGCCCAGCAATTTTTTCTAATTCTATGTGTCTCTTAGCGGCTTCATCGGCATCAAGTTGGCGTTGAGCTACGTCTGGCTTGACCAACAAGCTTTGGTTACTGAATGCGATGGTAATAGGTTCTCTAGGTCCTGCTTTTAGACCGAGGTAGCGCTGCTTGGTGTCATCCCAGCCAGTAGCGTAGGCAAAGTTTTCATGCCAAAGCAATGCTGTGACTCCTTCTTGTACAGCTTGGAGCAGAACTTGCTCATTTTTTAGACGGGGTAAGTATAGGTAGTTTGTCAGGTACGACCATAGCTTTTTAAGGTCGATGCAATCTCCTCGCCAGAGGTAGGGGTCGAGGGCGCTGAAGAGTTATGCAGCAGCGAAGAAAACGGTAATGCCGAACGTGGAGCATCGACAGCATAAAGGATTGAACAACCGGGCGGAAAACTCCCATCAGCCCACTCGAACCAGAGAGCGACGAATGCGGCGATTCAAATTTCCAGGGCAAGCGCAACGATTTCTCTCAGCTTTTGGTCCAATTCGAGACCACTTCCACCCAAAGCAACATCAACTGACTGCTCACCGCTACCGCCAACAACTCCGCCAACGATTTCAAGATTGGCGAGAAGTTGTTGGGCTGAAATCTGCTGCATAAATTGAGTGATCCTAACGGTCCAGAAATTACATTGCTGAATTTTGAACCTGCCCGATTAAGTTGACTGTGAGCATTGGAGGCATTTCGTACAGCAGTTGAGTTTCGTTTGGTGCGTTGGCTGAACAAGCATGTCGATGTATTTGCCTGTCATCGAGCTAAGTCTGGCGCTCATTTGGGCTTAGAAAGTTCTAAAGTCCCAATAAACAACAGAGCCCTGCGCTCCGCTTTAACCCGTTGGGCTGTCGCTACAACTGGAAAAAGATTGAGTTTCTTTAAAAAATCTTTGTTGAGGATGCAGTGTCAGATATTGTACTGAAGAATTGTGTTTTAAGAGAATTTACTTAATTTAGAGCAGTCAAAACTGATAAAAAACTTACTTGTACCGAGAAACTTTTTACCACCACAAAACTTGTTTAACCGAACTTCTATGCCTCAGCCACAATCTTTTCAACTGATGAATTTGCCAAATCTCTTAAAAGCTGTGTTTAAACGTAGGCATCTCAGCCAGGTGTTCTGTGCTGGTACCTTGCTTACAGCAGGCTTGATCGGTCCATTGCTTTCTTCGCAGAGTTTCGCCAGACTCAATGCTAACCTCGATCGGGTTTTGGCTAAAGAGACGAGCGCCCGTAATGACAACCTGGAAGCACGACTGGCTCCCAAAGTAACTCAGCAATTCAAAGCGTTAGGGGTTTCAGGTGCCATCATTGGGGTTTGGATGAAAGGCTATCAGCCATGGATTACGACCCTTGGGGTTTCCGATCTGGCTACGGGTACCCCAATTAAACTTAATGATAAGATGCGGATTGGCAGCATCACCAAAACGTTTACGGGGACCATATTACTGCAACTGGTTGACGAGGGAAAGCTCAGCCTCAATGATCCAGTTTCTAAATATTTACCCGACGTTCCCAATGGAGAAAACATTACAATTCGCCAAATTGGGACAATGACGAGTGGTTTGTTTAATTACTCAGAGGATAAAGTACTTGAGCAGCAAATCTCTGCAAACCCTAATATCTCCTGGACACCCCAGGCGCTACTGGCAGTCGCATTCCGAAATCCTCCCGACTTTCTACCAGGCCAGGGAGCAAGCTATTCCAATACGAACTCAATCCTGCTGGGCTTGATTATTGAGAAACTGACGGGTCACTCTTTGCCTGACGAAATTCGCACTCGAATTACACAACCGTTGGGAATGCAGCAGACAACCTTTGCCACCGATGGAATGATGCCCAACCCTCATTCTCAGGGATACCTATATGGCACCTTTAACGACCCTGTTGTACCCGAGGGAACACCCCCAAATGATGTCACTACCTGGAATCCTAGTTGGACTTGGGCAGCAGGGGCGATGATTTCAACGCTGGACGATCTCTATCGCTACGCTAAGCCGCTAGCTATGGGTAAACTTTTGAGCAAAAAGACTCAGGCAGAACGCTTAACCTGGGTAAACATGGGGGGCATCAAGTATGGGTTTCAGATTGCCAATTATGGTGGAGCAATTGGACATAACGGCAGCATCCCTGGTTACCAAAGTTTTATGGGTTATCTGCCTAAGCTAGATGCCACGGTAATTATTCTGACCAATCTTCAACATACCTGGAGTCCTAATGGACAGGGTCCTGACCCGGCAGATAGCTTAGCTCAAGTCATTGTCGAGGAACTCCAGAAAATATAAACAGCTGTCAAAAGCTTCTTTCGCAAAATTCTCAAAGCAGGCAATAACAACTTTGCCTTGAGTGATTAATGTCGACCAGCTGAAGCGCTTATCCTACCGCTTTTGAGCAACTCCAAGAAGATGGAGTGCTACCGCAGATGACCAAGTTAAGGCAATGCAAGTATCTCAATAACCAGAAGCGTTGAAAGATAGCTTAACAGACAGAAAAATGGGGACAGAATGCAGTATCCTATCCCCAGCGACAAAATA
>JAFASY010000187.1 GCA_019244235.1 Chroococcidiopsidaceae cyanobacterium CP_BM_ER_R8_30
AGCAAATAGTACAAAAATGCTAAAAACAGTGGATAAAAAAAACCTCTGGGCGTACCAGAGACGATGTCGTCATGCAGACCAAGAGCTTGGTTCAACACTAATGTGGCGATAAATCCAGCCATGGGCACTGGTAATATTTGCATACAGACGGCAAAGCAGTAGCCAGTCGTAATCAGTCCTAGCGCCAGTGGTAAAAGTTTACTTAGCAGTACTGGAGTTATGCCTAAATCAGCCATGAGGTGATACAAGCTGGCATATCCACTAGGCGTAATGGACTGAAAATAATTTGCAATTAAGTCATGGGGAAATAACTGTGCGTCTGAAAGCCGATATATCCCCAACATATATTCCCGTGCATCTTTACCGACAATATACTCAGAAGTGAAGTCTTGCGGTAGCGCCATAATGGCGTAAAGTGCCGCAAAACTCAAGCTTAAACTGAGCCAAAACGCTACGTGAAATTTAGGGGTACTGCGTCTTTTTTTTTCAATCATTGGTGCAGTTTAAAATTTATATTATTTTTGAGCGAAACTTTAACCAATCCCTAGTAGCTTCGGGTGTAGAATCAATCCCTTTCTGAAGTAAAACAACTCCATTTTGCACACCTACAATACCATACTTTCCTTGAGCTATGAGTTGTTCGATTAGAGGTACAAAATCTTTGAGTTTTTGTCTTTCATCTTTAAAGGCAGCTTGGTACTGTTGCATTCGCCATAAGTCGACAAAGGCGTAATCGACCTCGATTATATCTCCTTGCTCCCTCTGCAACTGTAGGGCTGGAAAACGAATAATCTCCGAACGGCTCGATAGTTGTGGAATCAAATGAGTTGTGGCTGAAACACTAGCCTGCGCAGGAATAAAGCTCATCAACGTCCGTATATTTCCTACATGTTCCCACTGACGATTGAGAGGAACATAAACCCAAGGACGGTATGAGTCTGGAAACAAAAAGTAGAAAGCCTGGTTTGGACTAGAGACAATCGAGAAGAAAATTGATATGCCAATACAGGTAATCCAAAAACGACGCAGCCGTGGCTTAAATCTCTCTTTATGTTGTGACCACCACAGGACTGTACCGTAAAATACTCCAGGAACAACACCTAGAGCATAGCGAATACTGAGGGCAAGAGCTGACTGACCTTCCTGTAGCAATAATTCCAGTAATGGAAAGCTTGCTAATGTCCAAGCCTGGAAGGAGATAGCGGGTATATATGCTAACGCGAGAAACTGCCCTGACAAGTACTTCAGTCGCCGATCAATAGGAGTAAATAAGTTCACAAGCAATTTTCCTGGATGCGTTAAAATCCCCCCAAGTAGTTGTAGAGTACTAGGGTTACTGCCAGTGACATACTGACGAAAGTGTGTTGTTAGGTACAGTCGAGAATTATCATTAGAAAATTGGGGCATAATCACATTCGTCACCAGGGTGATGTAGCTGAAACTGATCAGGCATAGCATCATACCTAGACGAGGATACCGACGGCTTAAAATCAAATAAATGCCAATACTAAAGACAATAAAGCCTGTATCTTCTCTAACTCCTAGTGTTAGAGCCACGAACAACCAAAAGAGCCACCATCTACGCTTTTCTAAAGCTAGTAGTAAACTAAAGACAAATAAAGGAATTTGACAATACTCAGAAAAATTACCAAGAGTAGGTTCAATTACGGGAATAGCACCGTAAAAACTAGCAGTGATTAAAGTGGCTATTGTAGGCGGGAGGTAGTGACGAGCTAGGGCATAAAGTACAATGCCTGCAACAGCAATCAGGGCAACTTGTAAAACAACTAGAGTTGCAGCTGAGGGAAATAAGGTATATATAGGTAGCCAGAGTAGAAAGTCAAGAACAAAGTGTTGACCTAAATGGTTATAGAATACCTTGTGTATTTGATGGTCGAAGGTAACGGCGCTCGATTCTCCTGAGGAGAGGGAACTTTGAAATAGATGCCCATGCATGCTATTCCAGAACAACTGGTTGAAAATTCCTTGATCGTAGGAGGCATAAAAACTGTAGTAGCGATTGAGAGAGAAGACTAACAAGAAAATAAAAAAGATTGCGGAGAGCGTCAGGGTGATTTTTAAACTTGAAGTTTTGTGAATAAAAGAGCGTTTTAGCAACATAATTAATTGATATAGCGAACAAAATATGCAACGACTTTCTACAAAATCCTGGATTTTAGGTAAGGGCGCTGACAAATCTAAGGTTGAACAGCTAGGCTTCAGACTGCTCGGCTGGATGGTTGCTGTGAGTACTGTAATTCTATTTCTATGCAGTAGTTTAAGACATGCATTGTTTCAATCTTCAGCTTGGGATCTGGGGATTTTCGATCAGGCAGTTTACCTAATTAGCTCTGGAACACCACCCATTTCCTCTTTCATAGGGTTTCACATATTGGGCGATCATGCCGCATTGATTTTATATCCGCTCTCCTTGCTCTATAAGATTTATCCTGATGTTCACTGGTTGCTGGCTGTACAGGCAATTGCCTTGGCGCTTGGCGCAATACCAGCGTGGTATCTTGCCCGTCAAGCTGGGCTTGGGGAGCGGCAATCGACTGCGATCACGGCGGCTTACCTCTTATATCCACTGGTTTTTAACATCAACTTGTCTGATTTCCATCCCGAAACTCTGGCGCTCCCAGTCATCTTGGCAACAGTCTGGTTCGCGCGGTGCAATCGGAAGTGGTGGTTTTGTTTAGGCATCATCTTCACTTTGAGTTGTCGTGATGCTTTATCACTCAACGTGGCAGCCATGGGATTCTGGCTGCTGCTGTTTGAGAAGCGGCGGTTATGCGGTGTGATCGCAATTGTTGCTGGTATTGCTTGGCTCCTGATAGCGATACAGGTGATTGTCCCTCATTATGGTGGAGAGGCAGCATCAATCGGGCGTTATCTACCACGATATAGAGACTTAGGAAATTCATTTCCAGAGATTATCAGAAATCTGCTGTTGAAACCAGGTCTGGTCATAGAAAAAGTCTGTTCGTTAGCAACGGTAGAATATCTCAGTCTGTTATTGTTACCAATGATTTGGGGGCTTTCGTTAAAGCATCTGACGCCTTTAATCGGTGCTCTGCCCACGCTAGCAATGAATATTCTCGCTGACACTCACCTGCAGCGGGACTTAACCCACCAGTACTCTGTACCAGTATTGCCCTTTTTGTTGCTGGCGACGATTGATACTGTGGCTACCCGTCAGCAGTGGCGTCCTTCGCCACGAATAATTATTCTCTGGTCGTTGCTAGGTTTTTTAGCGCTAGCCAAGTATGGTTACTTTGGCTCGATTTATCTGAAATCGCTCGATACCCGCCAAGCCACACAAATAGCGATCGCTCAGATTCAACAAGCAGATTTGCGAAAGCCAGCTCCAGGAAGTGTCCTCACCACTGCCGAGATTGCCCCTCATTTGACTCACCGACGATTTATAGAATTGACAGATGCTAATTCTCCACCAGCTAATTTAGCTGAGTTTGATTTTGTTTTGCTCAACGTACGCCATCCAGGTTGGCTGAGTCAGCCAAAGTTTGCCACCAGCTTAGTACAGCAACTCAAAGATGCTCCAGAATTTCATCTAAGCCATCAACGCGATGGTGTCTATTTGTTTGCACGGTAACTACGAATTTTACCCGTGCTTCGCACCCTAATGCTAACAGCGAGTCATTCAGCTATGGCCTTCTGGAGAGAATAGACAGTTTACTTTGCCAGAAGGCAAGAGCAATACTTGTCGTGAGTAACTGGATGCCCACAATCAGCGCTACGCAGGCAGACCAGCCACCTATAGTCCAAATAAATCCGGGTAGCACAGCACCTACACTGCCACCTATGTAGTAGCTAGCAACATAGAGACCAGCAGCAGAAGAGCGGGAGTGACCTGCCGCTATGCCAAGATAACTGGTTGCCGCCGAGTTGCAGACAAAAACCCCTGCTGAGCACAGCGATAGTCCCACCAGCACTATCCACAAATTAGGCCAGAGCGTTAATATTACTCCCATACAAGATACCGTGTTGGCACAGACCACGGCAATGCGATAACCAAACTGGTCGATCCATCTACCAGCAATCGGCATCACCACGGCACCAAACAAGTTGACGAGAAACATGAAGCCGAGCGCCACACTACCTAAATGGAATGGTGCAGCAGCCAGATAAAAGGTGATGTATGTAAAGACAGCAGTAAACACGAAGAGGATATTAAAGCCAACGCTGTAGATGGCAAACAGCTGTAGGTTACGTAAATGTTTAAAGATGGCACGTATTGAGGCTAGTGAGTCTTTATGAGGGACAAAGTGCTGGGATGCTGGCAACCATCGGCTGGTGAGCATGCCGCTCACCAACAGCAGGCAGCCAAGAATGATAAAAGCCCAACGCCAGCCCAAATGTGCAGTTACAACTCCTGCAATCACACGTCCAGAAACACTGCCAAAGACGTTACCAGAGACGTATGCAGCCATCGCTGCTCCGACCCCTGCTCCTGCCCACTCTTCACTGATATATGCCAGCGTCACAGTAAAGATGCCAGGGATAAACAGACCTTGGATAAAGCGCCATCCAATTAATGTCCGGAGTCCTGATGCCGTTGCGGTCAAGAACATGGGTACTGAGAGAGCGAAAATCGCTCCGCAGATGATCCGCTTACGACCCAATGAGTCAGCAAACAAGCCAATAAAGGGGGCAGATAGAGCGACAGCGATCGTTGTCGCGCTGACTGTCAGGCTGACTTCTGCTGCCGTAGCATGAAAGACTCGTCGGAATTCTGGTAGCAGAGGCTGTGTCACGTACATCGCGAGAAAAGGACAAAAACCTGTGAAGGCAATTGCCAAGAGGCGAGTGTTGATAGGCTTCTTTTTCAGGGATGAGTGATGGTTCACGTTGTGGTCACCTTGAAACATTAGATCATCAGATGTTTAAATGCGGGCTAAGTTGCATGTGATGGATAAAGCTAGCAAAGCATCTGTTGCAATTGCTGTGAAATGCGGTCGAGAAACTCAGCCGTCCAACGCTCTGCACCATCAGCATCTCCAGCAGCTATAGCATTAAGCACTTGCTCATGGAGAGCAGCCTGATCGGTACGCTGAACCTCGGTGTCAGTATCAAGCTTAACTAGTGCAGAGCGCAGGGCAGTTGCAAAAGTCTGGTACAGCTCTGCCAATACAGCATTTTTACTAGCGTTGGCGACAGCTAGGTGGAAAGCAACGTCAGCATTGAAGAATGCTGAGCGATCGCCAACTGATTGTGCTGTTCGCCGCTCTTGAAGGCAGTGGCGCATGTGGGCAAGATCGGTCTCGTCACGACGCGTTGCTGCTAAGCGAGCAATCTCAAGTTCGAGAAGACGTCGCACCTCGTAGACTTCAAGAATTGCAGCTCGCTGTAAACGACGTTCGAGGGGTTCAGTCTTGACTGTTTTGGCTCGGACGTAGGTACCATCTCCTTGACGGACCTCCAAAATCCCCATGTGAGTCAGCACGCGCACTGCCTCTCGCAATGTCGAGCGACCAACCCCAAGCTGAACCATCAGTTCGGGCTCTGGCGGTAGCTTCGCACCAACGTCCACCTCCCCTTGCATTATCAGCTCCTGGAGCTTCTCAACGACTTGCTCAGCTAACTGCCGACGTTGAACTTTTAAAGAATTAGCATTCATACATCAGATCATATACTGTTTGAGGCAATCATGTCAAAAGTGAGACTGCATGCTGACTTAATTTACGTTTAGTAGCGATCACTGCCTTGAGCCATAATTTTTTTGGT
>JAFASY010000231.1 GCA_019244235.1 Chroococcidiopsidaceae cyanobacterium CP_BM_ER_R8_30
TTGGCTTTCAAACTATACATCTTTCATGGTGCGGTCGCTTCAGCAGTGATGGGCGCTTGGCCCTCTCCAACTGGCGCTTTACTAATCTAACAACTCCCACCCATACTGTCAACCCTTTACTAGAAGATTTTTTTTAGAAATCTGAAATGCTTACTATGACAGTGTTTAAGCCACAATGGATTAGGAGCTGTGCTGAAGCGGGTAGGGAATATGAATTTTCAGTCTGTGATTGCCATATTACATCAGTTCTGGGGCGAACGCGGTTGCCTAATTGCTCAGCCCTATGACATTGAAAAGGGGGCAGGCACTATGAACCCCCATACATTTTTGAGAGCCATCGGACCAGAACCTTGGTCAGTCGCTTATGTTGAACCATGCCGTCGTCCTACAGACGGACGCTATGGAGAGAACCCCAATCGCTATCAGCACTACTACCAGTATCAAGTGTTGATTAAACCTTCTATAGAAAATATTCAGGGTATCTATCTCGATTCTCTTAGAGTTCTGGGCATTCGCTCTGAAGAACACGACATTCGCTTTGTGGAAGACAACTGGGAGAATCCTACGATAGGAGCTTGGGGCGTTGGCTGGGAAGTGTGGTTGGATGGAATGGAAATTACCCAGTTTACCTACTTCCAGCAATGTGGAGGTATTGATTGTCGCCCTGTATCGATTGAGATCACTTATGGACTAGAGCGGCTAGCAATGTATCTCCAGGGAGTAGAGTCATTTGCGAAGATCCATTGGACAGACAGTATCACCTATGGGGATGTTCATCTCCAAGGAGAGATTGAGCAGTGTACCTACAACTTCGAAGCCTCCAATCCAGAGCTACTATTGACGCTGTTTGGTCTTTACGAGCAAGAGGCAGACCAACTAACCAGTCAAGGGCTAGTATTACCCAGCCTTGACTATGTGTTGAAGTGCTCTCACACTTTCAATCTTCTGGATGCGAGAGGAGTCATTTCTGTAACCGAGAGAACTCGCTACATTGGTCGCATTCGTAACCTAGCACGCAAAGTTGCCCAGCTATACTTGCAGCAGCGAGAAAAACTAGGTTTTCCACTCCTAACTAATGACAAGCAATCTCAATGAACCGCAAACTTTGTGAATATGAATCTCCTGACTTCTAGTCAGGAGAGCGTCTCTTCTTGAAACAAGCAAGTTGTGACTTGCTGCAGTACCTGCAATCCTTGTAGGGCACCTCGAATTAGCTGAGCTGCAGCATGAGGTTGTCGGATTAATCTAAAAGCTAGAGGAAGCGATCGCACAGAACCATCAGGGCTAAGTGCAGGAGTCAGATTTGGAAGGTTATGGTGGCAATCGTCGCTGACTACACGTACCATTGCCACTGCAATTTGAAATGGACTTAGAGCCTTTAGGGCAGCAAAGCCCTCCATATCAACAACGCTTGCTGAGTAAGCTTTACCCAGTTTGCCTTTTTCAGCAGCTGACCAAATGAGGCGATCACTGGTGAGTCCTGTTACCAGATTGACATCGAGCTTGAAGGAAGTTGCTGGAGCTACCGTATGCGTTGCCTTGAGTTTGTGGTGCAGTGAATTTGTAAGTTCTTGATCGCATACTTGCGTAACTCGACCGCCTGCTGAACACTCATAAACGCAATCCTGGTAGAGTGCAACACTTCCTACAGCAAGCTGAGGTGTCAGACTACCACATAGCCCCATCACCAAGATCCTAGGCTGTACATAGCGTTGGAAACATTCCCGTTGCTGCAATCTTTCTAGATATCCTGCCACTGGCTTAGGACCAACTGGAATTGGTAAAACTAGTGGTTTAGCAACAGTAATATCTCTTAAACCTCGACAAACAGCCTTATATTCTGACCCTTGAGGCACCAAAATTATGTCGATAATCTAGACTCTCCCCATTTCCTCTGTTCCTCTTCCCTGCGTTACTCCTTGTCGAAACTGACGACGCGGTAAAACTTTGAGAACGGACAGTGCCACTTTAGAGAGCCTGGGTATGAGTTGCGGACGCAGCAGTTGATCTTCAAAAACACTCATCCGTCGCAGGTTTTCCTCAAGACAGGTCGATAAAAACTTCTCAGGTGTTAGATCAGCTGTAAATTCACTAGCCCCAATTGCGGTAAAACCTTCATTATTAGGGTTGGGGCTACGGAAAGTATCTACGAGATGAGCTAGTGCGTTGCCGTAATGCCAAAGATCTGATGCTGTCCGTTGTATCGCACCCTGACCTCGATTCATCCGCAGATAAGTTACCCAGTTCACGAAGAATACAATGTGACGTGCCTCTTCATGAATGATCGGGTCGAAAAGTGTGAATATTTGCTCTGGGAACAAGCCTGAATGGCGGGCGAGCTTGAACATGCCAAACGAAAAGAAGGAATCTAGGCACTCTTCATACCCAAAGCGAGTGAAGGCTTGCTCTAAGTTGTTTGGCAGTGCAGCAGCAGGGCGTTCGTTGATTTCGATTCCATAACGTTCAATCAGGTTAGCAATCATGCGCCCGTGGCGGTATTCCTCCATTCCCTGCAAGGCAAGCGCTTCTCGCAGTAAAGGATCGCTAATTGTGGCAGCGTAGGCGCTGATTTTCGCTCCAGCTTGGCGTTCGGTGTCTAGAGCCTCTTCCCAGAAGGGAATTCCTCGCAAGAGGTTAAGAGCTGCGTCGCCGAGCTGAGGCCAAGGCAACTCCTCTGGATTGTACTCCAGGTGGCTTGCCATAAAGCTTTGGCAAAATAGCTCCTTATGAGCTTCCGATCCGATTTTCATTTCAATTGCTCAGCAGATTTGTCTAGATCATCATAGTACAGAAGCTCTTAAAGGGAGCGCTGGAGTAAAACTCCGGTGCTACATTCATTCTTCAACCTAAACCTGTTCCCGAATTGCCCTTAAACACTCAACCGTATACTGAAAAACAGGTAAATTTGCTATGTCTTTAGGGGGACTAAATGTGCTAAAACTTGATGTTTTTTGAGTTCTCGTACTAAACGCTGAGCTTGGTGTTTGTACAGTGGCAGGTCCAGTACTCCTGGCAAGTGATGCATTAATTCTGTTGCCACGCTAATGCTACAACCTGAAGCACGGGCGATCGCGACCGCTCCCTCAAAAACAGCATCCTTTGACAGAGCTTTGTCTACTCGCACTTGCCACTGACGGGGTTGTCTTTCTCCTCGTTCAATTTGCCGTAGACTCTCAATAGTTGCCAAGACAATTAAGCGGTCGCCAGGCTCTAACCTTATATCATTAGAAGGCATTAACTTGGCTGGCTCTTGCGTGTATTTTTGGTAGAAAATTGGTACAACCTCATAACCGTAGGCAACTTCAGCCAATAGCAAGCCGCTCAAGCTATCTTGAGGCTCAACACTATATTCTGTGACCAACAGTGTCTGTTCATTCAGCCGCAGCAAGTTAAGGATATTTTCCCCAAATGCAGCAGCTGCAAACGCATCTGCTGCCAATGAATTTGCACACAAGACTTTGGCGTAGGGCAAGATTTGGGATAGATGCTGGCTAAAGAGCGGGTCAAAAGTCCGAATCACCAAGGCACTACGAGGATTAGCCGCATGAGCCATCAAACCAATCTCCAAGTTTGCCATTTCATCATCCGTCGCTACCACGACACTTTTAGCTGTGGCGAGATTCACCTTTGTTAAGGCATGAGCCAAGTTGCCAACGATGAGCGGCATCTGAGGTAAGATACTTGGCTCCAGTTCCACATCGCTCACTCCGATTAATGGCTGCTTGAGTTGCTGCAGAAAAGTTGCAACTTGCTGACCAACTCGACCTAAGCCAATCAAGATAACATGGTCTTGTTGTGGGATGGGCGGGCGTCTGGTTGGTAGCTGGAATTTCGCTGTCAACAGGCTCTCAGTTAACAAAGCATATAATACTCCCACGAAAGCTGTGCCTGCCAAGATGAGTCCTACATTCAACCATCGCAACCATATGGGACTCGTATCTCCTGGGCTGAGGCTAGCAAAGACTTCGTTGTTAGCTCCCAGCAACATTACAGCTGTTGCATAGAAAGCGCCTAGCCAACTGGCTTGTGGGTAATTTAGCTTTAGTAAGATAGTGCTACCAAGCAACAGCGCCAGGACACTCATGCCACAAATAATGGCAACGCGTTTGGTTTGCTGTTGTGCTGTTGATTGCCAGAATTGCCTCAGCTGGGTTTGAAGATAGTTCCAGGTTAAGCTGCTGATTTTCTGCCGGAGGTTGCCAAAAGTTTGTTTTGTCTTCGTGCTGGCAGGGTTTGTAACAGGAGACGGAGAAAAACTGGTCGGCTTTTGTGTCACTTCGATGTAGGCAACGATGTCTCCAGCGCAAATTTTTGCATCTGGTTCCCACTGGTAAAACCGAGTTGGTAGGGGAGTTGCAGTGGGAATGTGACTGAGAACTCGACGAGTCCGAGTGTTCAATTCATGTACCAGGCGACAGTTGCACCAGCGATGAGCTGGGCTCATTGGGGACTCGACTACCCGTAGCAAGTGTTCGCTTAGATTAATAAATCCTTGAGTTTCATTGTGCAAAGCGGCGATCGCAAAAGCTGGAGCAGGTAATTGAGTTGCCTCAAACGCCGCAAAATCACCTAACTGTTGCCCCAAGAGTTCATTAAGGTTCTGTTTGGCAGAACGGACAATCAAGCGTGCTCTCTGATTGAGTAATCTGACTGCAAAGGCAGCTTCTATGTTAACCCGCTCATCACTTGTGACTAGAAGGACAGCTCGACACTGATGAATCTTTGCTTGTTGGAGAGTTTCCAGTTGTCGGCAGTCACCGATCAGCAAGCTTTCTAGTAAGTCTGGCAAGTTCTTAACTTCCCAACTCCTAGGCTGAGCTATTTCAATAGCATTGACCCTAACACCAAACTTCTTGAGGGCTGCTACACAGTACTGCCCTAAGCTACCAAGCCCGCAAACTAAACACAAAGAAGCCATTGACTCTAAAGCAGGTTTTTGGTCAGGAATTGCTTGAGAGTTCTCCGTCAATGACTGAACATTATCTGCTGACTGCCACATTCAACACCGCCAAAGCTAAAAGCTTCAGTTTAATGATGACTGAAAATTTGGGATACAAGCCCCATCCTTCTAGGACCGATGCCACAATCAAACTTTGAGCGGTTGATTAATTGCCATCTGCGCTCAATTGCTCAGCTATAGGTTTTGTGCTAGTTAAAAAACTGTCTCACGCAGTCCTTGGAGTGTTTCAAGGTACCCGTATCCTAGAAAAACATGTGTCTAGGGTTCTTATGCATGAGTACTGAGTTGTTTTTCTCGTCAAGAGCTGTTTAAGCAAATTATATAATCTACCCCAAAGGGTGGAAGTTGCTACAAGGTCGGAAGTATATCAGTAGTATAAATTAATAAATCTCTACATTAGGTAATAATTCGGCAATGGTTAAGCTGAGTCACCACACATCCTTACGAGAGCGCTTCAACATCTCCAGGTTAGCGATTGCCCATCCTCGGCTCATGCTGGGATTTTGGATTGCTGTGATGGTGGCAGGAGTTTTGGCTTTCAGTTCGCTCAAATACGCCCTGTTCCCCGATATCACCTACCCAGTCGTGGTGGTGAACGCCTCAGCGCCTCTGTCAACAGCGTTAGAGACAGAAGCGAAGCTCACGCAACCTTTAGAGCAGCAGTTGCATTCTTTAGAAGCAATAGATGAAGTTCGCTCTTCTACCTACCCAGGTCAAACGAGTGTGAGCCTCTCCTTTGCAGTAGGAACTGATCTAGAAGAATCAAATGCGCAGGTGCAAAAGGCACTCAAGCAGATCCACCTTCCAAAGGGGACAGATTTCAAGGTCATTCCCCTTAATTTAAATGAGTCATCTGTTATCACCTATGCCGTTCAAAGTCACACCCAGACCTTAGCTGAGTTAACTCAAATTACCCAAAAGCAGATCTTGCCAAGCATAGTCCGGTTACCAGGAGTACTCAAAGTTGAACTTTTGGGAATTTCTGGTAGTAGCTCTTCAGCAGAAGCGGCTGCCAGTAAGGTTGTTCTGGCACCAGGGGCAACAGCGGCACGGTTTAACGGTCGGGATGGACTTGCCTTTCAGGTAGTTAAACTCGGCAAGGCTAACACGTTGGAAGTTGTTAGTCAGGTAGAAAAAACAGTGCGGCAGCTGCGCGACGCCTTACCCGATGTTCAACTGAATCTGGCTGCTACTCAAGCAGGATATATACGTGAAGCTATTCAGGCAATGCTTGAAGCTTTAGCTATAGCAGTCATCTTATCAGTCGTCGTCATCTTTGCTTTCCTACGCAACTGGCAGGCAACGCTGATTTCGGCTCTAGCTATTCCAGCTTCCTTATTAGGAACTTTCATTGCCATGGCAACTTTTGGGTTTAATCTTGAAACAATTACCCTACTCGCTATGGTTTTAGTGATTGGCATTATCGTTGATGATGCAATCGTCGATGTCGAGAATATCATCCGCCATGTTGAAAATGGTGAATCCCCCCGCAGAGCAGCTATTTCTGCTACCAACGAAATTGGTCTAACTGTAACAGCTGCAACGCTGACAATCGTAGCGGTTTTTCTGCCAGTCGGTTTGATGGGAGGTGTTATAGGTCAGTTCTTTAAACCTTTCGGGCTGACTGTTTCGGCTGCAGTCCTCACTTCCTTACTAGTTGCCCGGACCTTATCACCGTTATTATCTGTCTACTGGCTTAAGCCTATGCCTCGTAGAAGGGGCAGTTTATTTTGGTTTACCTGGGTGCAACGATATCGGAATTTACTGAGCTGGTCCTTAAACCATCGGGGAACCGTGTTAGCGATAACTCTGTTGATTTTTGTCTGTGGCATATCGCTATTGCCACTGGTTCCCAAAGGGTTTATTCCTCAACTCGATCGCGGTGAGTTTAATGTGACTTATACTGCGCCAGTCTCGACTCCCCTTAATGAATCTAGGGCAATTGCCCAGCAACTGGAAACATTCATCCGACGTTCAGATCAGGTGGAGTCAGTACTAACAACTGTAGGCTCTCGTCAGGGTGAGCCAAACCAGGGCAATCTCTATATCAAGCTAAGAAGCGATCGCACTATCCGGACTCCCGAATTAGAAGATCAATTCCGACACTCTTTACCTGGGATTCCTCATGTCACTACCAGCGTTGAAGATATTCAATTAGTTGATACAGGGGATGACAAACCGCTACAGGTCACTCTCTTTGGGGACAACCTTAAAACCCTTGACCAGACCACTGCTGCCATTAAAGCCCAGATTCAGCATCTGCCAGGGTTTGCCGATGTGACAGTCACAGGTGAAGCGAATAAAACAGGCAAAATCTTGGAGATTGAACATTCAGATAGTCATAGGGTAGCCTACATCACTGCCAACTTGACAAACAATTTAGCGTTGGGAGATGCGACCAACCAAGTAGTAGCAAAAGCTAAGGCGCTTATGCCGCCTACTGTTTCTCTAGATTTAGGAGGAGATTCAGCCCGCATAGGTGAGATTTTGGGTAGTTTTGGCCGCACTTTAGGCTTGTCTGTTTTATGTATTTTGGTTGTGCTGATTTCACTATTTCGCAGTTGCGTTGCCCCATTGGCAATCATCTTCTCATTACCCCTATCACTAGCAGGGGCGATGCTAGCGCTGTTAGTGAGCCGGAGTCAGTTTGGGGTGATCTCGGCAATCGGCATTATATTTCTCTTTGGTTTGACTAACAAAAACGCAATCTTGCTTGTAGACTACATTAATCAACTGCGCCAATCTGGGTTGACTCGCTCTGAAGCCATCCTTAAGGCAGGACCAGTGCGGCTTCGGCCAATTCTTATGACAACTGCTGCAACAATTTTTGGGATGCTACCTATTGCTGTTGGGTTAGGAGCAGGCTCAGAGTTGCGATCGCCTATGGCTATAGCAATTATTGGTGGACTTGTCACTTCCACTCTCCTTAGCTTGGTTGTTGTCCCTGTAATCTATTCGTTATTGGAAGACTGGTATTTCCATATCTTTAGAGAAAAAAGTTTGAGCAAGGAGTGGATTAAACCTTCAGCGTAATCCTCTATACTTTACTATTATCTTCGGTGTATATTCGACTACAGTCTGACCTAAGACATACTCCATCTTCAGATAGCTGTGCCTAGCAGGGGTGAATGCTAGCTTATGTCATGGATTTGTTAATACACCTATGCAGAGTCAGCAACCATTTCCCTCCAGTAGCTGGAGAGTTTTCAACTGCCAGTCAAACGATGAGATTCATCAAGAAGAACAGGTAAAAGTTTGGGGTCCTAGTTGGCATAAACTCACTTTAAAACAGAGAGACCTGGTTGACAAAATTCTAAGCACTAATTCAAGCCTTATGAATTCTGATTCTAAATCCTTATTCAAGCCTCCAGAGAAGCAGGTTTCAGAGGCTACTGGTCTTTTCCTCAATCCAGTAACTGAAGCAGTCTGGTCTTTATCAATTAAAGACGAAAAACTGACGATAGATGTGCCTAATTTTAGATTCCAACTTTCTCCCTTAAGCTCAACTAAATTTATACCAGTAGATCCGTTAATTAAGCTAGAATTTGAATTTGAAACTCCTAGTGAGAATCAGCCCTGTCTTATGCATATATATGCCAAGGGCGTAAAGAGGGCTTCCTTTCAAGCTCTCTAGTTAGAGCTGATAAGCCTAATAAGTGCTGCCTCTAAATAAAGGGAACAGCACGGAACAACAAGTCAAATCGAAGTAATGAAAGTTGAGGTGTTGCCGGAGGTGGCTCACTCAACTTGACGTTCCGCTAGAGCCAGCTCAAGCTCAAATTAATCCTCAGTTTCTTCAATTAATTCTTCCATTTCTTCCTCAGAGCTGTGTGCCGTTACAGAATTAGCAGAGACAACAGCTCCCGTTTCTAGTTTCTGGCGCACTTGCTGCTGAACCTCCTGGGCAACTACAGGATTTTCTTCTAGATACTTAATTGCGTTATCTCGACCTTGAGAAATATTTTCGCCTTTGTAGCTATACCATGCGCCCTTTCGGGTAATGACTCCAGTTTCTTCTGCTAAGTCAATGACACAACCCAGGGTAGAAATTCCACTGCCAAAGACAATGTCAAACTCCGCAATGCGAAAGGGTGGAGCAACTTTATTTTTGGCAACTTTGACTTTAACGCGGTTTCCAAATTCTTCTGTGCCTTTTTTCAAAGTTTGAATCCGGCGAATATCTAAACGAACAGACGCATAAAACTTTAGAGCATTACCACCAGTTGTAACTTCTGGGCTACCATAAGTAATGCCAATCTTTTGCCTTAGTTGATTCAGAAAAACTACAGTACAACCAGACTTACCGATGTTGCCTGTAATTTTGCGCAAAGCTTGGCTCATTAGGCGAGCCTGAAGACCAACATGAGCATCTCCCATCTCGCCTTCAATTTCAGCTCTGGGAACAAGTGCTGCTACTGAGTCAATGACGACTATATCAATAGCGGCAGAACGAACCATCTGATCGACAATCTCTAGAGCGGATTCACCAGTATCGGGCTGGGCAACCAGTAAGTTCTCAATATCAACTCCTAAAGCTGCAGCATAGGCAGGATCAAGGGCATGTTCTGCGTCAACAAAGGCTGCTATGCCGCCATCTTTTTGGACTTCTGCTATAGCATGAAGTGCTAAGGTGGTCTTACCAGAACTTTCTGGGCCATAGATTTCAATCACCCGTCCCTTAGGTAAACCACCACCTAGGGCTAAATCTAGCGTAAGGGCACCACTGGAGATTGTTTCTACCCGCATTCGGGTAGCATCTCCTAAACGCATAATTGCCCCTTTACCAAAATTCTGTTCAATCTGCTTCAGCACAAGACCCAAGGCTTTTTGCTTGCCATCGACGTTGTTGGTGTTTGCAGTTTGAATTGCCATCAGTCCTCAGTCAATATAGATGAGGATAGTATAACGTACATTTGTACTATTGAGCGTTTTTTGCGTTATGAGCTAACTTCATCTGTTAGATCCAGGCGTTCATGCCAATCAGCTTGAGATTTATGTCTCCGTCGTGCAGCTAGACGGCAGCAGAAGCCAACTACACCAACATCCTGCGCCACCAACTGTTACTGGGAGGCGTTTTGTCAGAGTATTAAAGCCTAGGCTGTCAACTTGCATACAATTGTCATCTCAATCGTGAATATAAAAGGAGAAATTAAAATAAGTTCTTTAGTTTTTCTACCAATTTTCAACGACACAACTTCAATCGATTAAGTTGATAATGCCCTCTGGTCCAATAACCTGTTGTAGAAACCGATTACGAGGAACTCCTTATGTCAGACGCTTTTATTGGTGAAATCCGCCTAGTTGGATTTAATTTCGCTCCTGTGGGGTGGGCGTTGTGTAATGGACAACTGCTAGCGATCTCGCAAAATACTGCTTTGTTTTCCCTGCTCGGAACTTCCTTCGGCGGCGATGGCGTTAGGACTTTTGCCCTGCCCGATTTGCGAGGTCGTGTGCCGCTCCACATGGGTCAGGGACCAGAGCTGTCAAACTTTATAGTCGGAGATTCAGGCGGACAGGAGACAGTGACTTTGAGCATCAATCAGATTCCCGCCCACAATCATAGTCTAGCAGCAAGCAACGTTAGTGGAACTCAGAGTACTCCCCAGAACAATTACATTGCTGGAGTAGGTCGGGGAGGATTTTCAGCCACTGCCAATGTCATGATGGCACCTGATGAAATTGGCTCGGCTGGGGGAAGTCAGCCTCATACCAACCTCCAACCGTACCTGACAGTCAACTTCATTATTGCCCTACAAGGTATCTTTCCCTCTCGTAACTGAGCGAGCAGACTGGTAATATTGCCAACGCCTCTTAAGTCTGTGTATTATTTAATGCATTGACTAATCCATCTTTCTCTATCTGTATCCAATCGAAAAATATAATGCTTACAAATCTTACTCAGCCCATTTCCTTAACTCTGTTAGTTGCGGGGTTAAGCTTTACCAACTCACTAATTTCTCCAGTTGATGCCGCGACGCCATTTACCGATCAAACTTCTTTTGTCAATAGTTTACAAACTGGCTTCTATTTGAATAATTTTGAACAGCTCACTCCTGGAGATACGGGAGCCACTAATATATCTTTTGCTCAGAATGGTTTTAGCTATAATATTGCCGATAACTTCCCCAGCAATCCCGGTAATCTTTTTGTAATCCAGGTTAATGGTGGCAGCCAAGCCTTGTCAACTTTCTTTCAAACAGATCCAGTAATAATTAACTTTACTAGCGGTAATGTGACTGCGGTTGGGGGTAACTTCTTCCTAACAGATGTGAATAACAACCCGATTGCTGGAAACTTGACCATTAACCTCAATGACGGCACTAGTGTAACTTTTTCCAGTTCAGCTTCCACCAACTTCCCATTTGAAGGCTTCACAACGACAGGGTCAACCTTTATCACTTCATTGGCTTTGGGAGGTGTAGGCTTCGGTCAATTTAACACTATTGATAACTTGTACGTTGGTAAAGTGCAAAACCAAACAGTAACAGTTCCCGAACCCTCGTTCGTGCCTGGACTATTTGGCTTCGCTGCCCTATTCGGCATTATGGCTCTACGGAGTCGCCAGAAATCGGTAGTGTGAACGAGCATTGGTGTGCTAGTCCCCAACAGCTTGTTTACCTAAAATTTGTCAACCCTCACCAGCAAAATCGGTTAAAGTGATGAATCATATCCAGCTCGATGGCAAGTGAGAAGCAGTCAGGATGCGAAGACCCGTTCACTCTAAATGCCAACATTGTGCAACTTTGATGGTAGCGGAAGCGCAAATCTTGTACAGACCATCGGGGGATAGTTGCTGGAATAATACTTCCTTGTTCGGGTTCTAACACCCGCTCAACAAACAGCTCTAGGGTGACAATAGAGCTATAGCCTTTTCGTGCATAACCCAGAAGTCAAGTGAAATCGTCCCAATCTCAGGCAGATAATGGGTATCAGTCCCTTCCGGTGCGTTCCAGTGTCCAGGAATCTCACTTAAACCGTGCTCGTGCTAGTCTTAGGCAAGCACTATCTTGGTATTCCTATCTACGCAAGCCTAGGCGATCGCCTGCTAATTTAGCATCGCAAGCGTCGCTTAAACCTGAACTCGAAGTTTTGACTTCCACATTAGCCAAGCTAGACCAAGGCTTAATTAGAATTGCCGCATTTGGTTTAGTAAGTCGCGGCAAGTCTGCGGTTTTGAATGCTCTGATAGGGCAGAAACTGCTACCAACTGGACCGCTCAATGGAGTCACTCAGTGGCCTCGTTCAGTGCGTTGGGTAGCCAACGAGAATAGTAAGGTTCAGGTGGAATTGATTGATACACCTGGATTAGATGAAATTGAGGGTCAGGCACGAGCGCAAATGGCGCGGGATGTTGCTCGTCAAGCTGACCTAATTTTATTTGTTGTAGCTGGTGATATCACTCAGACAGAGTATCAGGCGCTTTGCGAGCTACGGCGGGCTCAAAAGCCTCTAATTCTAGTGTTTAACAAGATAGACCAGTATCCAGAGCAAACCCGGCAAGCTATCTACCAAAATCTACAACATCTGAGTACTGGGGGGACAGGGGACAGACGTTTGCAGCAACTGTTGTCGGCTGATGAAATTGTTATGGTGGCAGCAGAACCCGCTCCTTTGGAAGTTAGGAGCGAGTGGCCTGACGGGCAAATCACCTATGAATGGGAGACGCTACCACCACAGGTGGATGAGTTGAAGCAGAAAATTCTGGGCATCCTCAATCGAGAAGGGCGATCGCTTCTGGCACTGAACGCCTTAATCCAAGCGCGGGATGCAGAAGCAGCAATGGCACACAAAACCATGGAGCTACGCCGAAAAGAAGCCGAAGACTTAATTTGGCAGCATACCCGATACAAAGCTCTGGCAGTGGGCCTAAATCCGATTGCCTTATTAGATATATTGGGAGGAGCTGTAGCAGACTTAGCAATCATCCGCTCTTTGGCACGATTATACGGTTTGCCTATGACTAGCTACGAAGCCGGAAAGATTTGGCGGACGATTTTGTTAAGTTCTGGCGGACTGCTCTTAGGTGAATTGGGCAGTGGTTTACTTCTAGGGTTAGGGAAGAGTACAGCAGCAATCGCTAGTGGTGTAAATCCCGCCAGTCTCTCTGCGTATGCAGGGACAGCGATCACTCAAGCTGGGATTGCGGGGTACGGAACTTACATTGTGGGACAGGCAGCACAAGTGTATTTAGAACGAGGCTGTACTTGGGGACAATTGGGAGCTAGTACAGTGATTCAAGAGATTCTGCATCAGGTAGAACCCAATACGATTTTGTACCGACTACGGCGAGAGTTGGAGCAGCAGTTAAATTTACCTAAAGAGTAAGGATGGCAGGAGACCTACCCAATATACCCAACGCCATCAAGGCTCTCTGCGCCCAAGTAACGGCGAAACGCCCCCGTACGATAATCCAACACATTCTCAGACACGGGTACATCACTACCGAGGAGATCAAGGAGACTTACGGCTACGATCATCCTCCGCGAGCTGTAAGAGATGTCCGCGAGCAAGGAATCCCACTTACAACCTTTAAGGTTCGTAGCAAGACGACGGGTCGTATGATTGGGGCTTATAAGTTCTACGATCCGTCCAAAATACAAGCAGGACGTATTGGGGGACGGAAGGCGTTTTCCAAAAATTTCAAGAACAATCTGGTAGCGTTGCTGGGTTCTAAGTGTACGCTCACAGGTGAAGCTCTCGAACCTCGATATCTTCAAATTGATCACCGTATTCCCTATCAAGTGGTTGGTGAGATGGCATCAGAGGCTATTGACGCATTTATGTTGCTCGATGCGTTGTCCCAAAGGGCAAAAAGCTGGTCGTGTGAGCAATGCGACAACTTTAAACACATACACGACCCTGAAATCTGCCGCCGTTGCTTTTGGGCCTACCCGGAAAGCTACAATCATGTGGCGATGAAGCGTGAAAGACGCCTGCACATCGTTTGGCAAGGACAGGAGATAAGCACATACGACGAACTTGAAAGCCATGCTCTCGCCCAAAACAAGGATATTCACGACCTGGTTAAGCGAATTATCGCCCGTCACCTGTTAAACGATGGATAATGTGACTTGGTGGCTTGAATCAAGCGACGGAGATAGGGCAGCAGATTGTGTCATATGACCCCACGCATAAAGGCTTTCGACAGTGATTGCGTTCTCTCCGTTTAGGGTGGCTTGCGATGAACGTCCTGCATTCAAAAGGAATCTTTTCAGATTGAGTTCGCTTGGCAGATCGTCCCCGTGCTTCTTGTCCCCCGTCATTCCATCATAGGACAGTAACAATGAAACATCCCTTAACTGAAGCGCCTTGAGGGTTTCACATATGTCACTCGTCTCAACTTGAGAGACGTAGCGCCTGTCTCTGCCGTATGTTGTTCCCTGATATGGGGGGTCCAAATAAACGAGATCATCGGGTCCCGCGCTCGACACACACGTTGAAAAATCCCCGCAGAAAAACTCAGTCCTGCCGCGAAGCAGCGAACTTGCGCCTTCAATATTATTCCGCATCTTATCAGGGTGCATTCCTAGACGCCGCTTATCCGCAGATTGAGTGAACCTGCCATCCTTGCTGAAACGAACAGCATTCTTAACACAGCGTGCAACCAGATATAGCAGCAGGATAGGATCTCGGCCCGCATTAAACTTGTCTCGTATTGTGTTGAAGTAAAAAATATCTTCAATCCTCTGGCCCTCCCAGATCTTCTGATAGCCGGAAGAGACGAGACTGGGATTCTCGACAATTAGCTTCCAAAGCTCAATCAACGGCTCTAGGCAATCGCCAATAACAAACCGATCCGCGATTCCATGTGCAGATGCGTATAGCGAGAACGCACCAGAACCAGCGAATGGCTCGTAGAGCGTCCTAGCGCGACCATTGATAAATCGACTTATCGCAGGTGCAAGCGCACGCTTGCTACCTTGGTAAGGTATTGGATGTGGGACACGAACGGATGCCATAAATGCCTTTACCCTGATATAGGGCGGACTATCGTAAAATTCATCGCTTGTGGATTTCTTGCAGCGATGAACATCAGTTTTTCTTGAGGCTACCATAGCAGATTGAGCAGGTCACACAATTTGACTAATGTCAGACATAATAATTAATTAATAACGTGTTGTCAAGCATTTTGATCAATGTCAGACAAATTGTATATATCTCCTGAGCAGTGCCGTGCGGCGCGAGCTATGCTTTGCTGGTCACAGGATGAATTAGCCGGAGCAGCCAACGTCTCCCGCTCTACCGTCGCCGACTTCGAGCGAGGAGTCCGCATTCCGGTTCCGAACAACATCGCTGCTATTCGATCTGTATTCGAGCAAGCAGGAATAGAGTTTCTACCGGAGCAAGGGAGTAAGGGAGCTGGCGTTCGGTTTAGACCAAGTCAGGACCAAGACAAGTAATGAGGCAAGCGGCGGCATAAACCGATGTTGCATGGCATTAGAACAAAGTGTGTTCAAGGCCATAATGCTACGCGGTACCCTCTAAAGGTGATTTTTAGTTACCGTAGCTGTACAACTGCCTCCATTTCTGAAGGCCCTGATGGATAACTTTCTCATCACAGGCTTTATTATTTTGAGCAATCAGGATGAATCAGACTTTTGTAAGCAGATTGGGTAATTTGCTGAATACTCTCTAAATCGGGAACTAATGTTTGGTTATCCATTCTCAGCCACAGCAGGTACTCAATATTTCCTGCTGGACCAAGCAAAGGTGACCAAATGAGACCGTGATAATGCCATCCTAATTGTTGGGCAGTTTGCCAGACTTGAAAAATTGCACTTGCCTGATCTTCTGGGTTACGCACTACACCTTTCTTGCCCACACGCGATCGCCCGACTTCAAATTGCGGCTTTACCAACAGCACTAACTCTTTTGGGGATGAGAGGAGTTGCCATAAGGCAGGCAGAATTTTTGTTAGGGAAATAAATGATACGTCCACGACTGCCAAATCGGCTAGCTGTGCATCCTTGTACAACTGATTTGGCTGGAGATAGCGCAGGTTGGTGCGTTCGAGTAGAATTACACGTGGATCGTTGCGGAGCTGCCAGTCAACCTGCCCGTAACCTACATCAATCCCATAGACCTGTTTTGCCCCAGCTTGCAGCAAGCAATCGGTGAACCCCCCAGTGGAAATGCCGCCATCAAGACAGGTGCGTCCAGCGACAGAAATAGCAAATGCCTCCAGGGCTTTAGCAAGTTTTTCACCGCCTCGGGAAACATAGGGCGCTCGCTCCTTGACTTGGATCTGCGCGGATGTTTCTACCTCGGTACTAGGCTTGTCTATAATCTGCTGGTTTACAACAACTTCCCCTGCCCGAATGAGCCTTTGCGCCAGTTGCCGGGAGGAACATAAGTTGAGTTCTACCAGTAATGTATCGAGTCGTTGTTTGGACAAGGAATAGAGACTTAAAAAAGCGATCGCACTGTACACTTCTAGCGTAAGACGCGATCGCTGAATTCTTCCTATATCTTGCCCAAAGACTAAATATCCCGTTCTCCAAATTCACGCGTCATGTAGTCGAACGGCTCATCTACAAAGGCGGTATTTTCAATTCCCGTCTCTGCCACTCGCGCTTTAACTATCTCCTTCATGAGCTGGATGCCTTGGATCGTCGGACCGATTGGCACTCCTAAAGAATTGTAAGTTTCTCTCAATCCTTGTAGTACCCGCTCGTCCAGCACATCCATACTGCCAGCAACCAGTGCATAGGTGGCATAGCGCAGGTAGTAGTCCATGTCCCGCAAACAAGCAGCATAGCGTCGCGTTGTGTAAGCATTCCCACCAGGACGAATCAATTCTGGTAGTTCTTCAAATAACTTTGACCCAGCCTGCTTCACAATTGCTGCTGCATTGGTGTTAATCGCTGCTGCTGCCTGGATTCGGGCTGTCCCCGTCTCAAAATAAGACTTTAACTGGTCGATAGCATTTCGGTCAAAATACCGACCTGCGACATCGTAAGTGCCAATTAAGCTTGTTACCGCGTCCCGCATATTTGCTCTCCCGCTTGTTTCTATCAACGTTTTGATATTTTTATCTCATTTTTTTGCCACTGGCATCAGCTTTCCAGGCTGCCTCGAACCCAAAGCCTCCCAGAAGGCAAATATCAGATATTCAAACATCGGCTATCTAAGAATTTTATGCCAAAGTATGACCTGTTGAAATGAATGCGGCACTCAGAATACACTCAGGATCGCATTCAGCTACAAAACACATGCGGCAAAACAGAATTTTGTATCACATGTTACAAAAAACCTGTGCCTCTCTTCCTAGGATAGATAATCCAGAAGTAATGCAGTCTGGTTTTTCCCTGCCCTAACAGTAAACTTTGAATATTTTTTGTAAAGTCCAGCCGATTTGCTGACAAGGAGTCATCCATGCCCGAAACCCCACAAGAAGTCTTGAAGATGATTCAAGACGAAAACATTGACCTTATAGATCTGAAGTTCGTCGATCCGCTAGGTACCTGGCAACATCTCACCATATACAAGGACCTACTAGAAGAAGATAGTTTTACAGAAGGGGTAGCCTTTGATGGGTCCAGCATTCGAGGTTGGAAATCCATTCACGAGTCAGACATGGCAATGCGGCCTGATCCTAAAACTGCCTGGATTGACCCGTTTATGGAAGAAAAGACGCTCTCGCTTATTTGCACGATCGTTGAACCTCGTACGGGAGAGCTTTACGAGCGTTGCCCACGGGCGATCGCGGAGAAAGCACTTAAGTTCCTCACCAATGCCAATCTTGGAGACACCGCTTACTTTGGTCCCGAAGCCGAATTTTTCATTTTTGACGATGTCCGCTACGACCAAACCTCAAACGCAGGTTATTACTACGTAGACGCAATCGATGGTCGTTGGAATTCTGGTAGAGAGGAGCCGGGTGGCAACCTAGGCTATAAGCTCCGCTCCAAAGAGGGTTATTTCCCAGTTTCCCCGGCTGATGCTTTGCAGGACATCCGTAGTGAGATGCTGCTGACAATGGCTAAGTGTGGCGTCGTAATTGAGAAACATCACCATGAGGTAGCGAGCGGGGGGCAGTGCGAACTAGGGGTTAAGTTCGCACCAATCATTGAGGCAGCAGATAGCTTGATGACTTACAAATACGTCATCAGAAACGTTGCGAAAAAATACGGTAAAACAGTTACCTTCATGCCTAAGCCTATATTCGCTGACAACGGCTCTGGGATGCACACCCACCAGTCGATCTGGAAGGGTGGGCAGCCCTTGTTCGCTGGCGATCGCTATGCTGGCTTAAGCCAAATGGCCTTACATTACATCGGTGGCATTCTCAAACATGCTCCAGCTCTGTTAGCTTTTACCAACCCCACAACCAATTCCTACAAGCGCCTTGTTCCTGGCTTTGAAGCACCAGTGAACTTAGCCTATTCGCAAGGAAACCGCTCTGCTTCTGTGCGCATTCCACTGGCTAGCTCTCCTAAGGCCAAACGCCTAGAGTTCCGCTGTCCAGATGCAACGTCCAATCCCTATTTGGCATTTGCTGCCATGCTATGTGCAGGGATAGACGGCATTAAGAACGAGATCGATCCAGGCGATCCCTTAGATGTCGATATCTACGAACTCAGCCCAGAAGAACTGGCTAAGGTGCCCTCTACACCTGGTTCTCTACCGGAAGCGCTTGAAGCACTAGAGAAAGATCACAGCTTCTTAACATCTACGGGAGTTTTCACAGAAGACTTCATCGACAACTGGATTACGTACAAAATTGACAAAGAAATTAAGCCGTTGAGTCTGCGACCCCATCCATATGAGTTTGCCATGTACTACGATGCTTAACTTGTGTAATTTCAGTACTGGTTGACAATTCAGTTAGTAGCCACCTTAAAGGGTGGCTTTTTCTATCCTATTGGTAAAACTATGCCAAGCTGCTCATTATTTCGTTACAATTATTTACACTAAGGTGAAAAATACAGAATTGACTCCAACCACTCTCATGTCTGACACTCTCACTAAGCTAACCTATCAAACTTTTCAGCAGGGCAAAAATTATTTTGGTTTAGCGCACAAAATTTTAAGTACACGCTTGATGAGTCTTGTTTCTCCTAACGTTGAGCGTAAGAGTAAGCCCATCTCTCCAGAACTTTTGGAAAGAATTCGCCAAAGGTTTGACCAGTTGCTCGAAGTGGACTGGCAAGATGCTGAACGGGGTGTATATCCTAAAAGCTTACTCTTTGATAACCCCTGGGAAGACTTTTTTCTCTACTACCCATTAATTTGGTTGGAGATGCCACAAATGTGGGAGCGGAACAAGCAGAAGCGACACCAAGAGTTTTCCAAAGAGGTAGAGACAAAAGGCTACCCTAGCTACTACTTGCAAAACTTTCATCACCAAACCAACGGTTATTTAAGCGATCTATCAGCCAATCTCTACGATCTACAGGTTGAAATTCTCTTTAGTGGCTCAGCCGATCCTATGCGACGGAGGATTCTCGCTCCCCTAAAGCGAGGGTTGCAAGCTTTTAACACAGTAGTTTTACCCCAACAGCTCCGAGTTCTCGATGTTGCTTGTGGTACTGGTCGTACCTTGAAATTAATTCGTAGCGCTCTGCCGCAAGCATCTTTGTTTGGCACCGATCTCTCGCCTGCTTATTTACGCAAAGCTAATCAGCTTCTATCTCAAATTCCAGGAGAGCTACCACAACTGCTACAAGCAAACGCGGAAGAGCTATCCTATCTAGATAACTATTTCCATGCTGTTACTTGCGTTTTCCTCTTCCATGAGCTGCCTGCGGCGGTACGTCAACGGGTAATTGAGCAGTGCTTCAGAGTTACTCAACCAGGCGGTACCTTTATCATCTGTGATTCAATTCAGGTGAGTGATTCACCAGAATTTCTCCCCGCCATGGAAAACTTTCATGAAACTTTCCATGAACCTTACTACAAAAACTACATTACCGACGACCTAGTTGAACGTCTAGAAACAGCAGGTTTCCGGAATATCAAGACCGAGATTCACTTGATGAGTAAGTATTTGATTGCGCATAAGCTAGTTGAGGGAGTAGGAGGATAGGGTTACTCTAACAGATTCGATTGTGCTTAGATGCTCCAACTGGAGCATCTAAGCAAAGTTCCATAAATACCTATCGCACGCCTGCAAGTGGTTTTGACGTGGCAAAATAAGCATTCTGCTCAGCCCGCAGCTGGTCACTGAGTCGTGCTGGAGGCAACTCCACATCATCATAGGTGAGCACCTGGTCCTTGGGAAGATCTCGCTTCAGACGACAGCCCTCAGCTAAGCCAATCGGGAGTAGATTTTGCTCTTGGGTAATATCAGAATTTTCACATTGACCATAGGTCATGAA
>JAFASY010000254.1 GCA_019244235.1 Chroococcidiopsidaceae cyanobacterium CP_BM_ER_R8_30
AACAGAGCCTGTCTCTCCCCTAATGCCTGTGCTAGTAGCGGGGGGCAGAGTCTCTCGGTGTGCCAGGTCTTGTGGTCTGGGGACAGGGGTAAATCGAGTGAGTCGGGGAAATACTTCGGGCAGAATTCTTGTGCTGTTGCTGCAACCATAAAGCCTCTATCAACTGTGTAGCGTGCGACAGAGGCTTTCGGGTTTGACTTAATCCTCGGCTGTCATAGCTTGAGCAAAATTTGTTCAATCTTGTTCAGCCATTTCCAGTGGGATTAAGTAAAATTGAGATGCTACGGGTTAGCCTCTATCGCATGTTTCTCAGTCCGGTGATCAGCCGCCAAGCATTCACACCGTCTGAGTAGGAAAAATTCCTGACCCGTGGCAACCTATTCAGTTCTTTCAATACCAAGCGACTCGATGAGCGCTTCTATCTCTGCAACCAGCTGATTCAGCTGGGCTGCTTGTTCTCATGTCGGCTTTTCGCCCTTGTCCTGTCCTTGCCCCCTCGACTATTAAGTTACTTCCATACTATCATTACACTATAGTAAGGAATATTTGACAAGACTAGGGTAACATGCCAACTTCGACTATCACGGCCAAGGGACAGACCACAGTCCCAAAAGAGATCCGGGATTTCCTCCAACTGACCACAGGAGACCAAATTGACTTCATCATTGAATCAGATGGGCGTGTGGTCGTTCAACCAGCAACTATTAGAGTGCAAGAGTTGAAGGGAATCTTGCATCGAGAAGGAATGAAATGTATTTCTTCTGAAGCGATGAATGCGGCGATCAGAAAACGAGCGGTCACAAACTTGTGAAGGGATTAGATACTAATATTCTTGTCCGGTATTTCGTCCAGGATGACCCAGAGCAGGGGGAAAAGGTCAGCCAATTTCTGGAGAAAACAGTGACCGAGGGAGAAAATTGCTTCATCAACAACATTGTGCTATGCGAACTGGTATGGGTTTTAGAATCTGCCTACGGGTATAGCAAAGCGGAAATTACCGACCTCCTGGAAAAAATCTTGAAGACAAGTCTATTTAATTTTGAAAACAAAGATGCGGTCTGGTGGTCGCTACGCGAATATAAGAAGAGCAAAGCCGACTTCTCAGATTGCTTAATCAGCAGACAGAATAAAACCTATGGATGTGGAGAAACAGTTTCCTTTGACAAGGGAGTTAAAGGAGTAGAGGGATTTGTAGTTCTCTAAACCTCCCTATAGAGGTCTTGCTAGTTTTTCATCAAAAATTTCCCCGCCCTTACAGGTATTTATCCTTATCTTCTAGCTCAAGCGCTTCATCATGTAGACAAATAAAAAAGTTGTACAATTTCGCAGCCTGAAAGCCTTGATTTCTCGTTGAGGTTCACGCGCAGCCAGAAAATAAAGTTGTACAATAACCCATCCGGCTCAGGCTGACTCACTTGGTTCGGGCATCTTTTAGCCTCCCCTGGTGGATAATAAAGTTGTACACTTTTGCCCCCAATATCCGCTTCTAGATAACCTCTACAGCCTGGAACCTAGCTTCCTCGTAGCGGACTTTCTTAAGGCAATTGGACAACTTTATTATTCGCTGTACAACTTTTTTATTTACTGTACGACTTTATTATTGGTCTACACATCACTGCGCCATAGGTTTGGCTGAGTCGGAGCTACGTCAACATCCTCTTGTTTCTTGACGTATGACAACTGTGATAGCACCGCGATCGCTCCCCTGATACGAAATCCGAATTAGCCACCCCTTTTATTTGGTAGACTAGGAGGATGCCAAGAAAAGCTCATTTAGAACCGTATCTGAGTTCTGCCCAACTCAAGCAGCACTATCAGCATTGTCGGGAACCCGTGGAATCGCGGCGATGGCATTTGTTATGGCTAGTGTCGCAGAACTGGCAGATCAAGGCGGCGGCCGCCGCTGTGGGCTTGAACTATGACTATGCCAAAGACATTAGAGATCTTGCATAAGTCAGGAAGACTTGGAAAGTCCTAATTCATAGTTGTACAGCCCAGCTATCAGATTGAATCTCAACCCAAATCGCTTCCTCCGATTGCGATATTTCTCCGCCAAAATT
>JAFASY010000299.1 GCA_019244235.1 Chroococcidiopsidaceae cyanobacterium CP_BM_ER_R8_30
TTTACTGAGCCGCTGCCTTAAGCTCAGTAAATTCTGAAGAAATAAGGGGGGTACTTTGCTTTTTAAGTGTGTGTAAAACATGACACCTATAAGAAAAATAACAAACTCAGAAATCAAGACTGAATTTAGAGTCAAGAGCTGAATTATCCCTAAGAAGAGCCCAAGCCATGCTTCTATTATGCACCATCCTGTTAGAAGGAGAAGCAAGCAGTGGAGTAAGTTAGGACGCTTCTTTTCTTTTTCAGTTATCAGGATAAGTGACATACATAGAGGGAGAGGTCCTAATAAAATAATAAAGAAGAGAATTAACTGCCATAAATGTTGTATTATTAGCATAAATATCTCTATTATTAGATTGATTGACTCTGTCTTAACCTGAATGCATTAGCTATTCCACTTGAGTAGTTCATCAAAATTTTAGTTTGATTTACTATTTTGTAGTATTCTGGCATCTAACATATCAAGAATTTTGCTATCCTGGCTCGTATCAAACTTTCTAGCAAAGTGAATATTGTCTTTAATTAATACTGGATAGTCTTCCACTGTAATTAGACGGGGGTGCCCGTGTCGACTACCATTCCAGTCAATATAGCGTTTGTAATCGTTACAAAGATTGAACAATTTACTATTAACTAAAACTGTTTGAATAAGGGACTCCTCTGGAAGACAGGTTTTCTTATAGTAACTGATTAAATTAAAATTTTGTTTTGAAAAGTTATTTAAATATTGAATACACTTTTTAGAAAGGGTATGAAAGTAAGATCCTCTATAGCACAAAAACTTTTTGTTGTAAGGGGATGAAGTAGCTCGAACTCCTACCATTAAGCCATAACCAGAATTAATTCGCACAAAGGGCTGAACATTATTGATAATAATTCGTGGAAGCTTGATTAATGCCCGTTGCCACACTGATAAAGTTCCACTCAACCACCAGTAGTTGTATAGATAACGCCCACGAACTTCTCTACTATCCCAAAAATTATACTTGTAATCAGAAAACAGATCGAAATACTCTAAAAAGCCATCGTAATTGGTTTTACTCAAGAACTTTTCTAAGCGAGTCAATGGTTGAGTGGGATAGTCTTGGCCAGTAAGATTGATGAGCCAATCAAATTCGATGTTGTTGCTTAATAGCCAATCTACTGCATCCAGATAGCCTTGCATTAGAGAAAAATCTCCCCGTCCTCCCTTACCTTTAATTACCTCAACTTCTGGCAAGTTTTCAATTGGTCCAACGTCTAAATGACTATACGCAAAGTTATGACTAACTAAGATGTAAGACCCAGGACTTGATTTTTTAATAATTTGGACAAGTCGGTAAATCTGCTCTGGATTCTTGTAAGTTTGAATCAGATAGAGAACCTTCATAATACGGTTGTGTGTCAGGCAAGTGTAGGACTTTGTATCATACGAGAGAAGAAAGTTAACCCTGTTTCCGATGGCTATGTCCTGTCTCGTTGAAGATCTTGACCTCAAAGTTATTGGTCTTGAGCACTTGTAACATTTGAATTCAATAGACCCCATCTGTTATTTTTTTCACCAGCAAAGTCTTACCCTTGGTTTGAGTATGTAACTGGGAGTCAAAGAGTTCCTGGTAACCTCAGCTACTATTCATAATTTTTCGCTTGAAAAGAACAATTGCGGATTTTGAATAAAAACGTATTTAATAATCAAAATAGTAAATATAGGAAGCACCAGGGCGTGACAAATCAGTACGGCTGCAGCTACCCAGAAAATCCCCTCTTTTACAGCTACTAGCAAGAAAACTGCGAAGATAACTGTAAAAATTAAGTTCCAATAAAGATCAATATGGGTTTTATCTATAGCCTGGAGAACTTGAGAAGCGGTAAGTGCAAAAGGGCGCGGCAGAGCCGAAAGACAGATGAGTATTAATATTGGTATTGCTGTAACCCACTTTTGACCGAAAACAATTGGTACATAGAATGGAGCTAAGATCGACTGTAGAAGAACTAATGGTACAAAAATTAGAGCGATCATTTTCAGACTACTAAAATACCGTTTTTTAAACTGCTCTAAATTATTACGAGCAGCACATAAATGAGGAAATAGAGCCATACAAATTATACTTATCATACTTAAACTAATTCCTAAACCAGCATTAAATGCAAAATAGTATATTCCTAATGCCTGAACTCCTAAAAAATGCCCAACCAACAAATAATCTAGGTTGGCTCTTAACTTATTAAGCAACTCAACTCCAAGAATATTTCTACCAAAACTAAAGATTTCATACCATCTTTTAAGAGTGAAGTGTTTTGGGCTTCGCCAGGGATGATTTTTTCGAAGAATTACAATCCATACTGGAGCCGTTAAGAGATTTGGTAAGACTACAGCCCATATCCCCATACCTAATAATGCCATACCTACAGTCAAAATACTGCTAAGTATTGAGTGAGAGGTATTACATAATGCGATAATTTTGAGTCGGTTCTCTCGTGTAACCAAGGCACCATGAACATCGAAGAATGGTTGGATTAAGAATCCTAAGGAAAGAATACAGATAGGTAAAATAAGATTGTTGTCACCATAAAACCAAGCAATTGGAAACGCAGCAAAACATTGAAGAATTAGAAGTGAAATACATAAAATCCAATTCATCCAATACGCTGTGTCACATAAAGATTTGACATCTGTTTCATTAGCTTGAACGATTTTTGATCCAATTCCACCTCTAAGGCTAAAAACATTTATAAATTCATTGACAATTGAAATAATTGCTACGAGACCATAATCATAGGGGCTTAAGATGCGAGCTATCAGAATCGTTACTCCAAAGCGAAATATCCGATTCAATAACTCTGATGTACCTAGCCAGCTTATGTTACGAAATAATTGGCTAGATAATTTCCGCTTTAGTTTTTTGATAGGCATTATTTCTATTAGAAATGACTACAGTTTTCCCCTTAGCTTTGAGGCTCTTTGAGGATTCTAAGAATCTACTTGACAAAGCACTCTAGTAGAAATAACAATAGGGCTTTACCCAGTTTTTTTGATTGTATCCTTCTCACTATCACTGTCACTTCCTAACAGGGTAACAAGACTGGATAAAAGCCTTACTAGATGGAAGCTTGATCTATCCATGGTAAAGTAAGCGTCAGTATTATCAACGAGGGCAAAAAGCTATACAGCTTATTAAGCCAGCTTCCTAGCCTTTGTTATCACCCCGTCAGCGTCACTTCAGAATCTTGGGAGCCGTGAAGAGCCAGCATTAATTGTGCGCCGATTGTTAAAGAACTGAGAAATCTTGCCATTTTGCCCGTTACCTTCAAAACCAATCCAAGTATTGAAATACACGTACTTAGGCTGGTCCTGCATAATTACATTGATGTCTGGGAGAGTGCCGTTTTCGCAGATAGCAATTGGCCTCCCATGAGCTTTCTGCAGAAGCCAATTATATGATTTCTGGCTAAACTGATGACCGTATTCTGGATAAACATCTTGTCCCAAAATGTCAACATAGTTATCACCCGGATAATATGATTCGGGCCAAGGACCATAGTTAAGTGCGTTAGGGCTCCACACCCAAAGCAGATTGTTAAGTTTATTGTAATTGACCAAACGATCATACAACTGAGCCCATAATTTATTGAAACGGGGTTGATTTCCCCACCAAAACCAATTTCCATTCATCTCATGGAACGGACGAAACAACACTGGTACTCTAGCGGCTTGTAGTTGCTGCAATGATTTTGCAACTCGATCAATCCTCGCCATCCAATTTTTATATTCTTGAGTTCCTGGCGTTAACACCCGATCAATTAAGCTTGAAGGACGCCCTTGATTGATGTCTTGCCAACTGCAATCATCATTAGAAAATGTTGGTGGGCAAGTATGCCAAGAAAATCCGATCAAGACCTTCTGATTTTGCCATTTGTCTATTGCTGCTTGAACCATTGCTCGGCGGGCATTATCACTAATATTCCAGCCAAAATCAAGTATATAAGTTCCAGGATGTTTACCCCCTGTCAGGTTGGCAATATTATTCCATTCCGCATTTGGATCTCTGCTATTTTCCTGTTGACCGGAGAGGATGCGATTACCAGAAATTGACTCCAAATATCTGAGTACAGTTGTGGTTTCTTGAGAAGCATTTGTTCGGGAGCAGCATAAAAAAGTGAGTTCTAGCAGAATGAAGGGGAGTAGCCTCAGTAGTGTGAACAGACGCATGATATTTTTCTATTAAAGTGCCTTTTCAAGTAGATTCCTGAAATTCTTAAAGAGCCTTTCTTTCTAGCTGCCAAAATACATTAGGTTTCTGCCAAATTTTTAGCCCTGTTGTGCATTGAGAGGATTATTGACAGATATAAGAGCCAATTGAAGTCTGGTCTCACTAAACCCGCTTCAGTCATATTAGACAGTATCATAAACGTTAAGTATGCTACTGGCCAGAGACCATCTGTGTTCTTGGTCAAGCGTATCCAAGTGATGGCTCGGAAATAGTAGTATACAAAGCTAAGTACAAACACTGATAATCCTAATAAACCCAAGTCGAGCCCTAATTCCAAAAAACCATTGTGAGCACTTCCAGGCCCCCATAGCTCAACTCTCCAGACATCTGCAGATTCACCATCCCAACCCCGCCAGAAGGCTTGATACCCGTAGCCTAGCCAAGGACGTTCCGAGATTTTACTTAGTACAGCATCCCAAAGCCCCGTACGACCACTGAGGGTAGCATCCCGCCCCAGAAGCTCTAGAATAGTTTCTGCGTTATTCACAAATATTGAACCTACAACTCCGGCCGTCAATAGCACAGTTATCAAGAGGGGCAGAGCTAAGGTATAGTTCCATCGTAAAGCCTTATAAAGAGGTAAGAGGCTTACTAAGGTTAGAAGCACAACCAGGGCTGTTTTTGATGTTGAAAGCAGAATCAGGGTAACTGAAAGGATAAAGCCCACCCATTTAATCCAACGATGTTTCCTGCTGGTAGAAGTAAAAAGTAGGAAGAACAACGCACTCAAGGCCATATTGGAACCCAACTGATTTTTGTGTCCGTAGACACCTTGCCAAGCGCCTATGTGAGCCTTGTCCTCTGAATTCAGTACACTGGATGCACCCATAAGTCCGTATCTCGGCAGCGCCAGGCCAAGTACTATGCTAAGCAGCACCGTTATGCCAAACACCCAAGCTAACAACTGAAACTGCTTTTTTATGCTATGGCGAGTACTAAAGTACACTCCAAATAAGGTTGTCTGAAACAGAGGTAAGACACCTACACCAGGTCCACTGCCCGATTCAACCGAAGTGGGGTGATATAGGGTATACATTGGATCGTCTGAGTAAAACACTGAGAATAAAGCTACAAGTAACAGGAACCATAAGAGCCTTTCCTTAATAAGGATTTGAACGACTTCCTTCCACTTTGGAATAATTAGGCAAGTGGTGACTGCCTGGATGATAAAGGGAAGAAGTGGTACTATTATCCGATTGACTGAGTTGTCTAAAGGCAAATGGGGCAGTAGTGCTCCTGTATAGAACAAGAGCGCTGAAATAACAAATATTTTCTCAGCTAGCCTTTGAAATACGACACAGTTTTGGTGCTTCATGGATAGAACCATCTACTCGTGTCCTTCAGGAACGACTAGTATTTGTTCTGGACTTGGTCTTGTCAGATTTCTCCTTATAGTACGGGTAGTAAAAGTAGCTACCAACTTCTTCCTGGCTCACCCCATTGACTACTAGACCCAGAATATTCTGTCCCGATTGCTCTAGCGACTCTTTAGCAGCAACAGCATTGTTAGAATTGACCATCCCAGGTCGTGCTACCAGTAAAACACCATCCGTCATCTTGCCCAAAGTCAGAGCATCAGCTGCCACGATAAGGGGAGGCGCATCGATCACTACAAAATCATATGTCTCGGAAAAGTTCTCAATCAATGAAGCCATCCGCCTGGAGTCAAGCAGGGCTAGTGGGTTGGGAGGAATAACTCCAGCAGTAAGGACGTCCATGTTGGGCATCACTTCTTCCACCGCCGCCTCAAATTCAGCTTCACCAACAATCACATCACTTAAACCTGATGCATTAGTCAATTTCCAGATGTGATGCTGAGATGGATGACGCATATCTGCGTCCACTAGCAAGACATGGCGGCCCATTTGAGCCATGGTTGCAGTCAAATTAGCAGAGACTTTAGACTTACCTTCTTTGGGAACTGAACTTGTGACAACAATGACTTTCAGTACTCTATCTGAACTGAGAAACTTCAAATTAGCCTGAAGCATTCGGTACGCCTCACAAATTGGCATGCCTGGAGTATCTCTAACAGGAACTTCTGGAACCATCGATTCTTTATCCCCACCGCGAGGAGTAGCTTTCTTCTTCAAGGAAGGAATAACTCCTAGTAAGGTATACCCAAACAACTCCTTTGCCTCATTAAGGGTTTTGATAGACGAATCTCTTACTTCTAAAGTGACAACAGTAACTACAGCAAGCAAGATACTCCCCAAAATTCCCAAGCCTATGATCGCGAATACTTTGAGGAGCGAGGGCGCTTCTGGAATCAGAGCTGGCTCGATAACACGGGCGTTAGCCATGTTTTGGTTTGCCGCAATCCGTACTTCCTGAACCTTTTTCAAAAGAGTTTCATAGGTAGATTGGGCCGCATCCAGTTGCCGCTGTAGTTCCCGCTGCTGCTGTTCCAATTTGGGAAAACTACTCACTCGTTGTTCGTAGGCAGCCTTGGCGTTAGAAAGCTTTGCCAACCGCTTGACCAAGCCTGAGCGTTCTACCTCTGCTCTAACCAAGTCTTCGTTCAATTTTTGTTTGCTCTCTCCCATCTGCAATTCTTCGCTGGGTACTTGCTGCCTGAAGTCAAGAGTACTAGTATTTCCTACCCGCTTTTGCAGTAAAGCTTTTAGAGCGTCTTCCTTAAACTTTAGGTTAACTACCGTGGGATGATCATCCTGGAAGCGACTCCGCTCAACTGCTAACTGGTCTTCTACCTGTTGGAATTCTTTCAGTACATCCTGCACTCCAGGAGACTGGTTGAGGGAATTCAGGGCTATGGCAGCCTGTGAATTCATTTTCGTTTTGTTTTGGAGATCTGTAAATCTAGCATTTGCACCCGCAAGATCGGCCTGAGTCGTATTAATTTGGGTCTGTAGCTCCTGAATAATCGCCACTGCCGATTTGGCTTCCTCGTCTAGGTTAACAACATTATTTTGCTCTTTGAACTGGCGCAAAGTCGATTCTGCTTGACGAACCATAGCTTCCGTACTAGGTAGCTCTAGAGCAATAAACTTACTGGCTGTAAGTGCATCAGCCCGGTTGGTGAGGATATTATTTTCTATATAAACATCCATAAGTTTATTGACTACTGTTGCAGCTAGGTACGGGTCAGTGCTTTTATAGGAAAGCGTTAATACATCTGTTCCCGGAATGTTTTTCACTTTGAAATTTCTTTTCAGTGACTCCGCACGCAGAAGTTTACCTCGTTTATCTCTTAAATCTAATTCAGCTATAGTCTTATCCAAAAGAGGGTTTGAAAGAATGACTTCTGACTGTGTCTTCACAGGATTAGCTGTCTCCGTACCCCCCTCATTCACGGGCGAAAACTCTTTAATTTCTTTTCCTACTCCCGTAAGAGAAGATGTATTATCTGGCTTAAGTAAAAGCTTTCCTGTTGCTTGATACGAGAGTTTTTGCATAAATGCAACTGGCACTGTAATCGCGAAAACAACTCCAGCAACACATACCGCAGGTAGCCAACGACGTTTTAGGCTCAACCAAAGCAACTGAAAATTTATTTCATCCTCGGTTTTCCTAGTATGGCCAGGTAGCCTATATTCCTCAGATTTCATATAAAACTGTTGAGGCTTAGAAGGATACCTCTGCTCATTAAACTTGTTTGTCTTCATACGGCAATTTGGAAGTTTTCAAATTTGTGCTAACAAGTTTTACTTATCTCTTAAAGGCTAGAGAGAATCAGATTCAATATCAGTAAAATGTTTAAATGTTATCCTCATATTCATTGAACCTCAAAATACAGCCTTGTTATTTGGCTGCTACACTTAAGACCTTTTGTGTTTGGAAGTTGTTGATTGCTTCAGCAACATCAGCAAAGAACTTTTCGCGCCTACTTTGTGACCAGCTAATCCCTACTTGATAAAAACTTTGAGTTGTAAGTAAAGTTAGTAAGTGAGTCAAACTTTTAGCAAAATCCTCTGGCGCTTCAGCAAGAATAACAGAACAGGGATATTCGGGTATTCCACGCAATGCAACAGGGGTTGCCACAACAGGAGAGCCTGAAGCAATAGCATCTAGAGTTTTAATCTGTACACCACCACCACTAATAGAAGGAATTGCAATAACTTTTGCCTGTTCCATAAATGCCTGCGCACTTGGTACAAAACCACAATAATTCACATTAGGGTACATTTCGTGTAGCCACTCAGCACCCTTACCAGCTACTTGAATTGATAAATCTGCTAGTAAGTGAGGATAAACAGCCTGAAAAAACCACTTTAAACCCTCCTGATTAGGTCTCCATGTCCAAGTGCCTATAATACCAATATCACAGGTTTTAAAGTTAGGTAATCTCTCCGACGATGTTGTCAAGCTAGAAGGCACAGCAAAAATTCTAACTTTTCCCCTCTCCTTAACGCTAGAAACATACTTATAATCATTTGAAGTAAGGGTCCAAACTTCTTCCACATTATCAGTAAGCTTGTTTTCCATTTCTTTAATTAAAGAAGCTTCTCGTTTATACATCAATTTTAAAATATAGTTGCGTACGCTATTATAAAGCATCAAATAAACTTGATGTTCAATGTTATGCTGAATTAGTATAGTTTTAGCTCTGTTGCCAATTAATGACCGTAGCCAGCTTAATTGAGCATGATCTATAATTACAACATCAAAACTATTGGAATACAAAAGTTTTTTTGTTTGAATAACATAGTTTCCTGAAAAATACTTGGCGGATGAGTAGGGAAGTTTTTTTGTTAGACTCAACAACATCCAGAAAAATGCATAAAATCCCGCTTTTCCTGTTTCTATATATCGTTCACCTGCTGAAATTTCATGATGTTTTTTTTCAAAAGCATCATTTTTTCGCTGATATCCTAAGACAAAAACTTCATGTCCACCTTGCTTAATCGCATTAATAAAGCATTGAGACGCGATCTCACCGCCGCTTTTTCTTTTACTAGGAAGAACTGTTGTTAAGTATAAGATCTTCATTTTCCAGTTGATAATAGGTTTTCTGGTTTGATTGTTATAACTTGAGCTTTCTATAGAAAAGCTATCTAGACAGAAGAGATAAAAAAGATAGTAATCTTCTTAAGCAAGTAACTTTGTTGAAGGTGCTAACGCGCGGATATAGGGCAACTCCACACCCAGTTCTTGTCTGAAAATTGTGAGAGGAGATTTTCTTGGCTGTTTATACTAGTTATTCACATCTTTTAAAAAAATGGCAAGTATTATCTCAACTAGCACCACTGTGTTTTCTAAAAATAATGAGCAATGTCTTAAAAATTAGCTTTAGATCGTACAAGACGCTCCATTTTTTTTGATAATGCAAATCCAGATAAACCACATCTTGGAAGTTAGAAATTTTAGAGCGACCATTTGTTTGCCATTCACCAGTAATACCTGGTTTAACATCTAGGCGCTGCCACATAGGTAAAGTGTATTGAACAACTTCATCGATAGTTGGAGGCCGCGTTCCCACTAAACTCATTTCGCCTTTTATTACATTCCAAAACTGGGGCAGCTCATCTAAACTTGTACGTCGCAAAAAGCAACCGACTCGTGTGATTCGAGAGTCATTTTTATTTTTAAAAAACGGTCCTTCGACTTGATTTTCAATTTCCGCTTTTAGGCTTTCTGCATTGGCGATCATGGAACGGAACTTCCATAAGCGAAAATGCTTTCCTAACCAACCACATCGAGTTTGACTGAATAGAATAGGCCCTGGACTATCGAGTTTAATAGCAATAGCAATAGGAACGAACAAAATAGCTACAATTCCTAACCCAATTAAAGCCCCTATGATATCTATAAGCCGTTTTGTTCGAGAGGACACTGAAGGATGGGTTGGTGTCCGATATCTTAGTTGTTGATTATCTAGTGGAAAAATAGCTTTGTTCTCTGAATCAAGAATTACAAATGGGTCAAGTCCTGCCATTAATAAAGCTGCTTTTATCTGAGGATGTACGCTCTGAAGAACCAACTCAATCTCTAGTTCTTTAGCTGTTTTTACTATACTGATTATTGCACCTATACCACTGCTTTTTATGATAGTACACTGTCTTGAGTCAAGAATAATTTGAGTAGGCTTCTTCTGATAAAGGTTCAGACAAGTTGCCTGTAGAGCTATTGCCTCAGACATGTTTAAACACGTGGGTAATTGAACTATGAAAATTGTGTTTAAAACAGTAAATGGAAGCTCTAATCTTAAGAGAGAGAATTGACTATTCATGAATGGTTTATACACTTATAAATTTAGATTTGGCAATTTTCTAGTACCTGTAGCTCAGCTTGTATTGCCAATAACATAATACTTGTTTTAACTATCAAAATAAATAAACTTAGTGCAAATTTTGCGCCTAGAAAGACTACTTATTATTTTGACTATGAGTATTTAAATTAGTAAAAGTGGGTAATTGACGGATTAACTCTCTCAATACATCAGTTTTAGTTCTTTTGTTCTCTTCACAATAAGCTTCTATGGCTTTCATCTCTGAAGCTGAAACCTTAAAAGTAATCCACTGTTTCTCTCTCTGTTTATTAGACATTAATTATTATTTTACGAAGAATATAAAATGGATTTTTTGTGTTTTATCGTCACAAAATACTAACACCATAAGCAGGAAAGCAGTCCTGCAAACTGCAAATTAAAACTGTTTTATCTATTTTTGATTAATCTACTTCTTCATTGCGGTTTTGAGCCTGACGATAGGCCGACATTACTTCTCGCAATTGGGTGAACTCGCTGCGGATGACTTCATTGGTCATGTCATTAGTTATGTGGTAGTAACACCCATCACCAAATTCTATTCTTATTCTCAAATTACTTACAGTACTTAGGTATATAACAGTTCCAGCTTCATGATTGTATCCAGCATACTCAAAGTAATGGTGGCTCAGGAAAGCTTCTAAAGCAGTAAGTTGAATAGGGGTCAGCATAAAAACTTCAAGTTGCTGAAGCATACCGAATACTATATGGATTTTTTCCACTACTTAATTAAGTTATGATATAAATCAAAGACATTCAATCACTAGATTTACTGCCTTTTATCTCCAATCGATGCTAATGGTTTTTGCTGTGCCATAACTATTTTCACATGGTCTGCTAACCTAATGGAAAGAGCGATGATGGTGAGTGTAGGATTAGCAAAACCTCCTGTGGGAAAGACAGAGCTACCTGCGATGAATAAGTTAGAGATGCCGTGAACCTGGCAATTTTCATCAACAACACCCTGTTTGGGATCATTATGCATCCGCGTCGTTCCCATGTGGTGATGGGCGCCAGGACCTTGCATTCTTGGCAGTTCTCCATCCCGTTTAGTTTGTAACTGACCCAGACCAGCACGAGCAATCTCTGCGGTGAAGATCGCTTGTGCTCGCTTAATGCTGCTGATCTCCATGTCGCTCCAAACGCGGTTGTGTAACAGCACTTGCCTACGACCAAGGCGATCGCGCTGGGTACTGAGCATCACCCGGTTATTGGGATTTGGTGCTTGTTCGGTAAAGTAGAGAACTTCGAACGTGACAAATCTCCGTTCATTAGCTTGCAGGTAAGACCAGCCACCCGAACCGAGATTTGGAAAGAAATTTTGCTGTTTGGTTAGTCTCCGATAGACAGCAGGCAGGATATAGTCAAGACCCACAATGACATTGCTGAAGTGTTTAGAGAAATCCTGTGGCAACTCTCTATCGCGAAAATTTTTGCGCAATATTTCTAGAGAATTAGCAGCTAAAGACTGATAGGATTTAGGTCTGGGAAACAGCAATGCACTAATATTGAGCAATTGCTCGTGGTGCATTACTGCTTCAGTCAGGGTAAGTTTCCCCATAACTGCTACATGATTCACCAAACGCAGATCATATAAAGCTGTCTGCTTGAAAATCTGGGGGTCGGCAGGGAGCAGCAGGCCACCGTCGACAAAAGGATGGTCCATAAAGAACCTACCAACTAGGTCATTGTGATTCCCTAGCCCAGTCTGTTGCTGTTTATTTGATAGCAACAATAACTGGGCGTTCTCCATGGCACCAGTGGCTAAGATAAACACCTTGGCACACACCCAGAATTCATTGCCCTCCAAACAGGCTACCCGTACGCGGGTTATAGTCCTAGCTGTTGCGTTTGTCTCAATTTCTAGTACGTTAGCGTTGAGATATGTCGTAATGTTGCTAGCCTGATTGATTTCGTTAAGGCCGTCCTTGGTGAAGGCTGTACGGGGTCCAAACTGAAACATGGTAGTGGTGACCCGCTCCCCATTCAAGGGTAACTGAGGAGTTCCAGCATCCGACCAAGCTGCGGCATCGTAAGCGAAAGGTCCAATTTGGCAGACCGATTGGGCACGTTCGTAAAACGGATCGAGATGAGATTTATTGAAAGGCCAGCCACTATAGGGCAGCCAGTCCCGTTGTTCGAAGTCTATCTTATCTAGGGGCACATAGCGAACACCAATAGGATGGTGGGGAATTTTAATTTCCCACCAGTTAGCGGTCCCACCAAACTGGCGACAGCGATGAGTTTCCAGTTTCCCGAAATCGTGACCAACACTTTCACCTTCAGCAAGTAACTGAGTGTTTTGGTTAAATTCCAGTCCGCCGCTCTCTAGGAGAGCGACTCGAAAGTCTGCATGAGCGAATTCACGCGCCAGAGTGATGCCTGCTGGTCCAGCACCAATAATGCAAACTTCAGTTTCTATCACCTCGTCCACTGATAACTTGCGTGCGTCAACTAGCATTATCTAATCCCCTAATTAAATATTTTCTATAGACCGATTCCTTCATATTTCGCTACGCTATGTTTATCTAGCATGCGCCGACCATCAATAACCAAGGGCTGCGAGTCTAGGTATTTCAACAATTCCGGAACCTGCTTAAATTCTTCCCAGCAGGTAAGAATTAGAATAGCTTGTACATCGTAGATAGCCTGAGCAAGATTGTGGCAGAAAATTAATCCGTAGTTGCCAAATATTTTTTGAGCCTCATGTGTAGCGATCGGGTCGTAAGCCCTAATCTCTGCCCCTTGTATCTTCAGTTCTTTGATAACTGAGATTGCTGGAGATTCCCTCATGTCGTCAGTTCCAGGTTTGAAGGCTAGTCCCAGAACCGCAATCCGCACACCCTCCAATTGAGGAAAATGTTTCTTTAAGCGCAAGAGAACTTGATTCGGCTGTTCTGTATTGACCGCAATCACTGCTTCCAGTATCCGCATTGGGCTTCCTGCTTTTACTCCATGAGCCTTAAGTGCCTTAACGTCTTTAGGAAAACAGCTCCCGCCAAACCCACACCCAGCCTGAAGATATGTGGTCAAGGCTGGAGTGATGCGCTGTCTGTTTGGCAGAATTGGGCTGAGGCGCTTGTCAAGATGAACTCCCTTCATACCTTCAACCACATCAATGCCACCAATAGCGGCACATAGATTGGCAATCTCATTAGAAAAAGAGATCATCGTTGCCAATAAAGCATTGGCAGTATATTTGATCATCTCTGCTGTCTTATTATTAGTTTTGAGTTGCTCTACATCTTCAAAAACGCTATACAACTGCTCCAACAGACTAGTACTTTTTTCATCCATACCGCCCAGAACAATGCGGTCTGGATACATGAAGTCTTGAACTGCTTCTCCCTCTCTTAAAAACTCTGGATTCATCCCGACGCCAAAGTCAACTCCAGCTTTCTTCCCTGACACATCTTCTAGAATAGGGAGCACAACTTCATCTGTAGTGCCAGGAACAACTGTACTTTTCACTACCACTAGATGATAGGTAGGCTTCTCCTTTAACGCCTTTCCTATCTGATAGGAAACCTCTTCTATGTAACGAAGATCAATTTCTAATCCATTGAAAGGAGTTCCAACTGCAATCAAGGAGAGATCAGTTGCAAGTACAGACCTATGAAGATCTGTAGTCGCCTGTAGATTAACATGGATATTTTTCTTTAACAATTCCTCTAAGCCTTGCTCGTAAATTGGAGATATGGCCTGATTAATCTGATTAATTTTCTGACGATCCACATCTACACAAGTTACCTGATGACCTCGTTCAGCTAAGCAAACGCCAGACACCAGTCCAACATATCCTGTTCCTATTACAGAAACCTTCATTATGCTTCTTCCGCCTCAGAATTATTATGATACCAAGTCAATGCACGCTTTAATCCTTCATCTAAAGAGATAGAGGGATTATAATCTAAATCAGTTCTAGCTTTATCTATTACTGGACAACGACGATTTGGGTTATCAACTAAATAATCTTTATCTGCACTAATTTTTAAAATAACTTTTCCTTTATAATCTAAGAGATGATGAGCGATTTTTACAACCTTTTCTGCAAGATCTGCTATAGAGATCTCGGGCTTCTCTACACCGATATTGTAGGCTTCACCATCTCGACCTTTGACCAAAACTTTATAGTAACCAACAATTGCATCAGCAATGTAACAAAACGTCCGGGTTGGAGACCCATCAGAGAGAAGTACAATATCTCTTCCGGCAAAGATATCTCGAGCAAAATCTGGAATAACTCTCTTATCTGTAATCTTCAGTCCTGGTCCATAGTTATTAAATGGACGTGCAACTTTAATTGGTAGGCTATAGTGCTGAGCAAAATTTACGCAAAGTGTTTCACCATAGCGTTTCGATTCATCGTAACAGGCGCGTGGACCTGTACAAGAAACATTACCACGATATGTTTCAGGGGTGGGAATATTTTCAGGGAAGGGATCTCCGTAAATTTCGCTAGTAGAGTAAAATAAAAAGCCCTTCACAGGCTTGTTTTTCTCTTTTTGTACTCGACAGTACTCTAGCAGAGATCGTAGACCATTAACGTTAGCATCCATCGTTTCAATTGGATACTTTCGATAATATGTAGGTGAGGCGATAGAGGCGGCATGGATAATGTAATAAAAATCCTCTATGTCTTGCGGTAAAGGATTAGTGATATCGTGCTTAACCAGGGTTAAATTGTTGTTATCTTTTAGTCTGATCAACCAATTTGGGACACCACGAATGTAGTTGTCATATATTGTCAGCTTTATACTATTAGCTTCATCCGTTATTTTGTTCCAATACAGAACAGATTGAACGAGATAATAACCAAGAAAGCCTGCTCCTCCTGTGATTAAGAGTCTTTTACCTGCCAGACAAGCAAACTCCTCTTTTAAGTTGTTACAGATATATTCCAAATCTTCGTAAACTACGTTTTGAATGCTTTGCATAATATTTCAAATCTTACAAAGGTTGAGCAAGTAGCCATTTTCTGTGTGACGGTGTTGGGAGTAAATCCAGATCTTCAACTTAGGCTAGACCGATAACAAGGAATATTGCTTCCTCTGCTCTTTGCTTGACAGGGCGAAATAGTTATTCTGCTCGGCCCTTAGTTTGTCGCTAAGTCTGCCTTCGGGTAGTTCTACGTCATCGTAGGTGAGAACTTGATCCTTAGGAATGTCCCGCTTCAAGCGGCATCCTTCAGCTAAACCCATCGGTAGTAGGTTTAGCTCCTGAGTCGTCTGAGAATTTTCGCATTGACCGTATGTCATGTAGTAGCCCAAACCATCGAGAGTCTCCCCAGCTTCGAGGTTAATCTTCGCAGTCGCTACCACATCAACTACAGGACTAGCTATGGGTGCAATCACCACATCCTTGAACAGGACAACTCGGGCAACCGACAGAGGAACTTCAAAAATAGTTAGATGGTAAGGTATGTAGAAGCTGTAAAGAGGGCCTTCACCCAACTTGCCGTAATTGAGATAATGGCACTGCTTAGGGTCATCGTGTGTTGCAAACACAAATACACCTGGACTTGGTTTAGCACCCACTACATAGTCTACGATGCCACCCAATTCTTTAAGCTGTTCAACATCATACATGCCGGTCATTTCATCGACATGACCGCTGTAATTGTATCCTAACATTCCCCGCTGGGCCACCTTCATGCCTGTGGCATTAGCCACAATCGCCTGCTCGAAGGAGATCTTCGTGCCATCAGCAAAGCTAGTCACCATATGAGGCGTTTGCCCCCATTGTTTGGCAAAACTTGCTTGAGTAGTGGGATTGCGATATCGGTCCTGTAAACCCTTGATATTGCCACATAAAAGGGGTGTAAGCCCAATACTCTTCACGAATCGGTAGAGGTTGAGCTCTACCCCTGGTTGATCTCCATCACAACCAGTGAGAATAACGCCAGCACGATCTGCATGCACCTTAAGAATTGGCCCAACAGTGCCATCGAGTTCTGCATTCATGAGAATAACGTGCTTACGATGCTCGATCGCTTTCATGACGACATGAGCACCGAACTCTACTGCCCCCGTTAATTCAACCAATGCATCAATGCCATCTGCCTGACACAGCAACATCGCCTCTTCAGTGACAGCATATTGCCCCTGAGCAATAACACTTTCCAGTTGGGAGACAGTCTCAACAACTCGAATTTCCTCAATACCAGCATCTAAGTAGGCTCGCTTAGCAGCATCAAGGGTCCGATTAGAGATAGCAACCAACTTCATTCCAGGTACTGAGTTAACAATCTGATTGGCAAGTCCTCGACCCATAAAGCCAGCACCAATTATGCCGACCTTAACGGGGTTACCTGCTTCTGCACAAGCTTGAAGTGCTCGATCGACAATAATCATGGATAGTCCTAAATGTAAAATGATAGTTTGCTGAGGTTAAACTTTCCCTAAGACTCCCCTATCTTTGTAGTTCGCCATCCTCTTTTATCTTTAACTAGCTGTTAGGAGAATGGTGAGCAAAAGTCAAATCTAAATTTGCCTCTTTGGAGTCCATTGAGTAACTGAGCTTTCGATTCTGGAAGAGATTTCACTCATGCTAAACTGCTTGCAGTCAGATGACTAACTGCCTCTTGATATCAATTTTTATATTGAGGTTAAAATCTGTTAGCTACCACATCTTCCAAGGAGCCTTACCACTTTTCCAGAGTTCCTCAAGGTAATGCTTATCTCGTAAAGTATCCATAGGTTGCCAAAAACCAATATGTTTGTAGGCAGATAGTTGCTCCATATGAGCTAGCTTCTGCAACGGTTCCTGCTCCCAGACTGTAGAATCATCTGCAATGAAGTCAATAACTTCAGGCTCTAATACAAAGAAGCCACCATTGATCCATGCTCCATCTCCTTCCGGCTTTTCACGGAAACTGGTGATTTTAGTTTCCTCTTGTCCCAAGCTGAGTGCCCCAAATCGCCCAGGCGGCTGGACGGCAGTCAAAGTTGCTAACGTCTTTTGTTCTTTATGAAACTCAACTAGTTCTTTGACATTGACATTGCTGACACCGTCACCGTAAGTGAAGCAAAAAGTTTGATTTTCAATATGCTCCTTCACTCTTTTCAGCCTTCCGCCAGTCATCGTTAGTTCGCCGGTATTTATCAACGTAACTCGCCAGGGTTCGGCATAACCACAGTGAACATTCATTTGATTAAACCGCATGTCAAGCGTAACATCTGACATGTGTAAGAAGTAATTAGCAAAGTATTCTTTTATTACGTAGCCTTTATAACCACAGCAGATGATGAAATCATTAATGTTATAGGCGGAGTAAACTTTCATGATATGCCATAGAATAGGCCATCCACCAATCTCAACCATAGGCTTTGGCTTAATGGCAGTTTCTTCGCTAAGACGAGTGCCAAGCCCTCCAGCAAGTATTACCGCTTTCATATGATTACCTCAAGGATTAGAAGCGCCTGCTTGAATTGAATAGAGAGTATGTTACAATTACAGGTTTCTATAATACATATTCATACTCTCTTTGATTTTTGAGGCTTTGAAATAAAATAAGAAATACTTTGAGCTACCTAAACACCATAAATTGGATTCATAATATAGACAGTAAAAATGTGTATTGTCTGCATATCTTTTATGTTTGCTAAGCACAGTTTACCTCTTTCTAAAACTTATGATGAGAACAGTGGTTGTGCTCTTATTCCACAGCTAGAGTTCTTAGAAAAACGAAACTACCAATACTTATTGCTTTCTCCAGAAAAATTGAAACTTCTTCAAAATGGTGTTCTATAGCAATAGAGCATCTAAGGTAGTATTGTAGGATACATAACATATAATTTGATCATTATTGATATTTATTTATTGATAGAACCAGCCTGCCCAATATATCCTTAGCAAGACTTCTAAGTCCTGATTATTATTCCTGTGTCTAAGCTAGAGTGCACTCTTGGCGTCTTCTCTAACAAAACACAACATGTAGGATGTTCGCTTATCCCAACTTATAATCTCTAAAGTTACAATTCTCAAACAGACTCTAGAGATTATGAATAAACCTTCAATCAGAATTTAATTATGAATACAATTACCTTTTATAACTAAGGTTATCATAGCTTTAAACACAAACAATGTTTTATCAAACTTCTGAAGCTGATACATAAAAAAAGGCGAGCAGCTATAAGTTGTTTACAGTAGGGTCTACTATTCTCTATAACGGATGCTTGCTCTCAAATATTCCACAATTTTTAAAAAAAGGTTGCTAGCGCGGAATAATACACAAGGGAGCAGGCTCTGTTTCTTAAAACTGGGTGATGCGCTAACCAGATATAGCAATAGTACGCTGAGTTTGGAATCCTTACAATTCCAGCAAACAGATAATGTTATGATCGCCAATACCACATCTAGTAATGCTTTTTGAATGCATTTAGTAATGCTTTTTGAGTGCATGTTGGCAGAGCTTCCTCTGCATAACCTATAAAAGTCATAGATGTTACAGAAAACTTGATTTGACAACTTAAATATTTGACAATTTAGAGGATTGCATCTTAATATAATCAGTATATTGTAGGGTTATCTGAAAGAGCTCTAGCTGTTGTCATACCTATAGGGAGAATAAGGAATCTGCAACTATAGTAGTGTTATTCATTCAAAGCACTGCCAAATTTTACAGAGCACATAGGCGACAAAGCATGCTAAATATACTCTCTTTTTTTGTTAGCAAGCTATGTTAATAATCTCTTGCCATGAAAATAGCTCACCTGTAGTATTTCAGTCTCCATCTTCTTTTCTAAGATCATGGGAATTCACAGAAAGTACCAATATATGGCTTCAACACAACCAGAGTCACCTAAGTCTATTCCTAAACAATTCGTAGAGGACTACCTCCTGGAAGATAGCCAGGCTTGTGAGCAGCTATTGCTTGACCAGGCACATCAACGCAGAATAGAGAGAATTGCCCGCAAACAAACCAGGGGAAGTGGAATTGCATGGGAAGACGCAGCACAGACAGCCCACGAAAAAGTTCTGCAAGCAGTCAGAGAGGGAAGATTTGCTCACGGAGGAGTCAAAGAGTTTTATCACTGGGCAGCAACAGTGGCTTACTATCGCATCATCGATCTAGTCCGAAAAGAAAAACGACAACAAGTGTTATTATGCTGTCAGAGCCTGGATGAACTGATTCCTGGTACAGATATAACGCTATCGGAAACCATCTCCGACAAGTTTGACTCGTGGCAGGTTTTAGAGCGTGCTGATTTAGTTGCCAAGGCAGTAGCAGCAATTGCTACCATTGACCAACGTTATCCGAGTAAGGGATATCTCAAGTTGTGGCAAAATTGGCTGCAAGACAAAACCCAACTCCAACTGGCAACCGAGTTAGGAGTCACGCAGGGTGAAATCTCCAAGCGGTGGCAAAAGTTATTGGCATTGGTTGCCACGGAATTAGGACTGTTGCAAATCAAAAATGTCAAACGAGAATTACACAAGATTCGTCAGACAACAACCAGCTCATCGCACCACTGTAACGCTAACTGGTAGAACTGCTACCCCTTGAAGGGTTCGGGTATCTTGTTCAGGGTTTAATAATACTGCTGAAGGACTGCTTGCATACAACGCAAAAGAAACGTTGAAATCGGGAGGGAACAGGACTAACTCCTCACCACCTATTCCCTCTGTTTTTGCAACATAACCTAATTAGTTAGCAATCTTGAGGAAAGCAATGTCTTGGGAAGCATTTTCCAGCAGCTGCAGCAAAAGCTTTCCTTCTTTCCCTTCAAAACACATTGGCTCACTTACTCCTGAAAGATATAGAAGCACTGTTTGGTTATCAGACAATGACGGCGTTTGACAGTGCCATCCAACAATTGCCCCCAAGCTGAAGCCTCTATTGCCTATTTTGATAAGTCGATTATTCAAATCTATTTCCTCCGTGTCTATACAATCAAAGAACCATAGCTGTTTCGAAGAGATTGGAGACGAAACGGGCAGATGACTTGTAGTTGTCATAGCCGATTGACCTCGCTCAAAAGATGAGCGCAGATATCCTCCAATAGGAGTCCAGATGTAGTGACATCCTTGACTGATAGCAGTCAATTAAGTCGACTCAAAGATACAATTGTTCCGCTTTCAAAGGTTGCTAAAGTTCGCTCTTGGCGTCGTCTCTAGCAGTTCGCGGCACCATCTCTATCGACATGGTTAAATTATAGTAATACTTTTGTATGGTACTAGATAGCTCTACTGAAAATATCCCTCTTTATTCACTAAATTCACAAGTTTTACTAAATCAATGAAGGACTTGAGTACAGATTTTAAACCTTTCTAACAATTATAGACAGGAAACATAAAGAGTCAACTACCACTTTGCATAGTATAGGATAACTCTACTGAGAATATCCCTTTTCATTCATTAAATCCACAAATTTTACTAAATCAATGGTTCAGGTATTTTGTTCAGGGTTTGATAAGATTTTTTCTGTAAACTTTAAAGCCTTGAGATAGGTCTGATAAGCTGCTACTGGTACCGTTAGCACATCGGCCCAAGCAGATTCCTGCTGGTGAAAAGCTTGAATTTTTGAGTGGGCTCTGGTCGGGACAGTACCAACTCTCAGCCCAAGTGAATGGATGTCTTGAATTCGTGGAGATTGCTGCGTCTGACCATGGTAGTAACATCCCACTGCTAGCAACATGTCATAGACTCGTCGGGGTAGTCGTTGACCAACTAAGTGGGACAAGTTACAACTAAGCATCGGTAATACATTCCAGGTCTGAGCCAACAAATTTTGCTCAACACCTGAAATCCAGGTAGGAATTAGCAGATCTACCTGGCTGAGATACTCTATTTCCAGAGATAGTAACATGACGAAGATGGTTTGCCACTCCTTATCTAGCTCAACTCTGGGCTCAGGGGCTTCGACAATCATGACATAATGCGGCAGTGCATTTCCTTCCAGAAAATTCCTGGCGACCTGTGAATACAGACTTTGTTTCTCAGCGCGGGAAAGTTCCCAGGGAGTACATATGTACTGACTCACCTTCCAGATTTCCCCAGGTCTAACTAAATTTGGGTTTGGCCCATACCATTCACTCATAGGAGCGCAACAATCATATACAATTCATGATAGGCAAAAACATATCTTTCACGAGTAACCCTTTTATTGAGACGTTCAAATCTTTAACTTTTCATTGTTGATTCTGGTTAGCTGCCTATATGGTAGATGCGAGCGGGTCGTGCGTCATTAGAGTATGGGGGAAACAGTAGGGTTATGCCAAGCCCAGGGAGTTAAGGCTAAACTTACTCTCTAAGCAGTAGCGTGACCCAGAAGACTATGCTCCCACGACTAGTTGAAGCCACCCACTATTAGTCGTGACTCACCTTATGTTTGTTCCTACTCTTTGCCAAATTTATTTTACTGACGATACCACCCTGTGTGTTGTCTTAAAATGCCATTAGTTTGCTCCCACAGCGTATCTGATCCTGTGAACATAAAAATCTATACGCAGTATGTATTTAAAAACTTAAAACTTGATGAGAATGATTGACGATAGATTCAGAAGCTGAGTATCTCAATTCTTAATAAAATAGTCAATTAAGAAAATTACACTACAATGCAACATAAACATATGGATTTGCTACGTTCCTCTTAAGCAGTATCAGTTCAGAGAGGTTTGCGCAGAAGCTTCAAAAACCATAGAATCATCAAGAGCGAAGCAATAGAAACTTACATCTCTATCTCAGGATAAATCCTAAATTGTACTCTGACTTCTACCAAATGAATGATCTAATCTTCAAGAGCTGTTCTCAGCTATACAACACGATTTAACCTTGATTCAACCCTTGTATTTGCAACTAGCATGCTCCAGCCTTATATCCCAACAGTTTGCTCTATTTAAGTCCTGCCGGAGTGACCAATTAGCCTAGAAGTCCAAGAAGGTTCAAGCAGATTCTGCTAAAGAAAGCATAGGTGTACCAGTGTTAATAACACCTACTTCATAAAAATGAAGAATGGGATTTGGTAAACTTTAAATAAACAACGTGAGCGGGGTAGGGATCGTGAGCATGCAATGACAACTGCATCTGTGACCGATGCTTAAAGACAGTGACTCCACTCATAGTTACGGGCCAATATTATCAGTACTCAGATCTTGTACTGTGCCCCCAAAAATAAAGAAATTAGTGAAAGCAGGACCAATGCCATCTATCTGCTGGACTTTATTATTGATGACGCTTGTATTCGTTATGGCAGGGTTCGTACCTTGCAAATAAAGTCCACCTGCAAAAGCAGCAAGATTTCCGTCGAATGAAGATCGATCGATTGTTGTTGGGCCATTAAAATCTTCGACCACACGAATCAATCCGCCACCATATGCATTCCCTTGGTTATTGTTGACAGTTGCTCCACAGATATTAACAGTCCTATCGTTTCCATCTATGTAGATACCACCG
>JAFASY010000220.1 GCA_019244235.1 Chroococcidiopsidaceae cyanobacterium CP_BM_ER_R8_30
CAAAATGTATTTGCGAGCGCATTGTTTTTCCAGGAGAGCGTCTTTTATTTATAGCTTTACCGGAATCACACTTGGAACTATACTCGTTTTTAATTAGTTGCGAAAGACCAAGTAAAATTGATTGCAAGCTGCTGCGCATCAATTAAAGATAAATCTTGCAAGGTCTCTTACTAAAGTTTCTGAGTAAGTTTCTACAAACTAAGTTAGGAAAAATTATGAGTGAGAAGATTGATAACCTCAATAATAACCTTTAAAATGAATTAAACGAGGCTCTTTATGGATTCCAGAGATCTAGTTGAGAAGGCACTCTAATAGAGTTGGCAACAGGGTTTTACCCCGTTTTCTGACATTGTGAACGAACTCAAAAAACTCTAAATAGAGCGGCAGTTTAGCTTGGGAGATTCCTCGATGTGGTCTCAACCAAGAGCGTAACAATGACCAAAAGCCTTCCATCGTATTGACATGAACTTCGTAAAACCCGTCCCCATCGTCGTCTCGAGCATATTCTCCTTGTCCATGATTCACGGTCTTATGACTGTATCCCCACTCCAGAAGGCGAGCATAGATGTTGTACTCGTCAGTGTAAATTAGCGTCCCTGGTGAGACCATCTTCTGAATCACTGGTGCAATAGTTGCTTGCTTGACGTTAGCCAACATTTTGAGCACGACTTCTCCAGAGCGCTGAATCATACCGAAAATCGGAGGCTTTTCCTTGGCTAATGTTCCTCGCCCTGGCTTGGCTTTTAACCGCCTTGAACGACCAAGTCGCCCCTTTTTCTCACCTCATCTGGTTGACCTTTAAACCCAGCTATCAAGTAGAGTTCGTCCAATTTCACTTCCCCTGACAAGACAACCTCAGGTTTTTTCTCCACAATACCTGCACGCAGTTGGCTTGTCATCTGCTGTGCGTCATCCTTGTTCAGCTCCAGTTCAGCCGCAATTTGGTGTGTTGAGAGATTCAATCCCATCAAGTACAGACAGAAAATCCATGTCTGCAAGGGTTGATGGTGCCCAGCTAAAATTGTATCGCTTAGGTCATCAAACCGGGCGCGACAAGTCTGGCACTGATAGCGCTGCCGATATGACTGAGTTTCATCGAAACCTCTTTTGACTACAGATTTTGCCCCACATTTGCTACAGACCAAGCCTTCTGGCCATCGCAGTTGGCGTATGGTTTCATAGCATTTTTGTTCGTCGATCAAGGTTTGAAGGTTAATCAGCACAGGAATAGTCACAGGCAGGAAAGTTCTCAAAGCTAGTCAGAGTAGGTATTATACCCTCCTACCTGCCACTAGAACTCTAGATCCCTGGAATCCATAAAGAGCCTTAAATATTAGCTGCGGGTTGATAGGGTTAGCTATTAGTAAAACTACCAGAATTTGACTGCTTAGAGATTTTATCTAGGGGCTTTTGCGGAAAAGCTCAAAGAGCAGAGAAGCTAAATATCTGAACTGTGCTTGAATAGCAGCTCTGCGCTCTACATAAGATTGTGAGCATCCGAAGCCTGTTACTGATTCTGATACTGTTACTTTTTTCTACTCATACAAAATTTATGCACTAGCTAGCGACATTCATAGAAAAAAGTCAAAATCCTTCATAGATTAGCAATGTTAAGTATATTAACAATTGCCATCCTATGGTTATGAAGCTAGAAGATATTTATAATTATTTCCAAAATCCACCTCCGATTTTCATCGGTCCAGAGCCTGCGGTCTGTTATCTTTTCTCCATCTTATTACAAAGGGATACCTACGCTACCGAATTAATTTCGCATCTAGAAACTGCCTACCCAAATCTTCAACTCTCTGATACAGTTCTCTACACTGTTATTAGGTTTTTGGAACGTGAACGAGCAATCACTGATTACTGGCAGAGAGTAGAGGGGCGAGGACGACCACGGCGAATGTATAAGCTAGTTCCTCAGTGGCAAACAAGAGCAACAGAACTAGCAGAGCTTTGGCAAAACTATGTCAACAAAAGTGTTTTGTCTAATTAGTTCTTTGAGCTATTCTATAGTAATCTGTAGAGATATTAGACACAAAAGTTTACGATGGCAAAGTCTGCAACTGCTCCGTTAACCGGAAAAGCGCTCCGGCAAAAGATAAAAGGTAACAACTTATCCAAACGAGAATTGGCAAAAGAGTGCGGCTATTATTCAATTAGCAAAGATGGTGAAACCCGCGTCAACTTAGCTGACTTCTACAATGCTGTTTTAGCAGCAAAAGGTATTGAGTTAGGGGATGAATCACCTACTGATGGGCGTGGTAGAGAAGCTTCCTACAGAGCATCGGTTCACCAAAACGGGCAAATTGTGATTGGCAAAGCCTACACCGAAGCTATGGGTTTGAAGCCAGGGGATGAATTTGAGATCAAGTTGGGCTACAAGAACATTCGCCTTGTTCATCTTGATGGCGCTAAAACTGAGGCTTCAGTAGGAGATGGAGCATAATTGGCAATCTCAACATTTTTGACAAGAACTAACTTTCGCTTATGACGTAATAGCAATCCTTGAGTTTCTAGTTGCATCAGCATCCGTATCACAGAAACTCGCGTTGTCCCTATCGCCCCTGCAAGTTCCTGATGAGTTAAGGGCATGTCGAGCAACAAGCCTTCATCTACCTGCCGTCCAAATTTCTGAGCCAACCACACAAGGAATTGCCCTAGTCGCTGCTCGACAGTTTTTACTTGCACAATTCTCATAACTTCCTCTATTTGTTGCATGTGCAGGAGCATTGCTCCTAACACCTTATGCCACGACTCATAAGGAAAAACTGTGGTTTCAACAACAGTTATACAGTCGATTTGGTAGGGTACTATCCTTGATAGGGCTGACCCTACAACGTCACCTGGTCCCCAGTAGCCCAAAACCACAGTTGTGCCATCTTCATTCCAGGTTGAAGTCCGAACCATGCCTCGTTCAATTTGCCATAGGACATCTAGTCGTGCTGGGATTGTCTTTTGATAGTCGAAGACCTGCTGTGTCAATGATTCTGCCACAGGAGGAGTTAACACTGTATCGACCATAGTGCAAACCCCAGTTTATATTTTGTCGTTAATTGCATACATCAAGATGTTGATCGCATTAACTAAGCGTAGACATGAAAAATAAGAAACCGATAAGGATGATACAACTCCTTTCTGCATAAGATGTGCGATCTATAGACATCGTTTCAATGTCTGTTGTTGCAGATCTGCCCGGTAGTTCTGCTCTCGAATCCGCTCCTGGGAGTGGTCATAAAGTGCTTCAACTTCTTCCCAAATCGGAGTTTTGTGTGCCAGGGATAACCACCGCTCCCATGGCGTTGCATCCTTGAGTGAGCTATGCACCCGTTCGTGGTTGTAGTAGTCCTGCCATTGCTGCAACTGCTGATGTAAGTTCTCGCTCTTGAGGTCAACACAACTGTAGAATTCCTCTAAGTCCGTTCTCTGAGAACGTTCCACTTTGCCATTCAGGTGGGGAGAGCGAGGCCGAATCGGGCGGAACTTAATCCCATAAGACATTAATCGTTCCTGAAAGGCATAAGCAAAGAACTCTCGACCCCGATCAGTTTGTAGACGTTGCAGGGGAAAGGGAAATTCTTCGATGACTTGTTCCAGAAAATCTAGAGAGTTAGCCGCACTTTTCGTCGGATAGAGCCGCAAAACTTTGATCCGGGTGCAATCATCTATCGCTGTGTATTGATACAGCCCAGGTGCAATTTGGCAGATATCCATTTGCACCCGGTCTCCAGGAATTGGCCGCTCGTAGCGCTTCCGTGTTTTCCGTAACAGGCGGCTGGCTCTTAGTGGTGCTTGATTCAGCCGCTTCAGGGCTTTATGTAACGTGGCTACTGAAACTGAGAATTGATAGAGACGCACCAGTTCGTTCTTTAGTCGTCGGACTCCTAGCCTTCGCTGCTGTCGGAGCTCCAGAATCCACTGTGCTTGTTGGGGATGTATCTTCTGCGCGGGAGAGGTTTTAGGTCTTCGGCTTTGGCTTTGAAGACCATGAATTCCCTGTTGCTGGTAGCGACGCCACCATTTCCTCAAGGTGGGTCTGGAGATCCCACACCTCAAGCAGACAAGACCAGCGTTGCCTGTTTGTTCGTAAAGTTTGATCCAGCGAAGCCGCTGCTTAATTTCAATGTTCATTCCTG
>JAFASY010000277.1 GCA_019244235.1 Chroococcidiopsidaceae cyanobacterium CP_BM_ER_R8_30
TAAAGGCCGTAGACAAAAAAATTCTCTGTGACTTTTTCTCGTCAGCTGATATCAGATGGAATCTAATTCTCTATTTTCACATCAGGTGCAAAATCTAAGGTAGCTGCAGTTATAGCTCTCAGCCTCAACAGCGCAGCTTACATTGCAGAAATCGTCCGAGCTGGCATCCAGTCAATTGAATCAGGACAGGTTGAGGCAGCGCACTCTCTAGGTATGAGTCCAATTCAGACCATGCGTTACATTGTGTTTCCCCAAGCATTTCGCCGGGTGATTCCTCCCCTGGGCAATGAGTTTATCTCTATGCTTAAAGACACGAGTTTGGTATCTGTCATTGGTTTTGAAGAGTTATTTCGGCGAGCGCAGCTCATTGTTGCAGATAACTACCGCTCTTTTGAGCTTTATGCTGCAGTTGCCATAATATATCTAGCCCTAACTCTCATCTCTTCTCAGGCTTTTAGCTTCTTGGAGAGATACATGGACCCAAGCAGACGCAAGCGTAGATTAAGGCAAACCCACAATCTGAGTTAAGCTTAGGCAATGAAGTTCATGCGCTTGAGAAATGCATTAAGTCGTTCACTTGTGGGATGATTGATGACTTGATGCGCAGGACCTTCCTCCACAATCTGACCTTGGTCTAAAAAGAGAACGCGATGAGCTACCTCACTCGCAAACTGCATCTCATGAGTGACTACTACCATCGTCGTCCCCTCAATTGCTAAGTTCTTCATGACTTGTAATACCTCACCAACCAGTTCTGGATCTAGGGCACTGGTTGGTTCATCAAATAAAATTAATTTAGGTTCCATGCAGAGGCTACGGGCGATCGCCACTCGCTGCTTCTGACCACCAGAAAGCTGGTCTGGATAAGCTTCAGCTTTATTATATAGACCTACCTTATCTAAATAAATTTTGGCTAATTCATTAGTAACTTTACTAGAACGACGTAAAACTTTTCGAGGTGCAATCGTCAAATTCTCCAAGACTGTCATGTGAGGAAACAGGTTAAACTGCTGAAAAACCATGCCTACTTCTGACCGTAGTTTGGAAAGGTTAACCCCCTTCTGACTGATATCGACTCCGTTGATCAAAATCTGTCCAGCGCTGATTGTCTCCAAACGATTGAAGCAGCGTAATAGCGTGCTTTTACCGCATCCTGATGGTCCAATGATTGCTACGACCTCACATTGATTGATATGTCCACTAATCCCCCTCAGCACCTTCAATGCACCAAAACTCTTCTCAACTTGCTTAAAGAGGAGTACAGGAGTGAAACTCGAAATGCTCATAATATATTTTTAAATTTGTCTGAGTTTGATCATTGGTAATTCTTATAATCGCTCAACTATTGCTCAACTGGTTGCGGGTTGTGCTCAGCGGGTGAATTTGTCTGTAAGCCTTTAGATGCGTAGCGTTCAATCGACTCAAGCTAAAGTGACTAAAGTCTTTAAGATCCAAGATGCAGACTTACTCCCAAGCGTGGACGCCAGCCTTTATTCCAGCAAGCTATTTATCAGGAACGGTTTTTCACCACCCTTGCGGGTGTTTGCCTGGGACGTTGCCGCTCAATATCTCATCTCAACTTGTACACACAACCCGCAACCAGTTGTAAGATTTCGGATAATTCCCCTAGTCAGCTAATCCACTGCTCATTCAGCAACGCCCAATAAACCGATCTAGAACATCACCTAAACAGAGATGGCTAATACGCTGCCAATAGACCCCCAGACAGACCCTGCCTTACCAGGGCATCCCAATCCCTATCCTGTTTACCATCAGCTTCGTGCATTGAAACCCGTGTACTGGAGTCCGGCAATGAATGGTTGGGTGCTCCTCCGCTACAGTGATGCGGTTTCCTACTTGAATGACTGCCGCTTCAGTCGTCAGGCGTATCTCCGAACTCTGCGGCAACGCTATGGCGATAGTCCCATTCTGGAGTCTCAGCGACGTGAGGTGGTGTTCACTGATCCACCTCAGCACAAGCGACTGCGTCGGTTAGCCGATCGCGCTAGTCAACTGCAAAACAGCACCCCCTTTCGTCCTGTGATTGAACGACTGGTGACTGAGAAACTGAAGCGTGTTTTGGCAAAGGGGCAAATGGATTTAATTGCCGATTTAGCCGAACCGCTACCTCCGGAAGTCCTGGCGCTATGGTTAGGAGTGCCGATTGAGAAGGTGCCTGTTTTGAAAGACTGGGTGTTGGCAATTCAGCGAGGGCGGGGAATTGTGCGAAGTCCAGAAACTACGGCAGAGGCGAGTCGGGCAGTTCAAGACCTGGAAGCCTACTTTAGTGAATTGATTGCAGAACGGCGAAAGTCGCCTCGCAACGATGTAATTACGAGCCTGATTCAGGCTGAAGATCGAGGCGATCGCCTCACGGAGCAGGAACTATTAATGTTTAGCTGGGGTTTATTTTCAGCGGGCCATACCTCGGTGCAGTATTTGATCGGCAATGCCCTGCTGGCGCTGCTGCGCCACCCCGAACAGATGGAGCAGTTGAGGGGCGATCGCTCCCTGATTCCTTATGCGATTGAGGAGGCACTCCGCTACGACCCACCGACCCAAGCGTTGAATCCGCAAGTTGCCTTAGAAGATGTCATTATTGGGAATGATACAATTAAACGAGGAGAGGCTGTTTCTGTACTAATAGGTGCGGTGAACCGCGATCCTGAAAGGTTTCCAGACCCCGATCGGTTTGATATCACCCGTACCGATCACCACCATCTTTCCTTCGGTACGGGCGAACATTATTGTATGGGGGCACCGCTGGCGCGATTGCAAGCGCAAATTACGCTGGCTATGGTTCTGCAAAGATTGCCAAACCTGAGATTAGCAACTGACCGACTAGAATGGCAAAAGTTAGGACGGTTTCGAGGTCTGGTTGCCTTACCCGTTACGTTTGATTCCGTCACCTCAACACAGAATTAATCCCTGTCTTCCGCATCCCAACACACTATGTCTCTTGCATAACAACTGGTTGCGGGTTGTCGATAACGTTGCTGTGAAATAAAAGAGCAAACTGCACAATAAATATTTCCGCTTCCGTTACGTTATGACTTTTGTGAATGTACTCGCTCATTCTTGCATTTTACGCCGCAGAGCGGCGGGGAATTGACCCACAGAGATTAAAGCCTAGTATGTCAACTTGCATAAAATTGTCATCTCAACCGTGCATATAAAAGGAGAAATTAAAATACTCTCTTTGGTTTTTCTACCAATTTTCAACTACACAACTTCAATAAAACTTCACAAGAGGCACAAATGGCAATTCTAAGTTTTTTGGGGATGGTTAATATAGCCATCAAACTTGTTACTGAGAAATATCCTGATGCAGAATTGTACGAGGTCGATGGAGTATCCTCAAACGGACCAACGACAGACGTGTTAAGCATCGATCGATTGCGTGTAGTCTTTAGAACCCGTAGTGGGGGTACAGCAATCATCAAATCTACAGTTTGGGGAGAGTTTGGTCCAGTGGAATATGCGGATCAGCCTTGGTTGGAGGATATTGTCATCCCTTGGCCGATTCAGATGGATTTAGCACAAGCAGCAGAGTTGATGACGGGAGCTGGTTACAACACCCCCTATAAAACAGTTACTTTACGCTGGCCTTTATATCCTGGGGTCAAGCAGCCCTTCTACATCTTTGGTTTGGAGAACCGAATCTTCGTCTTTGTTGGTGTTTACGATAAAAGTGTGACAATACATTCCTAACAGTCGTAAGTAGGTGGGTAGAGGTCAAGAGCTGTTGTTAATGAAGTTGATGCTTATGGAAGCATAACAGCTTTAGAAGTCAAACCTTAGATTTGCAATACTACCCAATTAACACACACCTGCGTGTGATGTTCAAACTAGGTTGTTCTCTAAAGCTAAGACAAAAGAACACTAAGCTAATAGCTATAGACCTCTATTTTTTCTAACAGCTCCTACAACATTTATCAACCTTCGTTAGGATTTTGCCTCTAGCTAGTATATCTCTAGTGTTGATGAGTTCGATTTAGTTCCTCATTTTTAAAAGTACACCGAACTTGTAATTAGCAAAACCCGAAACTGGGAGTAGAATTCTGACTTGGTTTGTTTTTTAACCGCTCTAAAACTCAACAAAACAAAAGGCAGGAAATATTATGGCATTTGCAGATTCAAAATACTTAATAATTAGTTGTGATGGTGGTGGCATTCGCGGACTGGTTACCGCCATGATTCTTGACCGGATTAATACTCAATTCCCCAGGTTTCTTAACCAGGTAAATCTCTATGCAGGGACATCAACTGGTAGCTTCATTGCTCTAGGATTAGCGAGTGGGATAACAACAAGTAATTTAGTAAAGCTTTATGCTACTCAAGGTGCGAAGATTTTTCAGATTTACGCCCAGTATGATACGTTTGATTATGTTAAATACTATAATACTGGTCTTTATTCAGTCCTAAGTAAAACTTTACCAAAACCAGGACAAACCTTGAGCAACTTGAAACAGTTCAACCCCACTCAAAGTGCCCTTGTTACTACATTTCAACTAGAAAACGCAAAGACTAAAGCCTGGTCTGCTTTAGCACTCCATAACCTGCCTAACTCAGATACTGCTGCTCATACAACGCTCATAGATGCAGCTATGAGTTCTAGCGCTGCTCCGACTTATTTCCCTCCATATAGTCACCCCCATTATGGCTACTGTATTGATGGAGGGGTGGTTGCCAACAATCCTTGTACGTTAGCACTATCAATGGTACTCGATCCTAGTCTGGCCAACATCCCACTCCAAAACATCTGGATGCTCTCTCTTGGTACTGGTTTCTCTGTAGACAGCATCTCTGATGCTTCTGTTAAAAGAACAGGTCCGATGAATTACGGTGTCAAAAATTGGATGTGGCCAGAAGCAAGTGGCTCTACGCCTTCCTATCCCCTGCTATCTGCTATCTTCGATGGGATAGCGGATGTTGATACCTACCAATGCCAGCAGATACTGGGGTCTCGTTTCCAAAGGGCAAATCTTCAGCTCGAAAGTCCCTATTTACTGGACGATTGGAAGGACATTCACAAACTTGAAAGTAAAGCTATCCTCCGGCAGAGCCGGAGGCTTTATAGACAGGGAGCCGCTCAAAGCGGGCTCATCAAGCTCCCCCTGTAAGGGG
>JAFASY010000298.1 GCA_019244235.1 Chroococcidiopsidaceae cyanobacterium CP_BM_ER_R8_30
GTGTGATCCTGGAGCCCAGCAGGTTTTTGCTGCAATTCTGAGTGCGCCACCGGGCCCTAGTCCGGCAGAGTTACTTCCTAAGGTACAACGTCCCCTACTTGTGATTTGGGGAGCCGACGATCCTTGGACACCGATTACTGGAGCTAATATTTTTCAGGAACTGAGTCAGCGTGGACAGCCTATCCAAATCGCTCCCATCTCAAATGCTGGTCATTGTCCTCACGATGAGTTACCAGAGATCGTAAATCCATTGATTGTTAACTGGGTGAGTCAACTTTTCTAGGGTAGTTGTATTGTTATTGACTAAGCAGCTTAACATTGAGCTATTTCGTGAGTAATAAGCCAATTTAAGTAATAAATGTTACGGTAATAGCTTCAATAAGTGTAACTCCTTAAAGGCAAGAGAGGTGCCAGTAATGACAGATAAGGATGACTTTTTATATCCTCGCAGTCGCTACTACGGTCAGATCAAACCGGAAAATTTAGTCTTCAATGCTAATTTGCAGGAGTTTGCTCAGCGAGTTAGCTATATCTGCAATCTAGAAACAGCTGGAAAAATATCCTCCAATCTGGCTTACGAGGAGATTAAGGAACTCTGGGCACAACTAAAACGCAGCTGGAAAGAACTGGGAGTTGGCGAAAACCCTTTTCAAGATGGTGGTAGCCAAAATATCGATCAGTAGTGCAAGTTACCTATTTATACTCCCCTCAACAATCAAGGGGCATTCTAATCGTGACCAATTACCCTCAGGTAAATCTGTCTAAAAGTTTGGCACTGTAACTGTTGTTCCTGAACTGCCACTGATTTCCCATCTATCCATGCTTGCTGTATCTGGATACCATGCACATGCAGCCACATGCTCTGATAATGGAAGGCATAGCTTCCCTGCTGCTCCCACATAAGTTCTAAACCTTGGTCGCTTCGTATCATTTGGAATCGATCCAGCCGTGACTCCCCATACCCATCTCCAGCATCGCTGTACAAATATCCTTCACTCATACCTTGTTCAGGTGGATAAAGGTGTAATATCAGTTGCCCACTTTCTTCCATAGGCAAAATACCGCCTGCTCTTACCAACAACGGTATCTGCTCAAGCGGTGCTTCTAGCTGAACCTCTTTTCCTCCCTCAACGACTGTATCGTTCCAGAAGTTGTACCAACGTCCTTTAGGAAGGGGGACTGTGCGCGAGCGTGCCCCCGCCTGTACAACCGGGCACACCAAGAGGGCATCACCAAGACAGAATGCATCTTCCAGGTTCCAGAGAGATTGATCAGTCCAGTCAGACCAAAATACGGGACGAACGGGAGGATATCCCTTTTGAGCTGCTTCCCAAGTCAGGGTGTAGAGGTATGGCAGCAGGCGATAGCGCAGTTGTAAGAATTGTCGCACAAGACTCAGATATGGTTCGCCATACGTCCAGGGGGCACGGGGTTGAACGTTATTGGCAACGTGAGTGCGATAGAAGGTAAGAAACGTTGCCATCTGAAACCAGCGGAGGTAGAGTTCTGCTGAGGGATTTCCTTGAAAGCCGCCAATGTCGGGACCGCTGTAAGGGATGCCTGACAGTCCCAAACCGACAACTGTTGCTACCGTCTGACGCAGTGTCTCCCAAGTAGATGCCGTATCACCCGTCCAAGTCCAAGCATAGCGTTGCAGCCCTGCCCAACCAGAGCGAGAGACAATGAAGGGGCGTTGCTGGGGGCGATACTGTCGTATGCTTTGATAAGCTGCTTCTGCCTCTAGTAGACCATACAGGTTATGTGCTTCCCGATGGTCTCCGCCTCTCCCCTCGAAGCAATGCTGTACCACTTTGGCAAGAGAGGGATTGCCCCATAGCACGAACATAGCAGGTTCGTTCATATCGTGCCAAAACCCTGCTACGCCGACATCTAAGAGGTAGGCATACTGCCGAGTCCACCAAGCCCGAACCTTCGGATTTGTAAAATCGGGAAACACTGTCCGACCCGGCCAAACCGGAGCGATCGCTAGCTCTCCATTGGGGTAGGTGCAAAATGCTTCTAATACCTGTCCTTCCAAAAACAAATTACTCGCACGACTGTACTTAATGCCAGGGTTATTGATAGTAATTAATCGCACCCCTAGTTCTGCTAGTTCTTGCGTAAAGCTAGTGAGCCTTGGAAAACGTTGGGGATCGATTGTAAAGGCTCGGTGCCCTACCTGACAGTCAATGTCTAGATGAAAGGCGCTTAATGGAAGATTGTGTGTTTGAAATGTTTTCAATTCTCGCCGGATTGTGGCTTCGTTACGAAAACCCCAACGCGACTGGTGATATCCCAATGCCCAACGAGGTGGGAGTGGAGAACGGCCTGTTAACTCCGTGTATCGCTCTAGCAGTTGCGGTGGTTCACCAGCCATGATGTAATAACGCAGCGAACCTCCTGCAAATTCGGCTGTTGCTATATCTGCAAACGTAAACTTAGCGTCGAATGAGTTTTCATAAAAAACTAGGTAACTGCCCAAACTGTGCAGTCCTAAGTAAATTGGGATGCAAATGTATATCGGGTCTACTCCCGAACCGTAACCACCTGGGTCAGAGTTCCACATTCGGTAACTGCGTTGCTGCTTATCTTTCGCACTCCGCAAATTGAGCGTAGAAGCCCGCTCTCCTAAACCGTAAATGTGTTCCTCTTGTCGCAGTCGTGAGCAATGTACCCATCGCTCACCATGACGCTGGGGTGGCAGTTCTTCCCGCAGCGTTTGCCCGTTGCAATTGTAGAATGTAAGACCACCATCAACACTAACGCTCACTTTCAAAGCAGTACTGGAGACAGTCCAATGCTCGCTCACCTGTTCTATGGTTGTTTCAACCACAGACCATTCTTGACGGGCAATTGCATAAGGAATCGGCGGAATACCAGGAAACCAGTCCACCTGCACGAGATCGGGAACTAGAAAGCGGATTTCTAGCTCTGCCTGCTCAAAGTAAAAGCGAGCCCCTCTGTCTGTTGCCTCAGCTTGAAGGAGTTTTCCAGGTTGGATGAGTTTGGCTGAAGGCAGTGAAGGAGCATATTGACGCTCGAAGTGATCGCGCTTGTGGCTATAGAGGAATGCTTGTAGTACGTACTTCAGATAGAAGAGCGACCCAAGCTGCAACTTTAACTTTGTTGATAGCTGTTTGAAGAAACCCACAACCCTGACCTAAAAACTTTAAGGGGTAGTGATCGCTACCCCTACTCAGCTTCCAAAACTATTTCTTCAAATTCCAGCTTGGATTAGCGCCTGGATTGTTAGATTCCTGATCGAGAGTGAAGCGATATTCAGATGACTTAACATCTTCATTAGAGGCTGCTACGTCTCTAACAGCTGGTCTAATATCTTGAGCCGTATCACTGATAGAGCTAGCTACATCTCTAACAGCTGGTTTAGCTTCCTGAGCTGCGTCTTGGACTCCCTCAACAACAGCAGGCTTGCTCTCTTTCACTGTGTCCTTAATTGTATTCGCCGTGTCTTTTACGGCTGGTCGGATATCTTGAGCCGTACCGCTAACGGAAGTAGACACATCTTCCACTGCACCACTAACGGAGTTAGCCATATCTCTAACGGCGGGTCTCACTTCTTGAGCTGCGTCTTGGACTCCCTCAACAACAGCAGGCTTGCTCTCCTTGACAGTATCCCTAACTGTATTTGCTACATCCACGATAGCTGGTCGGACATCTTGGGCTGTAGCGCTAACGGAAGTAGACACATCTTCTACCGCACCACTAATCGAGCCAGCTATATCTCTGGCAGCCGGTCTAATTTCCTGAGCTGCGTCTTGGACTCCCTCAACAACAGCAGGCTTGCTCTCCTTAACAGTATCCCTAACTGTATTTGCTACATCTACGATAGCTGGTCGGACATCTTGAGCTGTACCGCTAACGGAAGTAGATACATCTTCTACCGCACCACTAATCGAGCTAGCTATGTCTCTGGCAGCTGGTCTAATTTCCTGAGCTGCGCCCTGGACTCCCTCAACGACAGCAGGCTTGCTTTCCTTAACAGTATCCCTAATTGTATCTGCTACATCTATGATAGCTGGTCTAATATCATGAGCCGTACCGCTGACAGAGTTCGCTAGATCTCTAACAGCTGGTCGGACATCTTCAACCGTATCATTGACGGAGCTCACCAAATTCCTAACGGCTGGTCTAGCTTCCTCAGCTGCACCCCTGACTCCCTCAACGACAGCAGGTTTGACATCCTGAACTGTATCCCTAACGGATTCAGCAACATCTTTTACAGCCGAGCTGACCTCCTCCGCTGCACCTTTAACTGGTGCCCCTACACCTTCTACAGTTGTGTTAACACCTTCGGCTACACTGTGCGCTGCATCTACTAAGCCTTCTACAGTATTGTTAACAGCCTCAGATGTGCCTCTACCAGCCATAGCGCCAGCTACTGCACCAGCTACAGCGCCAATTGGTCCTCCCACTCTACCGCCTAAAATACCACCAATTGCCGCTCCAGCTATCCCAGCGCCCAAACCCTTACCTGACGACTCAGTATTGTCATCTTGCTGCTGGCTTTTAGTGAGGTCTACAATTTCGTCCTGTTTATGCAAAGGCTGCTTATCCTCAGTCATGATATTTAACTCCTTGGAAAGAAGAGATCAACGTCAAATGTTCAATGTTAATTGCTGTTGTCTTTAACTTAACAATCTTAGATAAAGATTGAACCCCAACTAAAGGGAGATATTGTTCGATCTTTGATCAGTCTAAAGGTATTAATTTCAGATTGAATAAGTTTGCATTCATCAATTTGATCGTCACCTTTGAGTTATCTAATTATGGATTTGATTTGGAAGATTCCTATCGTTGAAAACTTTTAGCTTCCAAATCTGTAGTCGAGCTTAAAAGAAATATATTAATCGATAGCTCTCTTGGAAAAATTATTATCGGGCGTAAGTAAAGTTTTCCGAGAAAGAAGCACTTTTATCTCAGATACTAAGGATTAATAAATAAGTATGTAGAACTCTGCTTTTCTAAAAAAAAATCTGTCAATCTTCCTGTTAAGAAAAGCGCGTCGTACCTATTTCAATAAAGAAAGGCAGGAGTTCGAGGATGGAAGGCAGTAAGGAAAGCCTTCTGCCTTCAGCACAGTTACTTTCTTCAACTTGTACTGAGAATGTCTTGTTCTGGCGCGATCTCAATCAGTGCCAGACCGCTTTCCGGGTCATGCTGGGTTTGCATCTGCTCTGGGGACTCGCGTAGTATCAGTTGCACAGTAGGACGAACATATGCCTCCATGACGTGCCCACCATGCGCGATGCCGTCTGCGGTAGCGACCGCAACGTGGGCATGGACCCGTGGTTCTCCGTCTTTGATGGCAATGTTGCCTACCAGCGAGACAACCTCCATCTGCTCGTTAATCGGGTTTTGCTTATACTCTTTCGTTTCCCAATCAAACCAGCCAAGCTTAGCCTGCTCAAAGGCTCCTATCGCCGTGAAGTCGCTGCCGCGTAATCCCTGTGATTTGGCAAACGCTTCCATGCCTGCTTTGAACTCCTCGCCTTTGTCAAAGATAACTGCATACGTTCGCTGCGGTTGTCTCTCAATAATTTTGGCGCGCATTTTCCTTCTCCTGATCTAACTTCTTAAAACGTTGAGATTGCTGTTACTCGACTACCAACTAGTAAATCCAGGATGGATTCGCCCTCTTTTAGGGCAGTCCTCCTACCGAGCGCTGTATCGCGTAGATACTGCCGCGTGCCGTAATGTAAAGGGTTTTACGATCGGGACCGCCCCAAGCCATGTTGGTGACGACCTCTGGCACACGAATCGTTGCCAGTTGTTGCCCTTCAGGCGAAAACATCAAAACACCACCCGGTCCGCTGCAATAGAGGTTTCCCTGAGAATCTACGACCATTCCGTCTGGCTGTCCTTCGTTCCATCCAAAACCCGACTCCTGGGCAAAAAGACGCCCAGATTCCAGGCCTCCGTCAGGACAAACATTGAAAACGCATATGTTACCGCGTTTCGTATCACAGATGTAAAGCTGCTTCTCATCGGGGGAGAAGACAATTCCATTGGGCGCTGCGAAATCTTTTGTCAAGAGAGTCAACTGACCGTTGGAGGCGAGGCGATACACTCCACAAAAGCCTAACTCCGATGTTCGCTTCTCAGCTCCCATTGGCGGAGCCAAACCATAACCCGGGTCGGTGAAGTAGATACTTCCGTCACTGCGACGAACGGTAAGGTCATCGGGGCTGTTAAGGCGCTTACCTTGGTAATGCGATACCAACACTGTAATGTGACCGTCTTCTTCCGTGCGCAGAACACCCAGATCGTGACTACATGTCAGCAAGCGTCCCTGTAGATCGTAAGCATTGCCATTAGCATGATGCGAAGGCTGACGAAAAACAACCGTCTTTTGGAAGAATAACAAAAACCGATATATCGTGTCGGCGTTAACGTCGCTAAAGAGCAGATTTCCCTCTGGCGTATACACTGGTCCCTCTGCAATCTCAAAACCATCCACTATTTTCTGCGCTTCCAAGTTGGCATCAGCCTGTTGCGCAAAGATGTCTTTGGCGTGCATTCTCCTGCTCCTTTTTGCTATCCTACAGTCTTGTCTCAGCCGAATCGCTTTGACACGGCACTGGCAAGCGAACCTGCATCAATTCTGTGGGCCGCGCCTGTGATGTAGCGTGCCTCATCCGAAACTAGGAACATCAGGAGATTGCTCACCTCCTGCGGCTCGATCCAGGGAACAGGAATGGCATTGGGTTTGGGAAAAGCTTTGAGAGCGTTTTCGTATGTGGGTGGATTGGCTCCAAACGCCTTGTACAAGGCTTCATTGTGGACCATCGCTGTGTCCACAGTTGTGGGACAGATGGCGTTAACGGTGATGCCCTTATCTGCATTCTCGATCGCCAAAGTCTCGACCAGACCGATGATTCCATGCTTAGCAGCCGCATAGTGACCCTGAGTTTTACCACCAGTTAAGCCCAACTGAGAAGAGATCACGATAATGCGCCCATATTGGTGCTGGATCATGTGGGGGATGACGGCACGAACTGTGTTGAATTGACCCGTCAGGTTGGTGTCAATCATATCCCGCCACATCTGTTCGCTCATCTCGGCAAGCAGACTGGCAGAAGCAATCCCGGCATTAGATATCAGAATGTCTATCTTGCCAAATTCTCTGATGGCGCGGTTTGCCAATTCCTGCATCTGCTGGAAGTCGCGCACATCAGCTTGCACCGCTAGACAGCAACGTCCATGTGCTTCCACCATCTCCTGGGTCTGAATCAGGTCGTCTTTGCTTGCCAGCTCATAGGGAACCGTATCAACCTGCATACA
>JAFASY010000295.1 GCA_019244235.1 Chroococcidiopsidaceae cyanobacterium CP_BM_ER_R8_30
ACCTGAAGCCCGCTCCCGCTCTTGGACAGCTACTATTCGAGAGCAGCGTTATCGCATTGACCTGCTACTTAAGGAGAACCCTAGCCTGAAGCCCTATCTTGAAGAGGCGATCGCGTTAGCCTACCCGTTAGCGCTCACTTTAGTTGAAAAAGAAACTCCCCTCAATCCCAAGCTACTTCCCCAATTCTGTCCTTTCTCAGGTGCTCAGATCCTCGATGAGCCTGTGGAACTTGAGCTATGAGCTATAACCCCCCGGCGGTACCAGCTCATATCTTAGCTTTGCCTAAATTGCGTTTGATTTGGAAACCTAGTCCGAAAAAGGCTATGATACCCAAGATATTAGAGGGCTCAGGAACTGAGAGGGTCTCAATGTATGTGAAGCGAATACCGTTATCTTGAGGAAAGGAAAAGTTACTGGGAACGACGTATTGTATCGCTCCACCTGGAAGTGTTTGACCAGTAATAGTATCTAATTGAGGTCCTACAATACCCTCGTAGGCTGTTGTAGGTTGAAGAAATGTTGCTGATTCCTCATAGTTAGCGAAATTGCCGAATTGAGAAGCCAAAGCCAATTGTGAAATTGCGTCATTAGTATTATCGAATTGAGAAGGTGTGAGAAACTGTCCTGGGTTGACACTACTAGGGGCTGATGGATTCACTGGAGCGGGTATAGGTGTACTATAGTAACGATTGAGTATTGTATTCACAGATACACTTACTGCTTGACACTGGTATAAACCTGTAGTTGGATCAGTTGCGAAAGATGCGATGAGTTGATCTAGTTGTTGCTGAGTACTACTACGAGTGTAGGAGATAGGTATAGGACATTCAGCCGGATTAACATCATCTGCAACTGCACTAGGTTGATTAATTACAATGGAAAAGGGAAAAAAAACAATAAATCCTGTAGTACCAAGCCAGACCGTAGTTTTCAACTTTGTCATAAGAAACTAAGAAAAAATAAGTTTTGTACGAAAAATAACTCAACCTAATTATTCCAGTAGTGATAAATTTAAGTATAAAATCTTTATTAAGTTTTGTGATTGAGTAAATCAAATTTTAGCGTGGCTAACTCCTTTCAGAGGATGCACGCCCCATTCTTCGGCCTTATTTTGAATAGGCAGGAGTGACGGCTGAGCAAAGCCCTATCTGACTCCACAGCCCTTCCCCTATGAACTGGCAGAACATATAGGAGGTCTAGTGCATAAACCGTTGAAGGCTGACATAGTAGTAGAGCAAGGAAGCAAAACTTTCTACTTCCAAGACTCAAAGAAAATAAGAGGAAGCACACAAAATGGCTAATACCTTCACCACATTAATATTCCTTGCTGTTGGTCTATTTACAATAAATGTGCCCCCCGTATTTGCGATATCACTTAATTCAAAAGCAAGTTTAGGCAATATGGGCAAGACATCAAGTCTTTATTCCTTAAAACTGAAAAAAAGTGAGTATTATTCAGTAGATATTGGTGACAAAAACGTTTGTCAAGATAATCCTAGCCTACCTAGCTGTAGGTAAAGTTTTTTTAGGATTGTTATTGCCTTTGTTGTTTAATTCATAGCTCTTTATGGAGTTCAGCCATCTGAGCTATTTAAGGATAACTCAAATCCTCAATGAGTAATGATTAGAAGTTCGTAGTCATCTAGAAAGCCCCATATTTGGCAAGGGTTAAAGGCGAGTATTCGTCATGCAGCTCCCTGGAGTCCATGAAGAGCTTAAGTAATTTATCAAGGAGAGACAAAATGTGGGCGTGGAAAAATTCAGTCATAGCAGGCATTATGACAGGCTTAACTTCAGGTATTATGACATGCTCAGCTTGGATAGGCAGTAATCTACATATTGCTGCCGTTGCTACCGTTGGAAGTGCCTTATTGGAGTACAGTAAACAACTATCCTTGCAAAGAGAAGAAGACAAAAATCAGGAACATGGGAGCCGCATAGATCGTACCTTTAAAATCTATGTCGAGCAATTTAATAAAGAAACATCAGACATTGCTCCTGCTGCAAGAGACATAGACAAGATGCTTGAAACACACTCTAAAGAGATTAGTAAGGCCCTCAGTCATAAAGAAAATCCTAGGATATATGGAGAATACATAGAAAAAATTTCTCTACCCCATAAAGAAAATATCCTGAAGCTAGCAGACTTTTACGAAGAAGTTGAGGAATGTGTCGAATCCGGGCTCTGTGATGAAACAACAGCTAGACAATTATTTCAGGATAAAGGAACAGCCTTTTTTGTTGCTTTCGAACCATTCCTTGAAGACTTGGAAAAGAACAGAAAAGACTATAGCGGCATAAACTTGCAGCACAAAATCCACTATTTACATAAGTTCTACAGTGAGGGGAAATGTAGCTCGTTTCAACAATCGATGTGCTAGAAGGGAAGGATGAACCCAGCAAAGTACAACGCGATTGACTACGTTCACTTCCTGGTTGGAACGCAAAAGGCATATAGCTGTCTTGACGCTGCATGAGTCCAGCCTGAAATTGAGGGAGCGCCATTTCATGATGCCTTCACTCGATAACGCATTGTGAGATCAGCCGTAGGCTCCTATCCGGCTGCTCCTCGCTTCTCCCTCAATCTAACTGCGTAAGTCCTGATGTTGTGAATGTTTCTCTCACCACCCGTTCAATCTCATCCATAGCAGTCGGCAACGCTGCCGTTAGAACTTCGCTGCCTGTCTCTGTCACCAAAACATCATCTTCTATCCGAATACCGCGTACATCAGCAAACTGAGCTAGGTGTTCCCAGTCTACAACACCTTGATATTTCGACCGCCGTTCTGCATCATGCAAAATCGCTGGCACTTGATAAAACCCTGGCTCAATTGTTACTAGCATTCCAGGATGTAAGGGTCGATTGAGTCGGAGATAATTTAAGCCAAAGCGATCGCTCCTCACCCGTCCCGGCTCATATCCAGCAAAATCTCCCAAATCTTCCATGTCGTGAACATCTAACCCTAGTAAATGACCAACCCCATGAGGAAAGAATAGCGCGTGAGCATCCATCTCCACTAAGTCTTCTGGTTGCCCATGTAAAATACCCAAATCTACCAACCCTTCAGCAATAGTGGTAGCGGCAAGCAGGTGGATATCTTGATACTCGACATGAGGATGAACTTTGGCAATGCAGGCATCATGCGCCGCCAGCACAACCTGATAAATATCTCGCTGTGTAGGAGAAAAATTGCCTGAAACAGGCCAAGTGCGTGTTACGTCAGCTGCCCAACCCATTGCTGTTTCAGCTCCGACATCTGCTAGCAGCAAGTCTCCTGGCTGCAACTGGTGGTGATATTGCTCGTTATGGAGAACCTCTCCATGCACGGTGACAATGCTGTTGTAGGCACAAGTCATGTTGTGGGAGATAATGACGCGCTCCATCGCAGCACGAACATCCGCTTCTATCTGAGCACTTAGAGTTGCAGCCATCCCAGCTAGGTGAGCTTCTACAGTCACAGCCGCCGCCTGACGCAGCTCAGCCAAAGCACCTTGATCGTGCGTTAGTCGCAGCGATATCATCGCCTGGGTTAGCTGCGCGTCAATCTCCGATGAGGCGCTTGCCTGTGTCACTGCTCGTTTGAGCAATTTTGCTTGTGCTAGTTGTGTGGGATAGTCTTGCACAGCAATGGTTGCAGCATTGGCAACCCGTGATTCTAGTACTGCCATTGGGAAAGCCGCATCAGCCCCGATCGACTGGGCAATGTCCTCGGCTGTTGGCATTGCTCCATGCCACAGTGCGCTATCAGGCAGGGAATCGTCCATAAATAGTTCTAGTTTCCCCTCTGCCAGTCGGATTGCCGCATTTGGTAAGGAAAGTCCGGCTAGGTAGAGAAAGTGACTGCTAGCTCGAAAGGGAAAGGTGTTGGCCGGAAAGTTGCGCGGGCTGTAGCTTCCTGACCAAAGAATAACTGGCACATCAAGCGCTTGTGCTAGTCGCTGACGGCGATGGCGTAGGGTATCGGCAAGAGAAGTGGAAACGCTTTGAAGCGGCATAAGAGAAGCTTAGTATTCGGATCACATTGAATCCATTCTGACCCCTGAAGGGGTCATGTGCTGCTTTCTTTCACCCCGGAAAAAAGGCGATGTACCGTTGACCTAAGCCCTAATGCCTGCTCCCTTTTCCACTAATACCCCATTCAAGAAAATC
>JAFASY010000121.1 GCA_019244235.1 Chroococcidiopsidaceae cyanobacterium CP_BM_ER_R8_30
CTTTCTGACTTATATCTCCTTCGTCATTGTCTGAACAGTCGAAAAGTGATAGTTGCTTTGGGAAGGTCTTAGACTTCTTAGGTTTTACAGGCTTCTTGCTCATGTAGTGTTTTGAAGGCTCGTGCAGTTATGAGAACCTACTAAAAAAAACGAAAGCATGATTTAATTAATCTAATCCTTTTTGCCAAAATGAGTCGCACAGTGGCTCACCGTCTTGAGAGTACGGATCTACGCGGCATTCTAGTTCAGCAATCAAGCCAGCTTGACTTTTAATAACCGTTTCTAAATAAAGAATGTTAGCTTCCAGTTCCCTAATTCGCCTATACGTCACGTTATTGTGCTGCAGTTCTGCCTCAGTGCCGAGAAAGTACTGAGCTATATTCTGTTTGGGCATTGAGCATCTCCTCTGATGTAGCAGTTTTTGTGCTTAGTTTGCAGGAATTGCCTGACATGAATCAATTTGCCAGCTCACTAGCAGCCCAGGTAATTGAGTGAGCTACCAGCTTAATAAAAGCATTATTATAATTTTATAATCCTTTAAAAGGGATCTTATTTACATTTCGCTCTATTTGTCAATAGGTATGATAAAAGTTAGAAATTTTTGCTAACCTAGGCAGCTCAAACTGGGTAATAGTACTCAAGCTGTGTCAAGATATCAAAGAAGCAATATGTTTCTGACCGTTCTGATTCTCGTCCTGAAATCGGATAAAGGGAAAACTTCCAGGAGTTTGAATCTCTCCCTCTCCGTTCAAGAAACACTGGCTAATCCAGAAGTCCAAACTCTCTAACCCATGCAATTGCTCAGTTCGGATGAGAGGCTAAGGGTATCATCGTACATTTATAGTACAGGGACATTTTCACCAGCTAGACCAATGGTTCAAACAATCCAAGCCCAAAACATCAGCCTGTACGACTTAAAAACTAAATTCAACCTTCATCTGGCTGAAGATGACCTATTCTTTTCGGAGTGGATGGATGATTTGCCTCTACTAACAGATGCAGAGAAGCAATCTTTGGATAGGGTTAAGAGCAACTATCTTAACTTAACCCAGCGCCGCTCTATGATAGAAAGCCTTGTTCAGATGGTAGTACTATCTCCATTGCTCGATCTAGCAGGCTTTTATCAGCCACCCTTTGAAATTGAAGCTGAAACGCCTGTACAGATTTCTGCTGAGAATGAGGCAGGAGAAATTGTACAGGGTCGCATAGATTTCCTTGTCTTGCGACATCAACTTTGGATATTGGTCGTTGAATCCAAACGTAACAGCTTCTCTGTTGAGCCAGCCATACCGCAGGCACTAGCTTATATGCTGGCTAACCCTCATCCTGAAAAACCTACATTTGGATTAGTTACGAATGGCTTTAATTTTATATTCATCAAACTAGTCAAGCAAGGAACGCCACAGTACGCCTTATCCAACCAGTTCTCGCTCATCAATCGCGGTAACGATTTGCACAATGTCCTGCGCATACTAAAGCGACTTGTCCAATTGTTGGGCTGAAGGCTGCTCATCTTCATCAGCTTGGATTGTGAACCCTAACTCTACCGACTGCTAGCTTCAAACAATTGCTACTTAAGTTCGCTAAGAACAAGCAATTGCTATACTAAACTAGCGCTGAAACGCTTCAATCATTTTAGGCAGGATTAACGTTCACGCTCCTGATAGCAGTTTTCTATGACAATAAAGCTGAAAGAGCAACCAACCCACGAGCATTGCATAACCTTACAAGGTGTGAGCTGGGACCAATTTGAAACCATAGAATCAGCCTTGGAGGGAATTGCTGGGGTGCGGCTAACTTACTTAGATAGCATCCTCGACATTATGGCTCCGCTTTCACCTGAGCATGAAGATGCTGAAAGTACGATTAGTTTGCTATTAGAAACCTACTTCCGCAAGCGCGGAATTCGGTTTTACGTTCGAGGCGGTCCTACTTTAGGCAATCGAGCGGTAGGAGCTAGAGGAGAACCCGCTGAGTCCTACAACCTAGAAGTTAAGAAAGATGTTCCTGCTATTGCGATTGAAGTGGTGGTTACCAACCGCGGGGTGGACAAGTTGGAGAAGTACAAGCGTTGGCGTGTTCCTGAAGTATGGTTCTGGGAACAAGGACAGCTTTCGCTCTATCACTTAAAAGAACAGGAGTATGAGAAAATCACTCGCAGTGAGTTTTTCCCAGAACTAGACTTGGCGTTATTAGTTGTGCCAGTATGGGAGATCAATATGACGCGGTGAATAAATTCGCTCAAGCTATTGGGAGCTAACTGCACCGAAGTTTTTGGTGCTGGAAGCCTAGATAGAGCGCGATCGCATACAATCGCGGCTAATCTCCAAAAATTGTTGAGCAATTATTACGGCAAATAAACCGTGATGAACTTTAGTAACTTCAGAGATTCTTGCTAGTAAGCCGATGCTAATTTAAAGCGAGGCGCAAACAAGCTACAGCTTCCTTGTCAGCTAGGTTGCAAGTTTAGTTAAGCTCTCTAAGTTAAATTTGTCTAGCTCTATTGAATCATTACCCGCCCGCCAGAAGCTGCTAGTTCTTCACCCTTGTAGCAAGCTATGGCGGGTTTAGTGTTGCTTTATTGAATAGTGCAAGGGACCTGGACATATAAAGAAACATACGGTCAACCATACCCTAGTTTTGCCTCCTACTTAAGAGTCAGCAATAGGGTAGTAGACATGTTTGAGTGAAGATAACACTGAGGGAAATGACTACCTAGACTTATTGCTTGCCATAGCTAAAGCCTGTGTTGAAAGCCATTGAACCGGAAATGAAGAGCAGGAGATTGGTTCATGCCCTAAGGGAGCTACTCTTGCAACACAGTATATTAATGAACTCCATTTTCAAAGAGAGGGTCTCTCCTGAGCTGTCAACAATCATAGTGAGATTGCCAACGCTGAAAGGAAATTTGTCCTCTAGCTACGAGAGCTAGAGCGCGAGACTTAAACACCTCAGTTATGATGAAGGACTTTAATAGGAAGGTATTTCCTACCCATGAGTAACATCATCCACACTACCAAAAAAAATATTACCCAGTAAATAGATATCACTTCTCTTCCCTCTATTGATTTCAAGCAACCTAACGCTAAGATATAAAATAGTTAACCACTTGCTTCATTCATTCTAGAGCTAAAGCGATGTCCAAACAGAAAAAAATTGAGCCGCTAACAGGTGAAGAACTCATCCACAAGGTAAAAGACTTGGGAAATCTCAGCAAGGAAGAAAAAGCTAAGATGTGTGGCTACTACACCGTTACCAAAAACGGTATCGAGCGTGTCAACATGATGCAATTTCTGAATGCCTTGATTGAAGCTGAAGGAATTGACCTAGACAGCAAACAAAATGCCAACGGACGTGGGGGACGTAGTGCCAGCTATCGGATTACAGTGCAGTCCAATGGCAACTTACTGATAGGTTCGGCTTATACAAAACAATTAGGTCTCCACCCAGGGGATGAGTTTGAAATTACCTTGGGTCGGAAACACATTCATCTAAAGCAACTGGATCAAAAAGGAGATGTTGATGCTGATGCAGTAGAAGCAGCATCCTGAGCAACAAGCAGTCAGGCACAACAAAATGATGCTAGCCCCATTCATTCACATGCAACTGGGGTTGACCAAAATTAGGAGCAGCTTACCGAAAAACCATGTCTGGCTGCTCCTAGCAGATTCTATGTTGTCTCAGTAAGCTGAAGCAGCTCAGCTAGGATTAACTTTAATGACTTGGTTCTTTTTCTGATCCGACCTTATGTAAATTCTTGACTCATTCACTATGTTTACGTAGAAAGAGAAATAGTGTAACTACTGAGCTAGTTGTCTATCCTTTGGTAGGACAATCCGTCGCCTCTAGTTCGGTCGTACTCACTTGAGAGTAGGGCTAAGCTTGCTAGATTATCTATATAGAGCATTTTTTACAAGATAAAGATTGTAGGTGAATACTGTGAGTAATCTGTCAAATCGAGCTTCAGAGTTTTTTGGCAGCGAATCCGAAGGTGGAAACTTGCTATGGCAATATGTCCAATCCATGAGTCCAGATCTAGTGACTCAACTATCTCAACCGTCTTCTAACGAAGTGTTTCAAATTATGGAACGTACCGTGGTTGGAATGTTGGGACACCTGCCATCAGGCCAGTTTGGTGTATCTATTACTACAAATCGCGAACATTTGGGTCGGTTGTTGGCTTCTGCTATGGTTAATGGCTACTTCCTACGCAACGTTGAGCAGAGAATGGCGTTTGAGAAATCTTTGCAAACGGCAGAACCTGATTCAAGTGCTAGCTAATTCTTCTTCTGAAGGTTGACTCACCAAATGACTGTAGATCAACACTGGGAGGAGAAATGATGAAGATCGATGAAGTCACACAGTTGATAGAAAAACAGGAAAAATGTCCTGAGTCTTGGTCTAAAGCACTACAGGCATTATGGTACGACAAAAAAGGGAATTGGGATAAAGCTCATAGGATTGTTCAAAGTGCCAATGATGCTGATAGCGGCTGGGTTCATGCCTACCTGCATCGAAAAGAGGGTGATAATGAGAATGCTCGTTATTGGTATAACCGCAGTGGACATCCAGAATTCACAGCAGAGCTAAACCAAGAATGGGAGCAGATTGCTTTGACGTTACTTAAAAGAATTTAGAGTTAGTTCATTGCGATCGGAGCAAGCGCTATACAATAGCTCCCCATTGCCAAGATAAAACTCTTATGCCCTTTTATCCCTAGCTTCTGATGGATCGAGAGTAGAAAAATATGGAAGCTGATGAGCTGATAAGGCGTTATGCCGCTGGGGAGAGAAACTTTACAGGAGCAGACTTAACTAGAGCCAAGCTAATTGGAGCTAATCTAGCAGGAATTAATCTTTGGGGAGCTAATTTGACTCATGCTAACCTAGCCAAAGCTAAGCTCTGGGGAGCTAATTTGACTCATGCTAACCTCGTAGGAGCGAACTTAACCAGAGCTAACCTCTGCGGAGCGAAACTGAACGACGCTAATCTACGGCAAGCTAGACTCAATAGAACTAAACTGTATGGAGCAAATTTTAGCGGAGCTTACTACGATCGCAGCACCCGATTTTCTATTGGTTTTGACCCAATCAGTCAAAACATGCGAAAAGTCTAAGCTAAGCTGCTTGTAAAGACTGGTCTTTTTGATGGTGCTGTTGCAGGTGGTACATGTGGTTAAATAATTTCCAGCAATATTGCTCTGGCAATCCGCAAGTCACAGCTCCTCTAAAGACAACGTCAAAGTACCAGTCGCTAGGTGCAAGTTCTTCTGCCAGTTTATCCACAACTACATAGGTACGAACGTCCTGATACAGTTGACCTTGGCTGTAAATATCTACCAGTTCGTGCCGATAACCACCGCGAGGAACATCTTCGCGTTCATCAAGGGCAGCACTCAGTCTCCAGGGTAGCCGATAGAGAACCCCTTCCACGCTTGCATTTGGATCTTTGATGACATCAAGTACCCCACACTGGCGCAGAGAGGAATAGCAATAAAAACCCAGTCGATAGCCTTTGAGCGTAGCAGGACCGATAACATAGATGTGCGTCTTCTCACCGAGCGATCGCTTCAAATCCACAGGACACATGCAAGATCCATAAGCAAAGTAGTAGAACATTGTCTCTTGCTGTTTTCGCTCTTTGGGATGAGAGGAAACCCACGAGTGTTGCAACTGTCTTGGCTGAACGCTCATATACTACTAGATATACTTACTATTCACCAGATTCTAGCAGAGCTGTTGATATAAATACAGACGTAATTCAATAGAGAAATCGCAGATTAAGAAAAGGAAGAGCAGTAGTTCTTCATCAGTTAGTCATTTCTCTAACAAGCAAAATCGTTCATCTACGTTGTTTCTAGCTTGTACCTGCATTTTTGGCGCACGCCGTGTTGATACATCTCCTCATCAGGTGGAACATCAATGATTTCTACTAATTCAGCCCCAACAAGCTCACAGGTGCGTCGCGAGGCGAAGTTATCGGGGTCACAGGTGATCCATAAGGGATTAAGCTGATGTTTGGCTGCTAGCGGCAGCAATAATCTGACGCTTCTAGCCGCATAGCGATGACCCCGAAATTCAGGTTTCACGCCATAGCCAATATGACCTCGATACAACACTAATCTATCCGTATTACCGATTCTTAGATTGATGCTGCCCACAATCATTCGGCTTTGCTGGTGTACCATGCTGAAATGGTAAGCGGGTACCCATTCTCTCCGCTGGTCAGCAGCAAGATATTGGTTGAGGACTAGCTGCAGCTCGTTTTCCTGCAATTGATCGGGCTTGATAAATGGGACTCGATCTGGATAATTCATTGTGCACTCCTCAAGGGTTTCTCAGAGCTGGCTCAACGTTCCGCTTCCAAACGCAATACCCTCCCTACTTGGTCAGTGCGGTAAACCCAAATGTGACGACCACCAGACAAAGTAATGCGCCAACCATGAACTAAAGCTTGGGTACAGAATTCATTGGGTTGAGGAAGTCCTAGACAGCCGTCGGACCAAATTTTAGGAGTATAATCTGTAATCTTCAACTTCATAACCGGAATTTTGGCTTTGTGAGACAAATCCTTTAGCACAGCATTAGCCAGTTGAGGAGATAGGCGATCGCTTTGGGATTGGTGAGATTCAGCGGCTGTGACTGTAGGTGTCAGTATCAAAGCACTACCTAAAAACAAGATGGCAATTAAAACTAGGGTCGAGAAAATTCGCTGGAGCATACCCATTTTAGATTGTAGATTTTGGATTCCTGAAAGCAGTAACCAAACTCTTCGAGGGTGTTGGTTTGCTTTATTGATTGCCTTGAGCACAACAGTTGTTATAACTCTAACTACCACAGTTTCTGGGGTTGGAACGACAGTGGCTAACAGCAGCTCCAGCGGCTTCCTCTCGCAAGCTGAGTTACGAGGAGTCTGGTTGACAAATGTTGATAGTGATGTGCTGTTTGAGCGTCATCGTCTGACTAAGGCCATACAACGTCTACAAGAGCTGAACTTTAACAGTCTCTATCCTACTGTTTGGAATTGGGGATATACACTTTACCCAAGCGCAGTTGCCAAACGGGAGATTGGGCGATCACTCGACCCAACACCTGGATTACAGGGGCGAGATATCCTCAAAGAAATTGTTAAGCAGGGACATCAAAAAAAGATGAGTGTCATCCCCTGGTTTGAATTTGGCTTCATGGCACCAGCTGATTCCGCACTGGCAAACCGTCACCTAGACTGGCTGACTAGTCGCCGCAACGGCACCCAGATTTGGCAAGAAGGACGCCACCAGCGAGTTTGGCTCAATCCGCTGCATCCAGAAGTCCAGCAATTTATCCAAGATTTAGTTATTGAGATAGTCAGCAACTACGATGTGGATGGAATTCAATTCGACGACCATTTCGGCTTGCCTTCCGATTTTGGCTACGACGCCTTGACAGTTAATTTATATCAACAAGAACATGCTGGTCAGTCTCCCCCAGCCAACCCTCATGATCCCGTTTGGGTGCGCTGGCGAACAGACAAAGTGACTGATGTGATGAGACGATTATTTGCGGCTATCAAAGACATCAAACCAGAATGTATTGTCTCCGTAGCACCCAATCCTCTGGAATTTTCCTACAGCAACTCGCTAGCAGACTGGAAGAGTTGGGAACGGGAGGGGTTAATTGAGGAACTTGTCTTGCAAGTGTATCGCAATGACGAGAGCCGCTTCATTGCCGAACTAGAGCAACCAGAAGTTCAAGTAGCACGGAGTCACATTCCAGTGAGCATCGGCATTCTGACTGGATTGAAACACGAGATGATTCCGATTAGACAAATTCAGAATCAAGTCACATCTGTTCGCCAGCAGGGCTTAGCTGGGGTGTCGTTTTTCCACTACGAAACTTTGTGGAACGTTGCCCAGGAGAAGCCAGCTGAACGCCAGTTTGCCTTCCAGACATTATTTCCAGCGCCAATGGAGCGACCAAACATTTTTACTGGGTGGGTATCACCACGTTTAACCCCCAATGCCCAAACGTCCCGCTAGCGCTGGTGTGATTGGGAGAAGAGTTGCGATCGCCAGAAATAAAACTAAAAGTCCTAAAGCAGCTCGGGCATCATCAGGTTCAGTCAGCTCATTGAGGCTAGGACGTTCCAAATCCCTTTGCAATAACAGAATGACCAGCGCCCAGTACATAGCCAGAGGATTGGCAAGAGAGGCAAGTGCCAGTACAATTAACGTTGCTACTGTTGCCCGTCCTGCTGTTTTACGTCCGTAAATTGCCTGTACAACCCGACCCCCGTCCAGTTGTCCGGCTGGCATTAAGTTCAATGCCGTAATCACTAAACCCAGCCAACCAATCACCGTCAGTGGGTGAACATTGACAAGGGGTGCGTGGACAGTACTACCCAAAACCACCCGTGCCAGCGTCCCAACTAAAATCGATCCCTGGAAAAACTCAGATGGCACTTGAAATACACCAGGGTTAAAACCCCAGGTTATGCCCTGCTGGGAAAGCAGCAAGCCCACCACCAGCATCAACAGGGAAACAATACCCCCAATAGCTGGTCCGGCAACTGCCACATCAAATAAAACTTTACGATTCGGCACTAATGACTCAAACCGAGTAATGGCACCAAAAGCACCTATTTGTAAAGTTGGCAGAAAAAAGGGTGGGCTAAGACGCACCTGGTGACGACGAGCCACCAACCGATGACCAATTTCGTGAGCTGCCAAAACTGCCAAGATTCCAGCAGCGATGGGTAATGGTTGCTGGAATTGCCCTAAATTGGTGAAAAAATCAAAGCCCAGTAGGAGTCCAGCAGTTTCTAGACTCGTGGCAATCGTTGCTGCTAAAAGGATAACCGCTAAGATTTTTTGCGGTAATGTCGTTGGCTGCGGATCGTTGCGGCTAGGAAGGATAATGACAACAGGCTTCCCTTCAGGACTCTCGATTGAGAAAAGGCGATAACGATCGCCAAGTCGCTCTTGTAAATTGGCAGTCAAACGTGCATGTACTGCTTCTGGTTCTCCCCGCAGATTGCCCTTGAAAATCGCCCCTTCTTGATAGGGAATTGTCTGTGTGACAAAAAACGTATCAATCCCAAAAATTCCGCGAATCGCGCTTAGATCTTCATTATTGATTGATATGACATCTACGTTCGTTAGCTGTTGATCTGGCTTCGCCGCACCATCTGACCGAGCGATTGGCTCGGCTTCTTGAGTGGAATGGTTCAACTTATCTACAGCTTTTGAGCGCAGTATCGCATCTTGACCAGCAGCTCTAATTCGATTTCCCAGCCAGATATATATCCCGGCAGAAGCTACTAACAAAAATAAGACGCCCACAATGTTGATGTATATCCCCGTTGCTAATAAGCCAAATAACAGCAGCCAGGGAGCCATTAACACTACGGATTGCAACCAAGCGAATATTCCTAGTTTGCCAAAAGGTCTGGCTCGATAAAAGCCCCAACCTAGTATCGCAACCGCAGCCAATACAGTCAGCCCAATAACAGAGGTTTCTGAAGCCGTGAACATTTTGATCGAACCGTAGCAGCTAGCACTATCTCTACTCTACCTGAGTACCTTGCTTACAATGCCCTTTGGTTAGGGGAGAAGTGTGTGTCAATAAATCATCGTTTCGGTCATTGTAAAGATACGATGTTAATATGGCAACCATTGACATCCTAGGAGTGCGGCACGCCTACGAGCTAACGCCTCCAACTACGAGTCCCCATACTCTAGTATTTATCCACGGTTGGCTTTTGAGCCGTGGTTACTGGCAGCCTTTGGCTGAGAGATTGGCACCGAATTACCAGTGCCTAACTTACGATTTGCGCGGTTTTGGTCAGTCACAAGCTCAACCTTCTACCAAGGGCGACTCTGGCAGCACGCCCGTGCCAGCTCAACCTAGATCGTCTGGCGATCCAACAACCCTAAATTCCGTAGTGACCACCCGCTATACTCCAATAGCATATGCTCAGGATTTGGCAGTCCTACTGCAACAGTTAAATATTACTAGTGCTTGGCTAATTGGGCATTCACTAGGAGGCACCATTGCTCTATGGGGAGCTGACTACTTACCTCAACATGTCAAGGGGGTGATCTGTATTAATGCTGGTGGTGGTATTTATCTTAAGGAAGCTTTTGAGCAGTTTCGCCTGGTTGGTCAGCGACTGCTAAAACTTCGTCCTCGCTGGCTGTGCCAACTACCTTTAATTGATTTAGCGTTGACTCGTACCAGTGTAGCGAGTCCAATTGCTCGCTGTTGGGGTCGTCAACGATTAATTGATTTTGTCCAGGCTGCCCAAGAAGCGGCTTTGGGAACGTTACTAGACTCCACAACTGAGGAAGAAGTTAACCGCCTACCGCAGGTCGTATCCCAGCTTAAGCAGCCAGTTTATTTCCTGGCTGGTGCCCTAGACCCAATTATGGAACCTAAGTATGTCCGTCATTTAGCAAGCTTTCACCCGTTGTTTCAAGCTGCTTGTGGGGCTAATGTAATCGAAATCCCCCAGTGCGGGCACTTAGCAATGGTAGAACAACCAGATGTCGTCGCTCGTCAAATCTGCTCTATCTTGGCTATGCATAAAGGATAGATGGGGTGTTCATTACTGATACAACTGCATCACATCAGTAATGGATAGTCTAGACTGGACACCAAGCGTTAGTGGGGAAGTATGACCTCGATTGAGATGCTCGGCTGCGGCACAGCCAATCATGGCAGCATTGTCTGTACAGAATTTAAGTGAGGGAAATAGCACTCTCAGGTTGTGAGCGGCACCAGCAGCTTGGAGGTGCTTTCTTAACCCACTGTTAGCTGCTACGCCTCCACCAACGGTAATCGTGTTGAGACGATAGTCAAGGGCACAGGCAATCGCTCGTTTAGCCAGTGAGCGTGCCACAGTCTCCTGAAAACTGGCTGCTAAATCCTGTATGGAGAATGGTTGTTCATCCTGCTGCAATTGTTGTACTAACCGTAGAACCGCTGTTTTTAAACCACTAAAACTCGAATCATAGGGATGATACCCACCACCTGGTCGGGAAACATTCCCCTCTGGCAGCACAAAAGCTTGCGGATTCCCCAGAGCTGCTAACTTGTCGATGACTGGACCGCCAGGATACCCTAGTTGCAACAACCTTGCTACCTTATCAAAGGCTTCACCAGCTGCATCATCGCGGGTTTGTCCTAAAGTTTCGTAGCAGCCACAAGCCTTAACATAGATCAAGCTTGTATGACCGCCAGAAACCAACAAGTTGAGGAACGGTGGTTCCAACTCCGGCTCGTCTAAGTAACTGGCATAGATGTGACCTTCTAGATGATGAACCCCCAAAAAAGGCTTTTGATGCACCAGAGCTAAAGTCTTCGCTGCGGTCAATCCTACCAATAGCGCTCCTACTAATCCAGGCGCACAGGTAACTGCAATACCATCAAGACTCGAAATAGGCAGCTGCGCTTGCTCAAGAGCGCAAGCGATCGCTTGATTAATCGTTTCCAAATGTCGGCGCGATGCTACTTCTGGCACCACCCCACCATACGGCTGGTGAACGGAAATTTGCGAATAGACGACATTACTACAGACTTGCCTGTCTTGAACAACTGCCACTGATGTTTCATCACAACTTGTTTCGATCGCTAAAATGCTTGCCATCTGGTTTAAGAAATTTAAACTTTTATTTACCTAAACTATCTTGGGATCTCCAAAGAAGAGTATGATGACTTACAAGTTCAAGAGAGCAAGTTGGTAAGCCAAACTGCGAACGGCTGTGCTTTTCGCAAAGTTGGTGCAGTGGAGTTCTGCTTCAAGCCAAACTCGCGTTAAAAACTTGTACAAGCCGCTTCGTTTTGTACAGCGAACTTTTTGTTTTGTAATAAGGGTAACAATTTCATGGCTCGACGATTGTTTGCTCTGATTCTTGTGATTGGTATCTGGTTCAATTTTGCCCCAGCAGCATTAGCGATTGGGGCTGGCCTTGTACCTTGCAGTGAGTCACCTGAATTTCTCCAACGGGCAGCTAATGCCCGTGCAACGACAGACACGACAGGGGCACAAGATCGATTTAAACGTTACGCTGATTCAGGTGCACTTTGCGGACCAGAGGGTCTACCGCATCTGATCGTGGATGGTCGCCTCAATCACGCAGGCGACTTCCTGATTCCTAGCATCCTCTTTCTCTATATTGCCGGATGGATTGGTTGGGCAGGTCGTGGCTATCTTAGAGCAACCAAAAAAGCCGCAGGAGGTTCTGCTGAAGCGAAAGAAATCAAGATTGATTTGCCTTTAGCTTTACCAATTGCCCTGTCAGGCTTTGCTTGGCCTGTAGCAGCACTGCAAGAATTTCTGTCTGGGGATCTATTTGCAAAAGATGAAGAAATTCCTGTTTCCCCGCGCTAGCTTAGCTTAACTGGTTAATTTGTATCGGAGAATAATCCACATGGCGCAGCAAAACAAAGAAGACCAAAAATCTTATTTCCTTCAGTATCTTTCTCTCGCACCAGTTCTTGCCGTTGTTTCGGTGTCAGTTGCCTTCAGTACCTGGGCTGTATTTAACTACTTTTTCCCCGATCTCCTCTTCCATCCAATGCCATAAAAGGGTTTTTAAGCGATGTAGCGCTCACTTTCAAACTAGAAAAATAGGCTTTGAAACTCGTTATCTAATTAACATGAATGTGAGCTTCAAAGCCTATTTTAGCTGTCAATGCATCCACAGATAGATATTGATTTGATTAATGTAAAAAATTTGTCTTTTAACTCTTCACTTTATGTTCAATTCAATTAATTTTTCTAAAGTTCGTTACTAAGACTGAAATTCGTACCCATTTGTTCACTTAAAATGATCCCACAACTGTCATTACTAGATACCAACAAGAAATATGGCGCAGGCAGTCAACGCATCAAAAGATCGCCCTAGCGATCCCAGGAATCGAGAAGTCGTCTTTCCGGCATATGGAGATCCACAAATTGGTAACCTAGAAACTCCGATTAACGATTCTAGTCTGAGCAAGTGGTTCATTAATAACTTACCCGCCTACCGCAAGGGTCTAACTTTGCAGAGGAGAGGCTTGGAAATCGGCATGGCTCATGGCTATTGGCTGTTCGGTCCCTTTGCCAAACTTGGTCCACTTCGCGATACAGACATTGCTAATCTAGCTGGGTTACTATCAACCATAGGGCTAGTCGTCATCTCGGCTGCTAGTATTGCTCTCTATGCCAATAGCAATCCACCTAAACCTGTTGCTACTGTGACAACACCCAACCCTCCCAATGAACTTGTAAGCAAAACAACGGAGGGCTGGAACGAATGGGCTACTGGTTTCCTACTTGGTGGCCTTGGCGGTGCGGTAGTTGCCTACCTGTTGAATGATTATTTACCAGTCATTCAAAAAGTTTTCGGCCATTAGTTCTAGGAACAGGGAGTAGGAATTGGGGTTGGGGGACGCTCCCCTTTCCCTTCCTCCCTGCCAAACAAGGCAGCTTCGACGCGACTTAAAGCGGTTTCAAAATTATCATTAATAATCTGAATATCAAATTCACCAGCAGCCTCGATTTCTGCTCTGGCACGATCAAGACGCTGTAAAATCGCCACTTCAGAGTCTTGACCTCGACCGCGTAAACGCTGCTCCAGTTCTACTAGAGAAGGTGGCAAGATGAAAATGCGGAGCGCTGAGGGAAATTTCTGATGGACCTTTCGTGCCCCTTCTAGCTCAATTTCTAGCAATACCCACTTGCCCTGGGCGATTTGCTCCGTCACAGGTTTACGGGGAGTACCGTAGTAGTTTCCAGCAAACTCAGCCCACTCTAGTAGTTCATCCGCATCAATCATTTGTTCAAACTGGCTGCGGCTAACAAAGTCGTAGTGCTGTCCAGCAATTTCATCTGGACGCGGGGAGCGGGTTGTCATTGAGCGCGAGAGGTACAATTCTGGATGGCGCTGCAAGAGCGATCTCACTAGCGTACCTTTGCCAACTCCGCTAGGACCTGTCAGTATAATAAGTCTGCCACTGGGCAGGCTTTCCTTCACTATAACAGCTGAGGTAGGCAAAACTCGTGTCATCTGGGTCCAACTGAGCAGACGAAAAACATCCCCCTATTCTATTCCACATCCCGTTACTAATTCGGTATTGATGACCAAGTTTAATTGTTGATATGAGGATCGCGACCAATCACAAAGCGATTTGCCACGGTTTCCGGCTGAATTGCCGAAAGGATAACATGGCTAGAGTCAGTAATAATCACGGCCCGGGTGCGACGTCCATAGGTTGCGTCTATCAGCTGTCCTCGATCTCGCGCATCGGTAATAATACGCTTAATAGGAGCAGACTCTGGACTGACAATGGCAACCACTCGGTTGGCAGATACAATGTTGCCAAAACCGATGTTGATTAGCTGAATGTCCATGTTTATTGACGCAGAGCGGAGTGTAAGAAGCTTTTAGCTAGCTACTGTTCATAGTATCTACAAAAATTCCGACTTACAACGCCAAAATCACCCTCAAAACGCCAAAGACAATTGCAACAAGTTGACTTCACCACACTAAGTGCTGCTTGTAACGAGTTACGCGCCAACTGGCTACCTGCGCGTACCGAACAGGTGTATCAGCGCGATCGCTATCGCATAGCGATTGGATTACGCACGCTCAAGGGGCGGGGGTGGCTGGAGATTTCATGGCACCCTCAAGCTGCTCATCTTTGCATCAGCGATCCACCACCTCGTATACCAGATACCTTCACCTTCAGCCAACAACTGCTACACCAGCTAGGCGGTTTAGCATTGGTAGATTGCCCTAGCGTCGCCCCTTGGGAGCGAGTTGTCGATCTGCAGTTTGCTCGTCGTCCAGGAGAACCTGCCCTTTGGCATCTATATGTTGAAATTATGGGCAAATATAGCAACGTTATCCTCACTGACTCAAATCAAGAGATTGTCACTGCCGCCCATCAAGTCAGCCAGCAGCAATCCAGCGTCCGTCCGATTCAAACTGGACAGCTCTATGAACCACCGCCAGCACTAACCTGGGCAGTTCCTAGCTTGCATGAATCCCAGGAGCGCTGGCAAGAACGGGTGAGTTTGGTCCCAGGACCCTTGCGCCGCTGTCTTTTAAAGAACTATCGTGGCTTGAGTCCGGCGCTGGTGCAGTCAATGGCACTTGCGGCTGGACTAGACCCCGATTGCTCAACCGACGCCCTAAAGGTATCTGATTGGCAACAACTCTTTCGTTATTGGCAGGAATGGCTACAAGCGCTACAGCAGGGCAAGTTTGAGCCAGGTTGGACCCTAGACGGATACACAGTATTGGGTTGGGGCGTTCTCGAAAAAGTCCCAACAGTTCAAGAGTTACTCAACCAATACTATATTGCGCAACTGAATCAACAAGAATTTACGCAGTTGCGGCATCAGCTCACGCAGAAACTCAATAGTCTGCTAGAAAAGTTGCGGCTTAAAGCTCGCACCTTTAAAGGACGGTTACAGCAATCTGACCAAGCCGAGGAGTATCGGCAACAAGCTGATTTACTAATGGCTCACCTCCAGGACTGGCAACCAGGGATGAAAACAATGACTCTACCCGACTTCGAGGGCGACTGCTCAGTAACAATCTCGTTAGAACCAGAAAAAAATGCGGTGCAAAATGCTCAGAGCCTCTACAAGCGTCACCAAAAACTTAAACGCGTTCGGAATGCCGTTGAGCCGTTGCTAGAAGATGTGAATGAGGAGATTCACTATCTGGAGCAAGTGGAAGATGCGATTGCTCAATTAGAAACTTATCAAACACCAGAAGATTTAGCAGCGCTTAAGGAAATCCGCGAGGAGTTAATTGGGCAACACTATCTAGAAGATTCAGGATATGAGCGTCGCAGTCCAACTTCTTTGGAGGCATCTAACACAAACTTTCATCGATATCGCACCCCTAACGGTTTTGAAGTCTTGATCGGTCGTAACAACCGTCAGAATGACCAGCTCAGCTTTCGTCAGGCTGGAGATTATGACCTTTGGTTCCATGCTCAAGAAATTCCTGGTAGCCACCTGCTACTGCGTCTAGATCCAGGGGCTGTACCAGAGGAGGCAGATTTACAGTTTGCTGCTGATCTTGCCGCTTACTACAGCCGCTCTCGCCAAAGCGACCAAGTACCAGTTGTCTACACAGAACCAAAGCATGTCTACAAGCTGAAAGGAGCAAAGCCAGGTATGGCTATCTATAAGCAAGAGCGCGTACTTTGGGGGCAGCCTCAGCGGGGGCATGGATTTCTCTCGCGGGCAAAAGAAAATTAGCTTGGAACTTTCTTTTAAAAAGATCTGTCTTTGGAGTTACAATAATGTTAAGAAAGATTACCCGATGTGGCTCTGGAGCGCGCATTTTGGGTTTCCTTGTCTTGAGAGAACAACACAACAAAGATTCTTTTGGCCAGCTGTGGTAGGCTGGTTTTTTTTTCAAATTAATGTTTACGGCTGTGAGACAACTGGTTGATACCGATTAAGCCGAATCCCAACAGTATTGTTATGCTGGAATCTGGTTCCGGCACTGCTATGAGTTGAGCTGTATTCGCAGGCACACCAGGAGTAAAATCCTCATCGTAGTTGCCTAGCGTGAGGAGATAGGCATTGTCCGCAGCATTAGTTAAGGGAATCGGAACTACTGTGGGGTTGTTATTGGCATCATTGGGACCAGACCCGTAGCCGACACCCACATAGTTCGTGAAAGTCGTTGTTACAAGATGCGTGGCGCTGAAATTCGGCGAGGCAGACAGCCAATCTCCAATAAACCCAGCACCATCTGCTACCGGGTTTTGCAGGAATCCAACAGCGTAATGACCAGGACCGTAAGGCGTGCTCTGATCGAAAACTGCTACTGTAATTCCGCGCACCGGATCTTGATTGTAAGTGGCTACATTGTAGGTGCTTCCTCCTACTGTCAGGGTTACTAAGAGCGGCGAATAGGCGACGAACCCAGAAGCTTCCAACAGGAGCAGCTAGATTCGGGCTGGTGTCGTCGAAAAGGGCAGTGGCGGTAAATGGGGTCAAGCTAGAGAAATTTTCGGGTGGCAAACCTTCGAGATTTAGTGAGTCGGAGCTATTAAACGAACCGTTGTAGACTAACTCGAAAGTAGCTGCATTTGCAGGCATGGCAATCAGCGTGCCAACACCCAGTAGCGCTAACGTAATAGAACGGACGGTAGAGTGGAAAAGAGTTGGCATATTCTTGGCTACTAGTACGGTTTTTTGCATGAGCTTAGGTTCACGATATAGTGTGAGGCGCAGCAATTGCTTGCGCTAGGGCATCGACAACCGATTTTAGCGATTGCACCGTTGCCGAGTCTGTTACCTCACCGTCAGAATTCATTTTTGTACGAATGGCTGCGATCATTAGCTTTCCTGACTCCAAGATATTTGCTCCTAATGCAGTTAGCGTTAGTAGAAGAGATGCGTGTGCTTTATCTCCACCCATATAGGTGGAGGAGGCGCTAATGGCTGCTACTGGTTTGTTGGAAAAGGTGCAGGTAGACACGGTCCAGTCGAGTGCATTTTTAAGCGACCCTGGCACTCCAAAAGCATACTCTGGCGTGCAGATAAGTATGCCATCTGCTGCTTGGAGCAATTCGCGTAAATGAATAACAGATGCAGGTGGGTTGTCGCCGTCAAGTTCAGGGCTGAAATGGGGAAGATCTGCCAACCCATCATAAAACGTGAAATTCATGTTCTCAGGAGCCAAACATGCCGCCGCGCGAAGGAGATGAGAGTTGGTTGAACCAGCGCGAAGGCTGCCGGAAATGGCGAGGATTTGCATGATATTTTCTTTACCTGGTATAACTGCAACCAAGTATAGATTTTAGAAAATGTGATAAAACTCTGTTGCTACCTCTATGAAAGTGTTACTGTTAGGAGATTGTGATGGAACCAGGAGCAATTGGCATCATTTTATCAATCCTCTCAGCTACTGCTACAGCAGGCTGGACTGTTTGGACCTGGAATGAACAACAATCAGCAGAAAAAGAGCGGCAGCGAGACCAGGTGGAAGCACTGTATGTCAATCCGTTCCTGATAGCCTGTGAGGTCTTGCAAAAGCGGCTTTATGGCATTATTAACGAAAACGAATTGGAATTCTTTAAACAGGAGTGTCCAGAAGTCTATGATTTAGGTTCTCCAGAAGCAATAGAACTTTTGTATGTCATAGTAATTTATTTTGGCTGGGCGAAGGCTGTGTATCGTTACGGTCCCTATATTAGCGATCGCCAAGCCATCGAGCTTAACCAAAAGATTTCCAATACCTTCTCGAATTTCAGAGACTTTAGCAGTCAAGCTTTCTATTTCTCTTCTTCGGAGCAGAGATCGCTTGGTCTAGCTTTTGTGCGTTCTGTGAGACGAGTAGACTCGATTCATCCCGAATTTAAAACTGTCTCATTATATAAATTTGCAGAAGAGCTAAGCAACGATATTAATCGATGCAGTCCTTTGTATCAAAATATTTGTAAGACTATTAACGCAATTGACTGTGCTAATCACATAAACGAGTTAGAAGGACGAGAGCGTTTAGTAGCAGTACAGAATTATTTGGTTGATTTGCTCAATTATATAGAAAGTAAAGAAGGCTTTTCTGTTTCTAGCCAGGTACGTCAGAAAGCATCATTAGGGGGCAGTATTAGTCAATCCAATACTGACCTGGAATTCGTTCATGACATAGATGGTCGAGTCCGATTACGCATTCCTCAGCTGTGCCAAGATAAATCATATGCTGAATATCTGCTCTCACGCCTTCAATCTTTAACTGGCGTACAAGCAATTAAAATTAATTCAGCTGCCGCTTCAATAACTATCAATTATAGTCTTGCGATCCCTAAAACTGAATTTAAGCAGAAAATTATTGAGATGATTGGACAGGCAGGGTAAGAGCTGTATTCTTATCTCATGAGAAATCTAGAACTTAAAAACTATAAGAATAAGAACCTTCTTATCGTTGTCTCATCTCCTTCTTAATTTGTGATTTTAGCCTGGAAATGGTGGTTTGTATCTAAAGCACGCCATGAAAATCCACTGATGTCATCGACCGATGGAGAGCCCGCGGTATGAATAGATCTTCTCAAATTCGTTTAAGCAAGGTTAATGACCGTCAAGAAACAAGAAAGAGCATCTTTTCGAGTTCTTACTATATTCCTCGATAAGCTATCGGTTGTAAAAAAACTTCAAGGGAAGCCAAACATCATGAACTTAGATAGCCGCAATTCGGTTAATGTCCGCCATAGGATTAGCAAGGTTCCAGCAGTTACCCTTGGCTTTTGGATCATAAAAATATTTGCAACAACCCTTGGAGAAACAGGGGGCGACGCAGTATCGATGTCCATGAAGCTTGGCTACTTGGCGAGTACAGGAATTTTTGCTGCTATATTCATTGCTGCCGTCATAGCACAAATATTCGCCAAAAAATTTCACCCATTTCTTTACTGGCTGACAATCATTGCATCGACAACTGTCGGCACCACGCTGGCAGATTTTGCAGATCGCTCTCTTGGTATTGGTTACACAGGCGGTTCAGCTCTTTTATTTACCCTACTCATGGGATCGCTATTTGTTTGGTATCGGTCATTAGGCACTATAAATGTAAGCTCTGTTAGCTCACCAAAAGCGGAATTCTTCTATTGGCTGACAATTGCGTTTTCACAAACCCTCGGAACGGCGTTGGGTGATTGGACTGCTGACACAGCCGGTCTTGGCTATCTTGGTGGCGCAGTAATCTTCAGTGGACTTTTACTGGCTGTTATGCTTGCGTACTTCTACACAAAAATTTCTCATACGCTTCTTTTCTGGATTGCATTCGTCCTGACGAGACCTCTGGGTGCTGTTGTTGGTGACTTCTTAGATAAGCCCCATGCAAAAGGAGGGCTGGAGCTAAGTCGTTACTCTGCTTCTGCAACAATCCTTGTGTTAATTGTGGTTTGCATTTTAGTGATTCCGCAACGTGCTGCTAGAAAGGCGCATTAGTAATTAGTATAAAAAACACAGGAGCAGAAGATGAGTAATTGGTTGAAAGCGATGAGAACAGTGGTAGGGATCGTGCTTGCAAGCTTTTCTATGGCTACAGTAACTACTTTGCTAGATGAAGTGCTCAATGTGCAAAGGCAGGTGATACCAGATCTTGATTTAAGTCGAGAATCGTCTCTTTCGGCCCAAACTATTACTACTGGTCGCACTATTGCTTTCAAAAGAGCGGAAATTGATCTTAAACAAGCAATGGAATTAATGACAATTCCTAATCCTGCAAGATGTCATGGTCAAATATTTTCTACCAAATCTCCGTTTAGCCAATTTCTGGATGAACGTGAAGTTGCTTTTGACTCATTTCATTCTCTTCACAGTTTGTCTAAAGTGCAACCTCAATGAATTGAGACCGTGCGCAGATCGCCGGGGAGTGTCAAATGACTACACTCATAGCTAAGCCGTTAAATGCTGTGGACTGGCAACTTATCGAGTGTCGGCGGGCTAATTAATGGTCACACTTAATGCTCTCGATAAACGGAAGTAGATTGGAACAGGTGACGGATTTGAATCAACTGCTAGGGTGAAAAGGCTCTTTTGACCACGGAAGGCTGTTATCGCAGGCACCGCTTTTGCACGGCGGTGTACTGTTGACTTCAATATACACTAGCGTTGAATTCTATGAAGATAGAAAGACAGCAATAAGAATATTCTTATCTTAAAGTAGTTAAGTTTTAAAAAACTAGAGAGAATAGAGATATGAACAATCCATACATTCTCTTAGGAAGTAAAAATGAAATCAAAGTGAAAATTCCCCAATCCTTAAGTTATAAATCATGTTTTTACCGTTAGAAATATGCCTAATTATAAAACCTTTTGAAGAAATTTGACAAGCAGGAACAACCTTAATGAAGTTAGGAAGGTTTCCTATAACAAATACTAAAATGCTTGATGGAGCTAAACAGATGCAAAGCAATTGCCCCTCATACTGTCAACTTTGTTGCTTCTACCATGGAGCTGATGGAATTGTGTGTGCCATTTATCCCTACGGTCCAGTCAGCGAAACTTGTAGTGATTTTGACCCAAGCAGCGGACCAGCTCAGACCAAAATTGTAAAATCCCGTTTGACAATAAACCCATTCTGTAACCGCAATGGCTGGATAAAGGTGCTGCTTATGAGTCTGCTTCTCTCTTTTGTTGGCTCCTGTTTCTTGGTTTGGAGAATAAGAGTCTATTCACTGACTGTCTTAACTACCAAGACTGAATTGCATAGTGAGAGAGCTGTAAATCTTCCACAGCACCAAATTAGTATTTAGATTTTATTAGCCACTAGTTATTTGGGCAAGTTGAAAAAACTTTACCACCCTATTAGCCATCAGTTTTTGACCTTACTATTTTTCTCTACTATCGTTATTTTCGCTATCTCTGCGACTAGAATTTGGTACTTGAATACTGCTACGAGTCTGGATACCCTCGTTTTGCTCAGTGTTTGGGTTGCTGCTGGAAAGAACTCGACCGTTGCCAGCATCCACTAGCAGCTCTTGCTGACCAATGGTGACTGCATAAACCAAATTGCCATTTTCATCTTCTAGCTTTACACGACTAGCTCTGCCTCCTTGGGCAGTTTCGGCAGATTGCTGGGCCTGCTGAGGCGTGATTTTAGCTAGCGATTGCAATTTAGTTGCCTCTGTCTGCTCTTTGGCAGAATTGTTAGCCTCCCCGTCACCATCGCTAGCTTCAGCAATTTGGGTATAGCTTTGAGGTTGGGACACCATTGTCGCTTGAGGTGATGATTGTGCTGCTTGTACAGTTTGCGCTATTACGACAAACCATAAACTACCTATATAAGCAGCTGCTACAGCTAATTTCGCGGAAGTCTTCATGGCGTAAAATACCTTTGAGCTAAATTTATATCCTTACACTAGGTGACAAATGTCAAGAACTCGAAAAGTTTTCCCAAAAACTGAAAATTTTCTACCGAGAAGATTGTTAGCCCAGCACATTTGGCAACCCTAATCACTTAGATGTTAGTGTCAGAGAGTTGACCAGAAAACATAATTAAGCAAGTCTAATAACTAGAAAAAGATATCTTTTTTCTTCAATCAAAAATCTTTTTCACCTTTGCACTAGGGACTGCAACCGGTGGTCTCGCATCGGAGGCACTCAACCTGGGTTATCCGCTATCAGTCCTGCTGTTTGGTTCTGTGATCGCCTTTATTACAATCAGTTACTACTACTTTAAAATGAATGGCATTCTGGCGTTCTGGTTAGCCTATATTTTGACGCGCCCTATAGGAGCCTCTATTGGCGATTTGCTTTCCCAACCAACTAAGGATGGCGGTTTTGGTTACGGTACAGTTGGAAACAGTATACTGTTTATCTCCATCATTCTGAGCCTAGTCATTTACCTCAGTCTGAAACAAAGAAGAGTTGCGTCTTCACTATCTGGCAAGATAGATGAGTAACAACAGAAATACAGTAGCCGTAATGCACTCCGGCTCTTTCAATTAGATACCCATGAGAATTTTGCTGATAGAAGACGATGACCGCATCGCCCGTCCAATAATCGAAGATTTGCGGTATCAAAAGCACAGCGTTGACTATGCAACTGATGGTATTGAGGGATTGGAATTTGCTCAGGCGATCACCTACGATTTTGCTCATAGCCTCAGTCAGGAGTTGACCGCTAGATTAATTACGCTAGGACAGGGTGCTTCTAACAGCGTGGAATTAGAGCAGGGACAACTAACCAGCAAGACTGATTTTCCCACCGAGAATTTGCTGGTACGGGATCAGGCACTGGAATGGTTTGACCTTCAGGGGCGGACGCTTGCTCGTCAGGGACGCTATGTGCTGAACCTGCCGTTTGCAGGATAAAGATGCAGTGCAGATTCAGGCGGGCAATCCCCGCCTTCAGGGGGTCACGTTGCCTGTGACGAACAGCGACAATAAGCAGTTAGTCGGCTATGTCCGCGCCAGCCAATCTCTAGAAGAATTTGATGAAGCAATGCGCTACCTTGATTGGGGCATGATAGGCGGCATTGCGATCGCCTTGGGATTGAGTGGTGTAGGTGGCATACTGCTGACGCGGCAGGCAATGCAGCCCATCGAACACAGCTTTATCCAACTGAAGCAATTTACCGCCGACGCATCCCACGAGCTACGCCCCCTGATGGCAATCGCTAGCAATGCTCAGGTAGCGCTGCGGTATCCAGAGGGCATACGTCCCAAAGATATCGCTTCTAGAGAGCTGAATCCTCCCGCCACTACCAATCCGGTGGGTCAGGTTTGGGATTGGCGATTGCCCAGGCAATTGTTCTGCTACACCAGGGAACAATTTCCGTCACTAGTGAACTCGGCGTGGGAAGCTGCTTTAGCGTTCGTTTGCCGCCGAGCCAAAGGCACCATCCAACACGTGTTTGCCGAGAAATCCCTGCTGATCGCAGTTTTCATATCGGCTGTATTCTGTTGATACCCCAGAGAGCTGGCGGATATCCGGGGGGGCTTAGGCAGAGCCCGTGAGACCCTGAAGCGTTAACCTGTGGCAACCGAACAGTACGTAGAGGCTCTCACCGCAGCTCGTCTAATAGTTTTTTAAAACTTTCTTATCTTTTTCTTAAACTGCTAGTCATAGACTTCAAGGGTTGGGTTTTAAATTCAAAGGATTCTATGAACAAAGAATCAGCTGGTAAGCTATCCAAAGTTATAATAACCAGCTCCGCACTCGTTGCCATCTTAGGATGGTCTTCCCAAAAAGCCGTAGCTGCGCCCTTATCTGTACAACCGGGTTACAATGTTTCGGTATTTGCTCCAAATCCTGCTGGTAGTTCAGCCCCTGACTCGATTACCGTTTCTGGCAACAATGTCTTTATCGGTTATGGTGACTTTCATGCGCCCGATGGTTCAGATAGCTTGAACAGCACGGTAGTTGAATATTCAACTAGTGGACAGTTATTGAACTCCTTTACTGTTCCAGGTCACAATGATGGTCTTCGCGTTAACCCCACTGATGGTCAACTGTGGGCATTATCTAATGAAGACGCTAACCCCATATTGACAATTATCAATCCCTCGACAGGTGGACAAACACAATACACTTTTCCATCACCCACACCTCATGGTGGTGGCTATGACGACTTGGCTTTTCTGAATGGTCAGGTCTTCATTAGTGCCTCAAATCCAGCTTCAGACCCTAACACAGCTCCAGCCGTAGCTAGTTTGACACTGCCATCCTCAGGTAACACCGTGCAACTAACTCCGGTTTTGGCTGGTAACGCTCAGTCCTTTGACAAAACTACTAATCAAACTGTATCGCTTAACTTGCAAGATCCTGATTCGTTGGGAATCACTCCTCAAGGAGCTTTGACCCTAGATGGTCAGAGCGATCAGCAGCTAGTCTTTATTCAAAACCCAGGCACTACTCAACAGCAGGTGAGCAACATTGATCTAACCGCACAAGTAGATGACACAGTGAATGCTCCCACAGCTAATAGTTTTCTTCTAGTTGCCGATACTGGCAAGAGTTCTCAACCAGAAAATGGAGCTGTTTACAAAATAAGTGGTAACTTTACTCCTGGTACTACTTATGCGGCAGAAAACCAGACAGGTCAAGTTGGGATTCTAGACCCAGGGACTGGTCAGCTTACACCCCTAGCAACTGGTTTTGTATCTCCGCATGGTGCAGGTTTTGTGTCCACTACTCAATCGGTTCCTGAACCTGATTCAGTTTTAGGGATGTTAGTCTTCGGTGGTGTACTTGCCTGCTTCAAACTTAGCTCTAGTTGGTGCAAACGCTACAACTAAGTGAAAACTTAGGATTCAGACATTGTAATTCTCATCGCCCGATAATTTTTGCAATAGATGCTACGATTGTTTGCCCTTAAGTTATTTTTGTAGGGCAAATAATCATTGTAATCAAGATATTAAAGATTGGGTTATTAGTCATGCCCTGTTTTAGCTGCCTCCGCTCTCTCCTCTGCTGGGGTTGTCCGCTCGGAATCCATAACGCGTCCGTTTTGGGCGTTCACCTCAACCTCATATAGGGCACCACCTTGCTGGACTAGGACTGCATACTGCCAACGACCGTCTTCAAACTCGTACTTAGCCGATAATGCTTTGCCAGGGATACGACCAAGGGCAGCAGCCTCAGCTTGGGCAGCAGTAATGCGAGCAGCCGCAAAGCTGGCAGTTGGTAGAAGTAGTGTGCTTACTGCAGCGATCGCGATTGCTACGAAAGTTTTTGAGAATGCCATACGATTTACCTCTAGTAGAAAATGGTGTGATTGAGAAACTGAAAGACCCCTTGGCATCTATCACCCCCTGATTCTGGGCTTACCAACCCGAAATTGGGAGATGACTCGAAAGACAACTGGCACAAATAGCAGGGTGAAAATGGCAGAGAGAGAAAGTCCACCAATGACTGCTACCGCCAAAGGTTTTTGCAACCCTGACCCTGCACCTATACCTAGAGCGAGGGGCAACAGACCTAGGATGGCGCAGAGCGTTGTCATGAGAATCGGTCGTAAACGGACTTCACCCGCTTTGACCAGTGCATCTTCTAGTGGCACGCCTTCTGAGCGTAGATCGTTGGTATATTGCAGCAGGATAATGCCGTTTTTGACCACCAACCCGACCAGCAGAATAATTCCCATAAATGAGGAAATGTTTAGGGGAATGTGAGTTGACCACAGAGCCACTACGACCCCAAGTAGAGCCAGAGGCAAAGCTGTGAGGATGGCTAGGGGTTGGGTGAAGGAGCGGAACTGGATGACGAGTACCAGATAGACGAGCAAGATCCCAAGTGCTAAGACAAGCAGCAATTGCTTAAATGATTGCTGCTGGCTTTTAGAGAGCCCCGCCTCTACCAAGGAGTAGCTGGGGGGTAGCTGTAAGCCCTTTAGCCGTTTCTGAATACCCTGAACCACTGCGCTCAGGCTGCTGCCCTGCAAATTAGCGTGAACAGAGACATATCGCTGTTGATTCTCTCGTAAGATCTGCTCTTCGGAGGTGCTAGGGGTAATCCGAGCCACAGCAGCGAGAGGCAGCACTTGACCGCTCGTACCAACAATCGGCAGTTGGGCAAGCTGCTGAGGATTATAGCGCAAGCTGTTCAAAAAGTGGACTCGCACACCCACTAAGTGATCGCCTTGGCGGAGCTGGGTAGCCACATTACCCAGTAGTGCTGTCTGGACCTGTAGCGACACATCCTCCGGCATTAGACCTAACTGTCCCGCCTGCGTTGGGTCAACATGTACGTCTATTTGCGGTACTACTAAGGTTCCATCGCTTGCTATGTCCACTAGCCCAGGGACATTCTGGATCAGCTTCTGTGCCTGGTTTGCAAGGGAACGCAGCACTGCTGGATCTTGACCATAAATGTGTTCATCAATCGGATTTGGTGAACCGGACAGGTCGTTGAGTTCGTCTTGCAGCAGTTGGTGGAAATCCGTCTGCAATTGCGGCACTTGCTGATTGGTCTGTTGGCGCTGCTCCTCAAAGATTTGGAAGATGCTTTTAGATCGCTGCCCCTGAGGTTTGAGGATGACCAGAATGTCCCCCCTGTTAGGTACGGTGACCGAGGGACCACTTTGTGCACCAGTACGCCTGGTCCAAGTCACAGCCTCAGGGGTTTTAGCCAGAATCGCTTCTAGCTTACTTGCTAGAACATTAGTCTCAGCTAAGGAGGTGCCCGGTGGAGCCAAGTAATCAAGGACATAGCTGCCTTCATCGAAGCTCGGCAAAAAGTCTGAACCCAGATGAGTAAACAGACCCACTCCAATTCCCAACAGGACGAGGGCAGTCAGACCCACCCAAAGCGGCTTTCTTAGAACCCGACGCAACAGGCGAGCATACCAGGCATCAAGATGGGCAATGATGGTGAGTGTGTTGTGGGATTTAGTTTCTCTCAGCCACTGAGCAGCTAGTAATGGTGTCAGGGTTAGTGCCAAAACTAGTGAGAAAATCACTGCTGCTGCTAGGGAGATCGTTAGACTCGTAAAAAATTGACCTGCTACTCCCGACAAGAAACCCAAAGGTAAAAAAACGGCTACAGTCGTGGCTGTAGAGCTGGTGACTGGAGCTACCAACTCCTTCATAGCTTCTGCCACCGCCTCGCTGGACTTGAGCTGCTTTTTGAGCTGCCGATCAACGTTTTCAATCACCACAATGGCATCGTCAATCACCAAGCCAATTGCCACAGCTAGCCCTCCCAAAGACATGAGGTTGAGATTCTGGTGTGTCAGATGTAGCACCACAAAGGCAGCCAGCGCCGATAGAGGGATAGTTAAAGCTGCGATCACCGTGCTACGCCATTCACGTAGGAAGAAATACAGGACAATAACAACAAGGATGATGCCAATGATAATAGAATCGCGCACGTTGGCAATGGCATCAAGCACCAGACCTGATTCGTTGTAGGCTGGTTGGATTCGAATTCCAGGAGGCAGTTTCGGCTGTAGGGTCTTCAGTCCTTGACGCACGGCAGCAGCAACGGAGACGACATTGCTGTTAGGTTGGCGAAAGATGTTGACTGACAGTCCAGGTTTGCCACGAGCACTAACGATCTGTGTCTGGACTGCATGTGAGACCGAAACCTGCCCCAGATCCCGCAGGAAGATTGGTTTTCCTAGTCCAAGAGTCGCTACCACAATGTCCTCTAATGCTGCTGGGTCGGGTGCTCGGTTAGAGGCAATTACTAAATTCTGCTGGTAAAGCTTGTCAATCCTACCAACCGCTAGCTCCTGATTAGAGCGCTTTAGGGCATCAACCACCTGGGTGAGTGATAGACCATAGCTCTTAAGCAACCTTGGATCTATCTGGACTTCCACTTGAGAGGCATATCCTCCCTGAATTTGGACGTTAGCTACCCCCGCTACCCCAGTTAAACTTGGTCGGATTTGGTATTGAGCAATGTCATGGAGATCCGCTAGGGTAAGAGTGTCTGAGGTAACGTTAAAGGTCAGTACTGAAGAAAAAGTGGCCGGGGTAACTCGCTCAACGTTAAGATTTACCCCAGTAGGCAAAGTATTGTGTACCTCGGCAATCCGGGCTTGTAGTTGCTGTAGGGCGTTCAGGATATTAGTTTTTTCCTGAAACTCTATCGAGAGTTCTGTTGCGCCCCGGATGGTTGTAGAGCGTACCCAGCGTACTCCATAGACTCGACTAGCAGCTTCCTCTAAGGGACGAGTCAGTGTTAGCACCAGCTCTTCGGGCGAAGTGTCGCCCGTCTCGGCGGTTACAGAAATCCGAGGGAAAGATAGTTCTGGATACACACCGCTCGGCAAGTTTAGAAAGGCCAAAACACCCGCTAAGGCAATCAAGATAAACACTAGATAGATAGCTTTCGCCTGGGATCGCAGGAGTTGGGTGTAACGAATCACTCTCTTGCCTCCGCCACAGCTTCTGGCGTTAGAAATGGTCTTTAGCTGCGGCACCTACAAATCCCGCCATCCATCTGTTGAGATTCATATTTATCTCTACTATCGCTGAGTTTCAATTTTGTAAAGTGACTAAGTCTCACTACTTCCAGGATGCGCTCCTAGATTATGAAGACAGTGAGAGAGGAATAAGAATATTCTTATCCGTCAACAGGCAGGCGAACAGTGAAAGTTGTACCCGCTCCTAGCTGACTCTGGACTGACAAAGTGCCGCCATGAGCGTAAGCAATCTCCCAAGCGATCGCGAGTCCCAGTCCAGCACCACCTGTGCTGCGAGAGCGGTCAGCCTCCACGCGGTAAAAGCGCTCGAATAGATGCGGCAAATGCTCTGGTGAAATACCTGGTCCAGTATCACTGATTGCTACGCATATGTTAGATCCCTGAGCTGTTGCTTGTACAGTGATTTCACCTCCTACTGGCGTATATTTGATAGCATTATCTAGCAGGTTCAGAAACAGCCGGATCAGACAATCCAGGTCGCCATAAATAGATAAACCTGATGCAATGTCTTCAATTAGGGTAATATGGCGCATCTCAGCTAAGGGTTGTGCTTGCTCTAAGATTGTGTCGAGTAGGTCACTGAGAACTAGGGTTGAACGTGAAAAGCGGAGGAAACCTTGCTCCAGTCGGGCGAGAAATAGCAAATCAGTACTCAGACGGATCAGCCGATCTACCTCATGTTCTAGGGCCAAGAGCGTATTTTCGTACTCTAAAGCTGTACGCGCTCGGCTCAAGGTCACACTGATGCGACCTTTAATTGCCGTTAATGGCGTGCGCAATTCGTGGGAAGCATCGGCAGTAAAACGTCGTTCTCGGTTAAAAGCAGCTTGTAGACGGTTCAGCATCCGGTCAAAGGTGATGGCTAATCTTCCTACTTCGTCGGCTGAACCCTGGTATCCGATGCGTCGAGTCAGATCGTTAGCGCTAATAGCCTGTGCTGTCTGGGTAATTCTGTTTATTGGACGTAGCGCTCGGCTAGCTAAGAAAAGTCCGCCTAATCCTGTCAGCAACAATACCAACGGCAGACCCAGAAGAATTTGCTCATATAAGCTTGCCAAAATCTCTTTCACCGATGATAGAGACTGCCCCACCTGTAGCCAGTAAACACTCAAACGATTGCCAGTTTTAATCTGGTTGCTATACAGGCGCCAGTCAGTTCTACCTGCTGTGACTGTGGCATAGCCAGACACTTGCGGTACCCAGGTAGGCAGTTCCCTATACTTGCCAAAGCCATCCACTACCTTGCCCTGTGAGGTGATGATGCGGACACCAAAGCTTGCCTGACTTAAGTGACGAGCTATATTCTGATAGTCCTCGGTATTCGGAAAACTCCCAGGGTTATTCCCATCCTCATCTTCTAAGTCAGCGACTGCTTGGGCATATGCTAGTCGCAGTTCAACATCGGTTTGAGCTATCAGACTGCGTTCTAGTTGCAGGTATAGGTAGCCACTAAATATGAGTAGAGACAGTCCCACGATCAGTACATACCAAAGCGTTAAGCGCAGGCGGAGAGTTCCCCAACCAAGTTGTCGCAGGCTACGCATCTTCCTTGGGGGCTAGCCGATAGCCCACGCCGCGCAAGGTGTGAATCAATGAATGGTCAAACCCTCGGTCTAACTTTCGTCGTAGGTAGCCGATATAGACATCTACAACATTAGACTCGTTGGCAAAATCGAAGTTCCAAACATGTTCTGCAATTTGGGTACGAGTCAGAACCTGACAAGGATGACGCATTAAGTATTCTAAGAGGGCAAACTCGCGCTGACTTAGTTCAATCAGGCGTCCAGCCCGGTGTACTTCCCGGCGGCTAGTGTCCATTTCTAGTTCGCCTATGCGCAAGACAGTTTCTACTTGTAGGGGCGGACGACGCAGCAGGGCTCGGATGCGAGCCAGCAACTCGGAGAAAGCAAACGGCTTAACAAGGTAGTCGTCAGCACCAGCATTCAAACCTTTGACGCGGTCCTCTACGGTATCGAGGGCAGTCAGCAGTAGAACTGGGGCTTTAATACGATGCGATCGCAGTTTCTCTAACAGTTGTAGACCATCTACCTGTGGTAGCAAGATATCTAGGACAATGACATCGTACTCAGCCGATAAAGCGTAATCCAATCCTTCTACCCCATCGCTAGCTAGATCCACAGCATAGCTAGCTTCCCTTAACCCTTGGCAGACGAACTGAGCAATACCCGGTTCATCCTCTACCACTAATACACGCATTACCCCATCCCTACAGCCATCAACTGCTTACATTAGCGATTTGAGGCTTGATCTCCACTTATGATACCTCTGCAACTGAAAGATGCTACCACTTACCGAAGAAGGAGCTAGAGGTCAGGGGTCTAAAGAAGAATGGACCGTCCCTGAATCCTGACCCCTTTTAACTAGAAGCTCTGCTCTAGATGAGGTACCTTGCAAAACTTCAGACAAAAAATAGAGCTATCTATATGTCGAAAAACTCTGAGGGCTGTATTCTTTTAAAGCTTAACTAAATTATCCTCATAGCTCAAAAGATATGGTGCTGAAAGTGCGATGGCTTCTCCCTAGCTGCTTGAGTATTTTTTTGTTTGCCTCCACTGCCAAGGCTGCGAACTTAGCCTTCTGGCACTTCAATGCTAATCAAAATCGGCTTGATTTGACCACAGATGAGGCAGTTCGCCCCCAAGTGGAAGTGATGACTGACCCGAGCAAGCTAGAGATCGATCTGCCAGGAGTCGTTCTGGAATACCCTGAAACCCGTCAAAGGGTAGGACCAGTTATTCAAGACATTGTGGTGAGCCAACTCGATCCCCAGACAACTCGGATGGCGATCGAATTAGCGCCCGGATACACATTAGATCCTCATCAAGTACAACTGCTACAGCAATCTCCCAACCATTGGTTAGTGCAGTTACCAACGCCACAACTGCTCAGGAGTGATTATCTCTTTCTTCAGGAACCTCTACCAGTGGAGCAAGCACCTAGCATTAACCCTACCTTTGCAGGGGCGATCGCTTTAGGGGGGAAAATGACTAGACCTCGGCAACAAATTGCATCCCTGATGACTCGGTACAAATTTCTCCATTCAGGAATGTTTTTCCTGGATTTGGATACAGGCAACTATTTAGACATTAATGGCAGCCGAGTTTTTCCTGCTGCCAGCACCATTAAATTACCAATCCTCATCGCCTTTTTTCAGGATGTAGATGCAGGTAAGGTGAAGTTGAATGAACGTTTAGTCATGCGACCTGACTTGAAGACACGTGGCTCTGGCACTATGCAATATAGAGCGGCATGGACTAAATTTTCTGCTTTAGAGACCGTGACCAAGATGATTACTATTAGTGACAATACTGCCACCAACATGATTATTGACCGTCTAGGTGGTGCAGCACGGCTAAATCAGCGCTTCCTTAGCTGGGGACTGCAGCACACTGTCATTCGCCATCTTTTAGGTGATTTTAGGGGCACTAATACGACTAGTCCTAGAGACTTAGTAAAGTTGCTAGCGCTGCTTGTCAGTCACAAGTTGGTTTCTTTAAATAGTCAGGAACAGGTTTTGGATCTATTGCGCCGGACTACCGTCCGTACCCTCCTACCTGCTGGTTTAGGGAAAGGGGCAGTCATCGCTGATAAAACCGGAGATATTGGTTTTCTCATTGGGGATGCTGGCATCATCACTATGCCGAATGGTAAACGTTATTTGGCAGGAATTTTTGTCCGCCGTCCATACGATGACCCACGAGGCAGGAATTTTATTCGTCAGGTTTCCCGGCTCATGTACAACTACCTAGACCAGCCTCTCCCTATGTATCCTGTTGCTGCTCCTCCTGATGGTGTTGTTAGCGGTTCAACGACTAACAGAAGTTAACCCTCTAGTAGCTTCTTTAGGTGTTTATTCTGTGCTTTCTGTGATTTGCGAGCAGCCCTCTCTGTGGTGTTAGATGGTGCCAATTTGAGCTTGGGCTCTTGAGCTTGCGATTTTAGGTCGCTGGAGCTTTCATAGGCGTTGCCTGTAGTTGCCGGAGCCACTACAGGCATTCCCTTGAGTTCTTTATCTCTCAGAGCTAGCAGTTCAGGTACGGTCACAAATTTGTACCCACGCTTTCGCAGGTCGCTAATAATTTGTGGTAAAGCCTTTACAGTCTTCGAGCGATTGCCGCCACCATCATGCATCAACACAATTCCCCCCGGCTGTGCCTCCTTGAGGACATTTCTGATCAGGACTTGCGGCGACTCAAAGTGCCAGTCCCTAGAATCAGCTGACCACATCATCACAGCATAATTCCGCTTTTCGGCGTAGCCAGCAGGACCATTTTTCAGGAAGCCACCAGGGGGACGGAACAATTCTGTTCTAACTCCCACTGTCTCGTAGATCTGAGCCGCTGTATCTTCTATCTCATGAGCGGCGGTGGTGGCATCCATCTGCTTGTACCAGTGGTGCCAGGTATGGTTACCAATAACGTGACCAGCATCCACTACAAGCTTGGCAATTTCAGGAAAATTTTTCACATTTCTGCCGATCCAGAA
>JAFASY010000326.1 GCA_019244235.1 Chroococcidiopsidaceae cyanobacterium CP_BM_ER_R8_30
GACAGATTTGACAGAAACTCGGTTATTTACTCTTGCTCCTCAGTCACGAGAATTAGTGCATTCTTTAAAACAGCCAGTGAAGGTGTGGGTATTTGATGGTGTTCAAAACCCCCTAGATCGGGAATTACTTGAAAACTATCAGCAGCAAAGCTCAAAGTTTAAGTTTGAGTACGTCGATCCACAAGCTAGACCAGGACTCGCAAAAAAGTTTGGTGTCAACAACCGAGGTGAAGTTTACCTAGAATCTCAGGATAAACGGCAATTGGTGCAGGTGGTAAGTGATAATGATCTCCTTTCGGAGGTCAGGTTGACGAGTCGTCTGCAACAAATTACAGGCTCAACCCAGCCTAAAGTTTACTTTCTCCAAGGTCACGGCGAACACCCTCTTGCAGTAGGTCAAGGTGCAATTTCGCAAGCTTTGATTATTCTCAAAGACAAAAATTTTACTCCTGCACCGCTCAATTTAACGCAACAGACTTCTGTTCCTCAACATGCCTCAGTTGTGGTGGTAGATGGTCCCAAACAGGCACTGTTTGACCGAGAAGTAAAAGCCTTAAGTAACTATCTCGATCGGGGTGGTAGTCTGCTACTGCTGATCGATCCTAATACCAATTCCCATCTCGACAGTTTACTAAAAGCTTGGGGCATCAAGCTAGATAACAGTTTAGTTGTCGATATATCTGGCACAGGTGCGGGGTACGGTCCTGCTGTCCCTGTTATTAATCGATACGGCAACCACCCAATCACCAAAGATTTTGGCAACAATTATTCGTTCTACCCAATCTCACAACCAATTACACTGACTCAAGTACCCAGTGTTCAGGCAACTCCTTTGTTAATAACCAATCCATATCCTGACAGTTGGGCTCACACCAATCTCAAGAGTCAAAACTTAAATTTTGATCCGAAAACAGATCGTAAAGGTCCTTTGATTTTAGGTGTAGCAGCAAGTCGCCCCCAGCGAAGCGAAGCGCGAAGCGCGTTAGGAAAATCTAAATCTGGCAATAAGCCATCCGAGTCGCGACTTGTAGTTGTGGGAAATTCTAATTTTGCTTCAGATGGGCTGATAGACAAGCAGTTGAACAGTGATGTATTCCTCAACTCAGTCACCTGGCTCAGCAAGGATAATAATCAACCGCTATCGATTCGTCCAAAGCAAGAAAAAAATCGTCGGATCAACATGACCCATATGCAAACAATTCTCCTGGGTTGGACATCTCTATTGCTTTTTCCGGTCATCGGTTTGGCGACAGCAGTCCTGCTATGGTGGAAACGCAGATAATCTATGAAGCTCAAGCGGACAACTTTAATTCTGCTGCTGTTGGCATTGGGTTTGGGAGGGTTTGTCTACTTCTATGAAGTTCAGGGCGCTCACCAGAGACAGGAAGCCGAGCCTCAGGAGCAGAAAATCTTTTCCTTTACGGCGGATCAGATACGGTCTTTAACTGTGAAAACCAAACAACGAACGCTTCTTTTAGAGCGGCAAGACAAGTCTAGTCAATCTAGATGGTTGATGCAGGCTCCCATTCAGACTCCAGCTTCGAATCCAGCCATATCTTATTTGACAGATTTATTGGTGCAGGGAAAGAGCGAACGTACTCTTCAAGTTCCAGCCAGTCAACTTCAGGAGTACGGCTTGGCTCAGCCTCAAGCAAGTATAGAAGTTGGACTGAAAGACCAAAAGACGCACCGATTGATTTTGGGGAAGCCGGATTTTAACAAGAGTTTTCTCTATGCTCAGGTTGACCCCCCAGCTCAAGCCAGTGGAGATGTGAATGTGCTTTTAGTGTCTACAGAGTTTAACAATGCCGTGAATCGCCCGTTGTCAGACTGGAAAAGTCAGGACGCCGATAAAGGAAACTCTAGAAAACCGCAATCGAAATCATCTTCTAAAGCCAGCCCCTCTGCTGCACCATAACAAACACGCTACTCCCCCAAACCATGTCTTATTTATCTGCTGCTTGCAGGCAACTGTCTGAAAGTGTCAGACTAGAAACAGCCATTCGGTCTAGACTCTGAACTTGGGGATGCGGGGGCATAACTAGCAAAACAGGGTTAGGCATTAAGGAATTGCTGTACGATCAGCGATCACAGATTCTCGCCATTGCCGAAAAGCATGGAGCCTATAATGTGCGGGTATTTGGTTCAGTGGCGCGGGGCGAAGCGACGGAAGACAGCGATATTGATTTTCTGGTTGACTACAATTTGGAAAAAATCACTCCCTGGTTCCCTGGAGGGCTGTTAGTTGATTTGGAACGACTACTCAATCGCAAGGTCGATATCGCTACAGTGGATATGTTAAAGGAACGCATTCGTGATCGCGTTTTGCATGAGGCTGTATTGCTTTGAGACGAGAGACTGAGCGACTGCAGGATATATTAGATGCAATTACAGCGATTGTAACGATATGCCAGCCAAGGCAGACAGGCATTTGATGAACAAGAACTGATTCAAGTTTGGGTTGTTCATCATCCTTCACCATTCAGCTCACGTAGACGAACGTCTGGCCTATCAAGTAGTTAACTTATGAGAAATAAATTCACTTGAACAATCAACCTAGTAGAAATCTTACCAATGAGCTTGCCAAAGAGCGAAACCGGGATGCCGCAGACCGAACACTGATGGCATGGATTCGGACTTGCCTTTCGCTGATTAGCTTTGGCTTCGGAATCGACAATATTGTGACTGCTCTAGCGAAGACGAGGGTTGGCAATGGTGCCGATGTAGTTTTCAGCGCCCGGGCGATTGGAGCATGCTTCATTATACTCGGCATTGTGGCATTGGCTTTTGCAACAGTTGAGCACCAACGGTTGCTTAAGCGAATTAGACAGGATGACTTTTTTTATACTCCTGGTCGATCGCTGACAACAGCAGTTGCGGTTGCTTTAACCATAATCGGTGTATTTGCATTATTTGCCGTTTTGGTGAAAACAGTATCTATAAAAATCTGATAAGTGGTCTGGATTGGCGGGACGTTCCGCAAGGGTGACATGCTCTGTCTCTTTGACGAACTTCTGAAACTGGGCATTGGCCACTAGGTATTGGTCGATCCAAAAGCTATCTACAGCGACCCGATGGGCAGGGCTTCCTTAGGTAGCTTTAGTCTCAACTTCACTCTAGGTCAAGCTGCTTGGGCTAGACCCAGATAAGGTTAAGAAGTTGTTGTGATCGCTCATTCCTCAATCAACTTCAAAGCCCGCGAGATAAGATAATCTTTGGAAACAAGTTTATTGATTTCATTAGCAGAATATATCCCCTCAAAGGCTTCGCGACTTGCACGATTTAAAGCTTCTTGCCAAGCTTCAAGCAGAATATCTTTTAATTCTTCCTCATCTAAGTAAAACCCTCTCTGTATTTTCTCTCTCAGCTTCCCAATACATTAGTTTGAGTAAATGTTCAATCAAGACAATTAATCGGCTCTTCAGTTCTCTTTTCTCACTGCGTCCCATGCTCTCGATTTCTTCAATCAAGTTATCCCAATCGACTTCCTCAAAATTCCGAACTTTGAGTAACTGTGCTATCTGTTGCAGCCACAGATAAAAGTCCTGTTCATAGAGTGGTGAAGTTGGCTGGGATTGTGAATGAATTTGCATTGCCTTAACCTGGTATTAGAAATCTTTGTGATACAGGTCACGATGGCTCATTCTACCTCTGCACTGCCTGCTGGATGTACCCTACGTCTGGCAACTGCCCAAGACATGTGGGCAATTCGGAAGCTAGTGTTGCAAGCTTGGCTAGACCCCACCCAGCTACGTTGCTCGCAGTTCCGGGTGATTGAATGTGATGGACAGATCGTGGCTTGTGGACAACTACGCTCCTTTCAGCGAGCACAAGAATTGGGGAGTGTTGTTGTTGCTCCCGTCTGGCGTGGTCGTGGTTTAGGAACTTATCTGATACAGCATTTAATTGCAGCTGCAACACAGCCGCTTTATCTAGAATGTTTAGGTCCTCGATTAGCTTCATTTTACGTCCGCTTTGGGTTTGTGCGGGTTTCGTGGAAGGAACTGCCGCGATCGCTGAAGCTAAAATTTGGCCTTTCTGCTCTGGCAGCGACTCTACTGCGGGTTCCAGTTATCCTGATGCAGTATAAAACTCCAGTTTAGCGGCTCTCCTCACCCCAAACTCGTAGTTGAAGATAGACTAGCAACAGTGCTACCGCTAGCAGCACTGTTGCCGCCGCAGCTGCGTAGCCGAAATCAAATTGAGCAAAAGCTTGCTCGTAAACGTAATAAACTAGCAGATTCGTTGAATTTAATGGGTCACCGCCAGTCATAACATACACCTGCTCAAAACTCCGCAGTGTAAAAATAGCAGTGGTAACGGTTGCAAAGACAAGGGTAGGTCGTAATCCGGGCAGAGTAATGTGCCAAAATTGCTGCCAACTGTTAGCGCCATCCAACTCAGCTGCCTCATAACGACTAGGAGGAATCGCTTGCAGCCCTGCCAAAAACACCACCATGTTGAAACCTATCTGTTTCCACACACTCAACAAAATCAGCACTGGCATAGCCCAAGTGACACTTCCTAGCCAGAAAATCGGTTTAATCCCCAATGAACTGAGTAGCGCATTAACTGGTCCATCTGTTTGAAATAGCCAACGAAAGCCTAAACCAGCCGCTACTAGAGAAGTGATAGAAGGCAGGAAATAGGCACTCCTCAGTAGTCCCCGTAAGGCAAAGGTACGATTCAACAGTACTGCTAGCCCTAAAGGGATGACCAAACTAGGGATGACAGTAGCAATTGTGAAATAGGTGGTATTACCAAGAACTTGCCAAAAATCGGCAGTAAGTAGTAAGCGCTTATAGTTAATTAAGCCAATCCAGTGAGTACCTGTTAGGGTGAAACTACCAGCAGTGAAGCTGAGATAAAACAGGTAGGCAATCGGCCAGAGGAGAAATATTCCCAGTAATAATAGTGCTGGTACGAGAAAAACCCAAGCAGCGATCGCTTCATTGTCCAGCCACGACTTACTATATATTTTGCCCATCTTGAGAATTTCCCCCCTGCCGCAATGACTGAGTCTAGCCCTGATTTTAACGCCGTCAACGCAGTTCCCGCCGCTTTGTCACGGAAGGAAACCGTTGACTCCAGCCTAGTTTTTCCTCACCTACCAGCCAATTTACCTAAAGCAGGCAACCCTATAAAACTAGGAGTTATGGCTTCTGGTACTGGCAGTAACTTTGAGGCGGTGCAGAAGGCAATTGCCAATGGACAACTCAATGCCCAGATTTTAGTGTTGGTTTACAACAATCCAGAGGCAAAGGTTGCAGATCGAGCAGCCCGTTGGGGTATTCCATCTGTGTTGTTAAATCACCGCGACTTTCAGCGTCGGGAAGATTTCGATCACCAAATTGTTCAAACTTTACAGCAGTATGAAGTTGAATTGGTGGTCATGGCAGGTTGGATGCGACTGGTAACACCAGTATTGATTGATGCCTTCCCCAATCGTATGCTCAATATTCATCCGAGTCTGTTGCCCAGCTTTCGGGGGGTCAAAGCTGTCGAGCAGGCTCTTGCTGCTGGAGTGAAAATCACTGGCTGTACCGTCCATTTTGTATCTGTGGAAGTAGACAGTGGTCCAATTTTGCTCCAAGCTGCTGTACCAGTGCTGCGCGACGACACCTTGGAAACGCTGCACGCCCGCATTCAAGTTCAGGAACATCGAATCTTACCATTTGCGATCGCCCTTGCTGCTTTCGAGGCGGGAGATTATCCGAAATCTTGAGAATTTAACAAAATATATGGGGAAAAAGACGATACCTATGAATTGATGAAGCTGCTTACCAAGGTGCTTTAACAATCCAAAGTGACAGAACATTATTATTGTCGATTGTGCAGGTGACTTAACGCAATCAAATCACAAATCTTTCTGTCATGCTAACACCGCCAAGTGAGACTTTGACACTGAAATGTTCTCCAGGTTTTCCACTAAACTTCAACTGAATGTAATTGTCTGCACGTCTTGCTTGGGCTTCTAGGAAAATCATTCCAGTTTCATCAAACACCTTAAGTTGAAGCAGTGGTGGTAGATAGGTTTGGTTATCTGTAGGATGTACTTGTAGGAGAATATCAGTTTTTTGAGCTGATTTTGGTTCGATTTCTAGGAATAGTGCGATTGAATAGCCAGATAACTGCACTCCTAAATCAATTACCTTAGCCCGTCTAACTCTACCTTCTGTATGGTAAGAATCTATTTCTCCAGCATCATCAGTCCCTCTAAAACTGAAAGCCAGGTTCGTCTGTGCTGGAGCCAAAAGCGCTTCCACTGGTTGCCAACTACTCTCAAACATATGCAAAAGCCATTGGCTTAAGTTCACTGGAGTCGGGACTGCACCAGCTGAGGACTGGCTGAGTTGATGTAAGTGAGCAAGCATTTCTTCTGGTGCCTGTAGTTGGCTAATGAGTAACTCTTCGGTGGCAGTCTGAATAAATCCCAGTACTGTTGCTTCTCGAAATGGTTCATCCAATTGCACAACTACATACCCAATCCGATCTTCCCAGACTTCTGGTGGTACATAGCAGGTTTGCCAGTCAGCTTTCATCGGGCGACATTCTAAGCGACCGACTCCTGTCACCTCTAGATCAGCGACATTGCTGCATAGACGAACAACTGGATGCCAGCTGTCGCTAGCTTCGAGGTCTGTAGAAATACCCATCATTTGCAAGTAGTCATTAACTACACACACAGCGATTGTATTCAGCTGAATTTGCTCTGCCTTTAGTAGTGGCAACTTTGCTGAGGCAAACTCTCGTGCTATCCTACGCGTCTTCTGAGTAACTGGTAGTGTTAAGGAAAAACTTTTTGTCTGACTTGTGCTATTAACCATAAGTGGGGAGATTCCCTATGTTGGTACAGTATAGTCTTGTTATTGTCTCTAATAAATATTCCTTTGGATTCGACTTAGCCTAATGCCTCGTGGTTTCCAACAATTGGCGGAATATTTCCAGACACTTCTAGAGTTTCTATCAGATCAATCGGTTCATTCTCCTCCTTCATCTTGGTAGTCGTCTAATTTTGGCTGCTCTGTACTTGAATGCGAGTAGCTTGAAGTCGTCCCTCAACTGCATACCCCATACACCGACTTGCTAATTACTTATCAGGACAAGGGGAAGAAATTGTGCAACTATTTGCTCTTGCATCTGGCAACCACTAGCTCAAACTAATTTTGCTCTTGTCAGTTTGTCACTGCGTGCCGTCCTGAACTCTTTGCTACTCACCCCTCCTTCTTGGTGAGTTCAGCAGTAACTTCGTGTTTTGTATCTATGGATACAAAACATCTCACCAAGTCGCAATACTTTGGCATTTGTTATCGGCTACACAATTTATTTGACAAGCACGATTTAACCAACTGTAATAACTATTCGAGGCTAACTTGCCGCAATCTAAGTTTTTATCGGTTAAGTGATGCAAATGCTCAAGGCAGTGAGTCTGTTCTTCTATGTATTTAGCACTCTGGTCTGGCAGATCCTATCCCCTAGGAGCAACTTGGGATGGCAAAGGGACAAACTTTGCATTGTTCTCGGAGAATGCAACAGGCGTCGAGCTTTGTCTGTTTGACGCTAAAGGTCAAGAGACACGCCTGTTCTTGGATGAATCCAGTGATTTTGTTTGGCACGGCTATATACCAGGAATAGGACCCGGTCAAAGGTATGGGTTCCGAGTTCATGGTCCCTATCTACCTGCTTTAGGTCATCGCTTCAACCCCGCTAAACTATTGATTGACCCCTATGCCAAGGCGATTGATGGCGATCTTGTCTATGGACCAGAAATTTTTGGATACCCTTTAGATGCTCCTGAAGCAGACTTAGATTGCTCTCATTTTGATGACTCCCATCTCATCCCAAAAGCTGTTGTCATCGATCAGTCTTTCGATTGGGAAAATGACCAGCTACTGCAAATACCGTGGCACGAAACCATCATTTATGAGACTCATGTGAAGGGCTTTACCAAGCTCCACCCAGATATTCCTGAAGCACTTCGCGGTACTTATGCCGGACTGGCGCATCCAGCTGCGATCGCCCATCTCCAATCCATCGGCATCACAGCAGTGGAGCTACTTCCAGTTCATATTTTCCTATCTCATCCAGGTCATCTTGTTGATAAGGGGCTCAGCAATTACTGGGGCTACGATTCCATTAATTATTTTGCCCCTGATACGACTTATAGTTCAGACAAAACCCTAGGAGGTCAGGTCCGCGAGTTCAAGCAGATGGTTAAGGCGTTGCATGCTGCTGGCATCGAGGTGATTCTGGATGTAGTTTACAATCACACTGGAGAAGGCAATCACTTAGGTCCTACTCTGTGTCTTCGAGGCATTGATAATGCCACTTACTATCGGTTGGAGGAAGATCAACCTCGTTACTACATGGACTTTACAGGCTGTGGTAATTCATTAAACGTCCGCCATCCGCAAGTCCTAAAGTTAATCATGGACAGCCTGCGGTATTGGGTACAGGAAATGCATATAGATGGCTTTCGCTTTGATCTAGCCTCGGCTTTAGCAAGAGAGCTATATGCGGTTGATAGCCTGTCGGCTTTTTTTGATATCATTCACCAAGACCCTGTTCTATCACATGTGAAGCTAATTGCCGAACCTTGGGATGTTGGGGAAGGTGGCTATCAAGTTGGTCAATTTCCGCTCCTTTGGTCAGAGTGGAATGGCAAGTATCGAGACACAGTACGGGATTTCTGGCGAGGTGAAGATAGCAAATTAGCAGAATTTGCCTATCGTTTCACTGGCAGCTCTGACCTATATGGAAGTAGAGGGCGGCGACCTCATGCCAGTATTAACTTCATTACAGCACACGATGGTTTTACTCTAAACGACCTGGTTAGTTACAATCAGAAACACAATTTGGCTAATGGGGAAGAAAATCGGGACGGGGAAAGCCACAATCGTTCCTGGAACTGTGGAGTAGAAGGTGAAACAGATAATCCAGAAGTACTACAGTTGCGGGAGCGACAAAAGCGGAATTTTCTGGTCACTCTGATGTTGTCCCAGGGCGTACCCATGTTGCACGGAGGAGACGAACTAGGTCGGTCGCAACAAGGCAACAATAATCCCTATTGTCAAGATAATGAGATTTCATGGTCTCACTGGAATTTACAAGATAAAGATGCTGAATTTTTGAACTTTGTCCGTCAGCTAATCTACTTCCGTTGTCAGCATCCAGTCTTCCGACGTCGCAAGTGGTTTCAAGGTCGAGCTATCCATGGTTCAGGTGTCGATGATATCAGTTGGTTCAATCCCGATGGCAGTGAAATGCTAGAGAAGCAGTGGCACTGTAGTTTTGCTAAGGCCATAAGTATTTACCTGAACGGAGGAGAAATTGGCACATATGGTCCCCGCGGCGAGCAGATGATAGGAGAAAGCTTTCTCCTATTCTTTAACGCTCACCATGGAATGATTGAATTTATCCTACCAATCAGACTACAAGCATCGACATGGAGAGTTGAAATTGACACTAACGAACCTCGCTTTGTTGAAGAAGAGTACCTTTATACAAATAGCAATCCGATACCAGTGACAGCGCGTTCACTTGTAGTGCTACGTCATCTTTGATTTGTATCTCTACCTCTTTTAGCTTTCATCATTCCGTAAGAGCGGTAACCTAACGGTAAAGGTTGCTCCTTGCTCTTCTCCTGGGCTTTCAGCATGGATGGTGCCGTTATGGAGTTCAACAATGTGACGGGAGATCGCTAATCCCAACCCCAACCCCTTTGCGGCATTTGTCTCGTCAGCTTGACGGAAGTAATCGAAGACATGAGGAAGAAAATCAGCCGCAATCCCAATACCTGTATCCGTAACCCGAATTTCGGCATAGGAAGTATCCGAAGTGTGACCGTCGTTAATCACTGAAAGTTCAAGGGTGATGTTGCCGGATTCTGGAGTGAATTTAATGGCATTGGTTAGGAGATTGCAGACCACTTGTTGAAGGCGATCTCGATCTCCCATCAAGACAACGGGTTCTGTAACATTTTCCTGCCAAGTCAAATGAATGCCTTTGTCTGTTGCGGTTTGAGTCACCGATGTGATCGCAGATTCAATTACAGGCTGTAGTTCAATGGGTTGAGGATTGAGACGTATTTTGCCTGCACTGATGCGGGTTAGCTCCAGTAGATCTTGCACCAGTTTGCCTTGCAGTGTGGCGTTACGCTCGATCGTGTCTAACGCTTTGCTCAGCATAACTGGGTTAGGTGGACTACTTCGCAACAGGCGCGTCCAGCCGAGAATGGATACCAGAGGGGTGTTTAGTTCATGAGAAACGACGGAGATGAATTCATCTTTTTGACGGTTAATGATTCGTTCCTGCCGAAGGGCTTCTCCACGTAGCCGCGCCATCTGGAGATGAGCCGTAACACGAGAGACGAGTTCTTGCGCTGAGAAGGGTTTGATCAGGTAGTCATCTGCCCCTGCTTCCAATCCTTCCACGATCGCTTCTTCGCCAGCACGAGCCGAGAGCAGAATAATGGGAACTTCTCTGGTACGCAAGTCTGCTCGCAATGCCCCAAGCAATTCAAAGCCATCTAGCCCCGGCATCATGACATCACTCAGAATGAGATTAGGCACCCGTTCTTGAGCTATTGCCAGAGCGGTTGCTCCATCTGCGACTGCTTCGACTTGAACGTGTTCGCCCAAGATACGGGTTAAATACTCTCGCATGTCGGCATTGTCATCAACTAGAAGAACACGGGCAGAAGAGGCAGGGGAGGCAGGGGAGGAATAACCAGTAGACCATTGACTCTTATCTCCCCCTGCTCCTTCACTCCCCCTGCTCTCTTCTGGAAGCCATCGTTCTGCTTCTTCTACATAAGCGGTAGTACTCATTGCAGTTGAGGCTAAGGTACGAACTGGTAGGATGCGTTCGCGTAGCGTCTCCGCAGGAGAATCGCCTTCATCTTGAAGGCGTTCGGCTTTGCCGCGTCGTAGACGTTCGCTCGGTAGATGCTCCGTCCCAAATGGTAGAGAGACTGTAAAACATGTGCCCTCTCCTAAAATGCTGTTGACCTCAATGGTACCGCCATGTAGTCGAACCAGTTCATGCACCAAGGCAAGTCCAATGCCCGATCCTTCGTGGGTTCTTCCTTTAGTTCCTCGAACTTGATAGAACCGCTCAAACAGATGGGGCAAATGTTCTGAAGCAATTCCGGTACCGGTGTCCTGGATTTGAAGAATGGCTTGATTGCCATCGGTCGAATGCAAACTGACCCTGATTTCACCCTGGAAGGTGAACTTAAAGGCATTGGAGAGCAGGTTGAGGACAATCTTTTCCCACATCTGGCGATCGACAAAGACAGGTTCTGGTAGGGGAGGGCAATCGACAATCAACTGCAAGCCTGCCCGTTCGATCGCCGAACGGAATACACTGGCGAGTTCGGTTGTGAAAATTGCCAGGTCAACGGGTTCATACACTGCTTCCATGCGTCCGGCTTCAATGCGGGAGAAATCGAGCAAAGTATTAACCAGTTTCAATAAGCGGAGGCTGTTGTGGTGAACGAGTTCCAAGCGTTCACGGGTGACAGGGGCGAGAGGATGGGCGCGGTCGCTCAAGGCATCTTGCAGGGGAGCCAGGGATAGCGTCAGCGGTGTACGGAATTCATGGCTGACGTTGCTGAAGAAGAGGGTTTTCATGCGATCGAGTTCTGCCAGTGCCTCTGCGCGTTGGCGTTCTTCTTCGCGGGCAGATTGTTCTCGAACCCGCTGAATTTCTGATTCGCGTAGGGCTGCTTCGGCGCGAGCGCGTTCAACGGCTGCCCAAGTCCGTTCGGCGGTTTCCTCTATCAGTAGAATGTCGTCTTCACTCCAAGCTCGTGCGGTGGTGTGATAGACACCCATGCTAATAGCCCATCGCCCTCCTTTGATTAACGGAATGACCATGGCTGCTCGAATGTCCAACGCTAGGAGCGATGCACGATCCAATTCTGCCACTTCTGGATCGGCGGCTACGTCTGAGATAATCACACGTTGTCCAGCACGCAGTTTTGCAGAAGACTGGGTAAAGTCACTGATCCGGAACCGTCCGACAATCTTGGGAACGTCCTGCTTCACGTAATTGTCATGAATTAAGATCGTCTCATCGTCTGGCTCAATCTCTGCATATAGCACCCGATCAACCTGCAACTGTTCACCAAGAAGGCGCATGGCAACCGACTGAATTTCAATGGGGTCGGTGAGTGATCGCAGCGCATCCGATAACTTGACCCGAAACGCATCGATCTCGGCAGCGTGGCGCAATTGTGCTTCTGTACGTTTACGCTCGGTGATGTCGGTAAAGAGGATGGCTACCTTTCGGTCTTTTGGCTCGCTTACCCGAAAGGCATAAACGTCATACCAGCGGTGCAACTGAGCCGCGACATTCTCAAACCGAATGGGTTCGCCTGTCAAAGCAACGTTGCCGTAAATCTCAAACCAATGTGTCTCATGATCGAGATCTAGCTCACGTATTCGTTTACCCTGCGCCTCTACCAGTCCCGTCTGTTCCTCAAACGCTGTATTAACTTCCAAAAAGCGGTAGTCAATGGGCTTCTCATTTTCATCAAATATTATTTCGATGATGCAAAAGCCCGCTTCAATCGAATTAAACAGCGATCGATATTTTGCTTCCGATTCGCGCAAAGCAATTTCGGCTTCGATGGCGTCCGTATTATCGATTGTCACGCCGACGTGACCGAGATAAACGCCATCGGCACTGAAGAGCGGTTGGGCATAATTGTCGTGCCACCGCCACACGCCATCATGCCGCCGGATGCGGTTGCGGTTGTGCCACGATCGCTGCTCGCGGACTGCCGCCAAATAATCAGCAATATAAAATTCAGCATCATCCGAATGAACAAGCTCGTGCCAGCCCTCCCCGCGAATCTGCTCGGCACTCTTGCCCGTGAAGTCCAGGAAATATTGATTGATGAAACGATTGTTGCCCTGCGCGTCGTTATACCAGATCAGGGCAGGTGCCGTGTTTGCCAGCGTGCGAAATCGTTCCTCAGACTCGCGCAAACCTTCCTCACCACATTTGCGATCGGTAACTGCACTGGCAGTTCCAAACCATTCCACAATTTCACCCTGCTCATTCAGCATGGGAATGGCTCGCGAAAATATCCAGCCGATCGTGCCGTCCCGTTGAATGACGCGATGCTCCAACTCAAACAGACTCTTGGTGTGAATCGCTGCCTGAATAGCAGCCCACACCCTTGGCTGTTCTTCTGGGGGAATGTAGGTTTCAATCCAGGTTCGACTTGGATCGTCGGTGGTAAGCAGAAAATTCTTGCTTTCGAGATGCCGCATCTCATGCCAATCTGGACTCATCCTGTAAACAATGTCTGAGCTGGCGGTGACAAATAAGCGGAATCGTTCTTCGCTCTCCCGCAGGGCGGCTTCTGTTCGCTTGCGCTCAGTAATATCGTAAGAGACAACTAGCACACCATCAACTTCACCGTTGGCAGTTCGTAACGGCATACCCCGTGAAATATAAGCGCGATTGTGGGCATGGTGCTCATGCTCAAACGGCTCACCCGTCAGGGCTTGACGGTACATCGGCTCGTAGCTTGTGATTAACTCAGGCGGCAGCACCTCAAAAATCGTCCGCCCAACGAAGTCTTCCGATTTGAACCCGGCAGTTGCCAGGGCTTCTCCTTCCGCCAGTAGATAGCGGAGATTGCGATCGACCACAAACGCTGCCCCACCCGGCAGATTTTCAATCATCGCCCGCAGGAGTGCGTCTGAATCCTGCAACGGACCGTTAGTGGGATGCTGATAATTGCTTTCGCGTTGCATAGGAATTAGTGATGTCGCAAAAATGATTTGAGGACAAGGAATCCATCTCAATCCCTATAGCTTATTGTGCAATGCCAAAAAAAAGCTACGATTGGTATGGCAGGTCTTGGCTTTACCATAGATGCTGCCTTGGTTTCAAGTCTTTTTTGCTAATTATACTGTTGCCTGATTAATAAACAACAATTAACCTGCCATGCTACTTAGGAAAGGATTAGTAGCTCTTGGCAGGTAATTACCTCTATATTGGTTAACAATGAAACTGTCAGATCGATTTTCAGACTAACTTTGCTCTACTCGGTGGACTTTGCTCACAATTCACTTATGCCTTTCTTGCATCTTCACCTGTCGGTTCAGACAGTAGTTTTGGCTATTTTTCCACCTCCAGCAAATTGAACTTAATGAGATTTAAGCCAACTTTGTTTTCAATCTAATAGATGCTGGACACTCAGGAATTGTAAGTTGATTAACGCAGGTGACACAGGCGGTAATCTCAAGGTTGGAACAAGGTGTTTGTTACTTGTTTTGTGTCAAGTATTAAGTTAGCAGTCTTTCCCCCAGTCTCTCGTGTCAATTTATCAAACTTGATGACCTTTTACCTATAGCAACACTTTCGTTAAAGTTCTTCATCTGATTTAAACGTTAAGGTACAAGTGGACTAGTACCAATTCGACCATGCAAACAGACAAAGCCGAAATTCCAGCGTGTTAGCAGAAAGTCCATCTCATTGGGCGGGGTGACCTCAACGTAGGAAGGTGTGGGCTCACATTGACGGTTCGACGGCTCACCTGGACCATTTACAACCGTCCAATGCAATGTGGAGAATGCGCTCTTGCCAGGACTGAGCAAAAATCGACGTGGTGGTTGGGTGGTGTTACGAACAACGTTAGTTGGTAGTGGAAGGTGCTGAGCATCAAGGAGTTGCATCCCGACATATCCATAGATGCGACAGGTTTTTGAAGAGTGGTTAGTCAGCACTAACGTAGCGTAACGCTGACCTGCACCAGGGGAACCTGGTTTAAAGCTGACCGACAACTGTGAGGTATGGCAGCGGCTGGGGCTAGCTACTGCGATCGCCTCATCGCTAGCCCCAGCCCCACCGCAATTTGCGCAGGTACCAACCGTCAAGCCCGCTACAATCGCAATCCACCACTGCGGGTATTTCGTGCATACCATGTTGTTGTTTCTCCTCACACCCACTTCGCATCTATTGATGCTAATCCTCTATGGCTCTAGATTCCACTGGAACTACATCAAGCGTCAACTTTTCAGTACGCCGCAGCACAGTCAATGGCGATCGCACCCCAACCTGCTTGTCTGTTAACACTTTGTGCAAGTCATCAATGTTAGTAATTGGTTGGTCATTCATCCCAACAATCACATCTCCTATCACTAGACCTGCTTTCTGAGCTGGGCTACCATTTTCAATTGAGATCACAAGAACGCCGCTTTCAACCGCTAAGTCATAGAAGCGGGTTAAACGGCGAGGAAGGTCAACATTTTGTCCGCCCACACCGATGTAGCTGCGCTGATACTTACCATCTTTGATCAGCGAACCAACGATCATCTTGGCTGTGTTAATCGGAATCGCGAAGCAGATTCCCTGTGCCGCTAGAATTACGGCTGTATTAACACCAATCACTTCCCCATTAGATGCAACTAGGGGTCCACCTGAATTCCCAGGGTTGAGTGCAGCATCAGTCTGGATCACATTATCAATTAGCCGACCAGACCTTGATCTGAACGAGCGTCCAAGGGCACTCACAACTCCAGTCGTGACAGTGTACTGGAAGCCGTAAGGATTGCCGATAGCGATCGCTAGTTGACCTGCGCGTAAAGATTGTGAATCACCTAAACGAGCCGCTACTAAGTTAGGCGCATTAATCCTGATGACTGCTAAATCTGTATCTGGGTCTTCCCCAATCATCTCTGCCGGAAAACGGCGACCATCTGAGAGCGCCACCTCAATCTTAGTAGCATGATGCACAACATGGCTATTCGTCAGAATGTAGCCATCTCGTGTAAAGATAAAGCCAGAACCATTGCCACTGACCTCCTGAGATGAGCGAGGATTGTTTGAGCGTCTATTTCTGACCCGTTGCTGGACGTCGATATTGACAACCGCCGGACTAACTTTCTCCACCACGTTAATAACTGCTTGTGAATATGCATCAAGTAGCTGTTCATCTGAGGTAGGGGCAGTGTCAAGGATTCGTCTCCCTTCGGGCTCAAAATTAGCGTTTGATACTAGTTGGAGAATTCGTGTCATGAGTGTACTCCTATTGGACCGCCGAGAGGGATAATGCGAACGTCCTTAGTACTATCCTGGCAATTACACAACCATTTCAACAACTATGCACCTTAAGAGGGATATCGACCTGAACAGCTGGCATACAAAACTGGTGGTCCACCGCAAGCTGAAAACATGTATACTGCAGCATTGCTCAAAGAATGTTTTGCAGATATGACCATCCTGCATTTGCGCGAACACGACGATGAGATCGCTGAAGGCATGGGACACCACGGAATGTCAGCACTGATCGATCTAGTTGCACGCAAATCAGCAACTCCAGAACTTGCCACGCGCTAGTCTTCTCGGTTCATCAAATGTCCACAAGTTCAGACACTAACCTATTAGCTCCATCTACCCAATTGCCTCTATTTGGCAAAAGAATTATTGTGACAGCCCCCCGAAACTATGCCGCTAGGCTGTCTGAACATATTATCAATCAAGGTGGGCTCCCACTCTTGATGCCCACTATTGAAACTTGCCTGCTCGAAAACTACATGAAGTTAGATAATGCCCTGCAACAATTAGACAAATTTGATTGGATTGCCTTTACAAGTAGAAACGGCATCGATGCATTTTTTCAGCGGATGGCTGTTTTAGGTTTATCAACATCTGTGCTAGAAAATAGCCAGTTATGTGCTATTGGGAAAGACGCGGAGAGGTTGATATTTTTTTGTGACAGAGTTGATTTAATTCCGACAGAACCCAGTCCAGAAGGAATTGTGGCTGAATTATCTCAGATCGTGAATATTCAAGAAAAAACAGTGTTAGTTCCCGTACCAGAGGTTGTAGGTGTATCTGAGCCAGATGTCATTCCAAAATTTGTGACGGGATTACAGAAACTGGGAATGCAAGTAACACGCGTACCTGCTTATACTACGCGGTCTTTGCCAAAAAACGTTTATGAAGTGGAGCTAAACCTCATTCGTCAAGGCAAGGTAGACGTGATCGCGTTTAGTAGTACTACGGAAGTAGAAAGCTTTTTGAAAATGGTCGATTTTCAAAGTGACAATCAGCATTGTATCATTGCTTGTTTTGGACCTTATACAGCTGCCAATGCGGAAAGGCTGGGTCTGAAAGTCTCAGTTCTTGCAGAAGATTATAGCTCATTTGAGGGTTTTGCTACAGCGATCACCACTTTTTTTAAATCTTCTGCAAAGCATTAAGTGGTGCTGAGCTGTTAAGGGTTGCGTTGCCGCGATTCCTAGAGGGATATTTTTAATTAACACACTCTTTATATATTCTTAACCTAATACTGGTATTTTAGCTTTGGTTAGAAACAAAGGTTTGTAAAAGCAAAGAAAGCTTACGGATCTTGTTTTTAATAACGCCTCGACAGACGAAGGATAGTATCAAGTCGCTTTTTGTGTCATCTATTTCCGTCAGATATAGGCTGTCTGCTAAAGAAAAGGAGAATAACGAATTGCTGCAGCATTTTTTAAAAACCCAACAATCGAGAAATTTTGCATCGGTTATTACACTGACCTCACATCTAGGTATTGTCGCGATCACCGCTGTTGCAACCTACCTCCCTTCCCCTGTTTACGCTGCGAACTTGACGTTTGTTCCAGGAGACCTGGTTGTCTCGCGCAGCGTGTATGAGGGTACCGCAGATACTGTCACTGTGGGTCAGACGCTTCCAGGCGGCGGACAGGCGATCGCAAATGGTGATTATCCTAACGTTTTCAACAACGCCACACCCGATCCCAGTTTCGGCATAACTTCGCCAATTTTCCTCGACCAAATCACCACTTCTGGCACGAAGGTCGATACACTACCTATCGATCCTCGCGTTGTTACCACCAGCTTCTCGTCGAAATCGGAACTGTCATTGAATCTCACGGCTGACAATACAGGTTTAACTTTCATGGGTTACGCCACTGGGATCAACCAGCTCGATGTGTCAAACTCTAATACGCCGGGTATCATTGAACCGGGCAACCCTGTAACAACGACTCCGACCTATAGGGAGGTTGCACAAGTTAACTACGATGGTTCTCTCCAGACAACGACAACAAATGCCTACTCTGGTAACAATGGTCGTGCGGCAATACTAGCTGCAAACGGCGAGTACTACACGGTAGGCAACGCTGGTAATGGCAACGGCTCGCCAGCCATTACAGCTGGGACTGGGGTACAGATTGTGACTCCAGGTCAGAACGCGACTGCGCAAACTCCTGGGACAAATCCGGTAGGACAGTTCAATATCACTCAGTATGGCTATCCAGCAGACAAGACTGCTAAGGACAACAACTTTCGCGGCGAGACTATTTTCAACAACACCTTGTATGTGACAAAAGGCAGCGGCAGCAACGGAATTAACACTGTGTACCAGGTTGGCAACGCAGGTACCTTGCCCAACCCTGCTAACGCCGCAAACACGCCAATCACTATCCTGCCTGGCTTCCCTACAGCCCTAGCAAAAGGTCCTGCAAACAGCATCAACCACCCCTTTGGTATATGGTTTGCTAACTCGAACACTGTGTATGTTGCCGATGAGGGCGATGGTGTTATTGCTGACGCGGCAAACAGCACTTCCGCTGGTCTTGAGAAGTGGAGTTTGGTGGGTAGCACCTGGCAAGAGGACTACGTTTTGCAAAATGGCTTGAATCTAGGCGTGCCATACAGCGTAGCTGGTTTAGATCCGAACCTTAATCCGGCAACAGACGGACTGCGAGATCTGACTGGCAAAATTAATAGCGATGGCACCGTTACTCTGTTTGCAGTCACTTCGACTGTCAGCAACAGTGGCGATCAGGGAGCAGATCCGAACGAACTGGTTGCGATCTCCGACACGCTTTCTAACACCACAGCGGCGCAGGCAGCGGATGAGCAGTTTAGCGTTATCGACCGCGCCAACTATGCTGAAGTATTGCGTGGTGTGTCTTTTGCTCCCCAAGCTACCACCGTTCCCGAACCCAGTGAGGTAGCAGGAATTATCGGAGCAGCTTTAGGCATGTGCGTATTGTTACGTCGTCGCAGTAGCTGGGGCTAATTCTGCTTTCCACAGGATGGCTGTTTGACGCGCAAGAATTTGCCCGTGAGGTCGGAAAGTGTTGCCATAGTTAGGATTGGGCTTGCAACAAATAGAGAAAGCCGAATAGCAAAACAATCAAGCTAGCAATAGCTTGCAACAGCCAACAGCCCCATACATCCTCGTTGTCGAACGGCATCTTGGCTCATGTCACTAAACAGCATCACAATGGCTGCACCGTACTCTCGCCGAAAAGAAGAGGGATATACGAAGAGCAACAAGCTGTAGAGACGAACTGAAACCAACAGAGCTAACCTTGATAATGACACCACTTTTCTCCTTATTGTCATTGTCAACGGGTATGATTGAGCAACTGTTTCGCCATCGCCATGTCCACTAAGTCGGCTAGACGCTCAGCTTCCAGTGCGATGACTTATCGACCTAACTCAGTAAGACCGTAATAGCGCCGCCGTTCGTCATCAAGCTGCGGATCAGGACGACCCTCTGATTCAGCAATCAGTCCGTCTGCCAAAAGACGTTTAATTGCTCCATAAAGAGTGCCTGGACCGAGTTTGACTCTGCCATCAGTGCGAAAAAGTACCTCCTGCATGATGCCGTACCGGTGGCGTTCAGCATCAGTTAGGGACAAGAGGATATGGAAGGCTGCTGGTTTGAGGGGTAAAAAACTATTCGGCAACAATATTTGCTACAGCGTCTTTCTCTTTACTTAGTGCTAACGAGCGGGCTATCTAAAGGTGACACTTGTATCCAAATTACACTCATCAGGTTGCTACCTAGATTGAAGCATCTTCTTCCCTCATAGAAGGGGTACATTAAAATCGATAAACTGCAAAGCTCTGGCTCTTACCAATGATTTGTTTCAGTAAGTTACAAGTTTGCTTGAGACATCGAGGTGTTGAGATGGCTGCCAGCAAATGATCCCCAGGATAGATAACAATAAATATTATCGGGAGCTACACTACATTAGCTGGTGATAGATGCTTGAAAATTAGGTTAAGAATTTAAAAAATCTTCTCCACTCTAGGGAGGTTTAAACTGATTTAAAAACTAAACCAAAATCCGTTTTTCAAGCTAGATCGATTCTTCTCAAATTGTTTTATTAATATCCCCTTTTTAAGCCGGAGAAAGACAAATATGCGACGCAATTATTGCCCTTGCTGTGGTAATCCTATGCTTCGTCACGCTAGACAAGGCGGTTTATACTGGTTTTGCACCTCCTGTCACCAGGATATGCCTCTCTTGCTTGCTAACAAATTGCCTCAACTAGAAGCTACAGTGTTGAATCCTCATACTATTCAAATAGTGAATTCCTAGTCTTGAGTAGTTATCTGTCATGTGAGAGGTAGCTTTGTACCTCTCATACCTGAACCTTAGGCAAATTTTTGTCCCCGCAGTATTACAATTTATTGGTCAAGATTTGGGCAATCAGCTTTGCTAGCAGCACGATTATATGGTCAAGAAGACTTACGCCTAGAAAAGATTGCTGAACCGACGCCGACTGCTGGCGAAGTTGTGATTCGAGTACTGGCAGCAACGACCTGTGGTACAGATCTCAAAGTCTGGCGTCGGGGTGGTCATGCCAAAATGTTGCAGATTCCTACCCTATTTGGTCATGAGGTAGCAGGGCAGATTGTGGCAGTGGGAGAAAATGTGCAGAGTTGGGCAGTAGGTGATCGCATAGTTGCTAATAACTCTGCTCCCTGCATGGCCTGTTTCTTTTGTCAAAAGCAGGAATATTCTCTTTGCTCAAACTTAACCTTCAATAACGGTACGTTTGCTGAGTACCTCAAAATTCCTGCCTCAATAGTGCAGCACAACATATTGCCCATTCCAGAGAACTTGCCAGCTGAATTGGCGGCAATGACTGAACCGCTAGCTTGTGTCTTACATGGGGTAGCGAGATCGCAGCTGAAACCAGGAGATCGCGTAGTTGTACTGGGAGATGGCGCGATTGGGCTGATGTTTGTTGCCGCGCTAGCAGCCGATAGGCTAGCTGAAGTCTTGCTATTTGGAGGCAGTAACCAACGCTTACAAATTGGTAAACAGCTGGGTGCAGCTGAAACTTTCAATTATCATCAGCTGAGAGATATTCCGGCGGTGGTAAAAGAGCAGACAGACTGGGGTGCAGATGTTGTAATTGAAGCTACTGGAGTACCAGATGTCTGGGAACTTGCGATCGCCTGTACTCGCCCTGGTGGAACTGTAAATTTATTCGGCGGTTGCCCACGAGACAGCGCTATTACCGTGAAAACGGAGCAGTTGCACTACAGCGAACTTACCATTAAAGGTGTATTTCACAACACACCGCACTATGTCCGGGCTGCATTATCGCTGCTCGCAAGCCGAACTATCCCATTTGAGCTATTAATCAGTGAGCGCCGACCGTTACAAGATTTAGAACAGGTGTTTCAGGATATGAAGGCTCGTAAGGTCATCAAGGTTGCGATCAAACCGTAGCTCCTTACTAGTCGCTTAGAGTGCTACCTAACAATATTGAGCGTAAATTAACAACTGCACCAATCACCGCGATCGCTGGCGCACTAAACCCAGAGGTTTCGGCCTGTGGCACAATTGTATTCAACTGACCAATCAGTTCCTCCTGCTCTGGTCGTGTTCCCCAGCGAACTAGAGCAACTGGTGTATCGGGATTCAGCCCAGCAATTTGTAGCTGTTCTATGATGTAGGGTAAGTTATGAATCCCCATATAGATCACAATCGTTTCTGAACCTTGAGCGATCGCCTGCCAGTTGACAATTGGTCGATATTTCCCAGCAGCTTCATGACCTGTGACAAATGTGACTGAAGAACTAAAGTCTCGATGAGTCAGAGGAATCCCAGCATAAGCGGGAGCCGCAATCCCAGAGGTGACTCCCGGTACCACCTCTACCGCCACTCCTGCACGGAGTAATTCTTCCATCTCCTCGCCGCCACGTCCAAACATAAAGGGGTCTCCTCCTTTAAGTCGTACAATCACGGCATGGTTTCTTGCTTTGTTAATTAGCAACTGAGTAATCTCTGCTTGTTCCAGAGAATGCCGCCCTCGACGCTTCCCCGCATGGATTTTTTCCGCCTGCGGGTTAATCATTGCCAAAATTTGAGGACTGACTAAGGCATCATAAACAACAACATCTGCTCCCTCCAGTAGCCCCTTACCCTTGAGCGTCAACAATCCTGGATCGCCTGGTCCTGCCCCTACAAGATAAACTTTACCCAAATAATTTTTCTCCCCCTGCTCTTGATTCATTTTTCCATCAAATCTCCAATTAAAGCCGCTAATTCAGCACTTGCTCCTATCGGTTCAGCTAACTGTAGTTCTGTGGATGGAAACTGCACGGCGAGCTGAGCTACTCCCAAAGCGATCGCGTCTGTAATCCCCCCAGCAAACAGGAAGTAGGGCAAAATAGCTATCCGTTGGTAACCAGCGTTGACTAACTCTTGCACCCTTTCTGCCAAACTTGGCGGCACACTCCAGTAGGCACACCTTACCACCTGGCTCTTCAATCGCGTTGCCATTGCTTCCACATGCTGCCTGAAACCAGAACGACGACTGCCGTGAGCTAAGAGAATCCAAGCTTCTGCTTCGATTGCTGCTATTTGGGTTGCCAGTAAATTTCCTAAACCAAAATTATTACCTAAATATGGTCTCAACAAGATTTGCCCTGCTTGACCAACGGCCTGCTGTGCTAGCGTCACTTCATTTGGTATATCTTCCATTACATGCACGCCAGGCAATAGGAACAGTGGCACCACCTGTATATTACTGTATCCAGAGGCCAGAGCTCGGATGGCAAATTCTTGGATCTGCTGGTGCAGCGGTATAGGACTCAGCTCTAAAGACGCAGTACCAACCATTGCCTCCACAGCTGTATTTGCTTCAGAGTACACCTGAGATTGAGCAACTAATTCAGCTAGTCTCTCTACAGAGGCTTGTGGTCGTGGGTCGAGGCTTCCGTGAAAAACCAGTAAACAGGCAGGTGACATTATGTAATGGCGTTTGCAACTTTCATTTCAAAAATTTTTGGTTATCAGATCCTGATTACCAAAAATTTGCAGTACAAACAGTTTCTATTTTTACCAAGTTTCTAGCTGTTGACACCTAACCAACAGCTAAAAGCCAGCAGAGTTATTACTGCTGGCTCAGATTCCAGTTTATTCAACAAACCTGAACTATGACTTAGCCGCAGTCATAGGGTCAGCAATATAGCGGAAAGTCGGTTCAGAATTCCAAGGACCACGCTCATCAGTTTGACCATTCGTAGATAAGTTGTAGTAAATATCTACAGTGTTATCTGGAATAATGTTACCAAACATGGGATCAGTCAGCTTACCTAGCGAATCCAATGCCTTCATAAACATCTGAGTGTGAGAAATTTCACGAGTTAGCAGATGTACTAGTGTTTTCTTAGAGCCTTCATCGGTCGCTAGCTTGATTAACTCTTCATACGTTTGACGAGCACCAGCTTCCGCCGCAATATCTGCTCGCAGATCGCGTACCACGTCGCCTCCCTCATTCAGGTAGCTAGCAGTCCAAGCATTACCCTGACTATCTAGAAAATGAGGTCCCATGCCACGTACAGCAAACAGAGTACTCTTATAAGCTTCCGTCTGGTCAACATTTTTAGTGTGGGCTTCAATCAGTTTGCCCACCATCTCTAAATGGCTAAATTCCTCAACCGCAATATCTTGGAGCATATCTCGAATTCCAGCATTCTCTACATGGAACGACTGCACCCAGTACTGCAAAGCGGCAGATAGCTCACCAGTTGCTCCACCGAATTGCTCTAGGAGCAGTTGGGCAAAACGCGGATTCGCTTCCTTGACGTCAACAGTATGAATCGTTTCCTTTTTGTGAAAAAACACGACGATGTTACTCCTGTTACAACTGAACAGATCAGGTACTTCTCGGCTTCTACAAAGATAAAACTGATAGCTCTGCCGAACCTGCATCTTAGGAGGGACTTATCAACTTTGTGTCTCTACCCAAAGGTGCTATTTCCCTTGCCCCTCTCCCAACACCTTTCTAACGCTTTTCAACAGAATAAGTAAAAAAGTTTTGGAACACTCCTACCGTTGCAAAGTGGTAAGAAGGCAACAATGGGGTAATTGTCAGATCTGTGCTGTATATGCTAAAGAAAATAAAGTTTTGCCGCTGCGTGCCCTGAGAAATCACTTGTTGTACCGTTGGTTGACTTAGATCCAACAAGGTAGAGCAGTTACGGTGCAAAAGATTTTGCAGAATTCTAGGAACTTTTGTACAGATGTCTTTTGTCTCAAGGTATTCTGTGAGCCGCTGCGTTGCATACTCTTGATAGGCAGACTGACTAGGATTAGTTGCAGCCATAGCAACTCCCAGTCCTGCTAGAATCCCTAACCCGAAGTAAGTAATAATTCTTAAGCTTTTCATGCAATGAATTGTATCATACAGCACCTTAACAGAATTCTAAATTAACCGAATCCACTGGCTCTTTAAATCGATCTGGATGAAATGACGAGCGAAATGGTAGACTAGTTAGAATGATGGCGAGCGTAGCCAAGTGGTTAAGGCAGTGGATTGTGGTTCCACCACTCGGGGGTTCGAGTCCCCTCGTTCGCCCCTCCTCCAGGCTTCACCCAATAGCGTTGATCTAGATTTGATCTAGATTTATTCAATGTAGGATTCGAGAACTGAGGGCTTGAGCATTGTGCTATTAGACAGGTGTGATTGCTCTGATGTTCTTAAAGGAGAAACGTTTTTGGCTCCAACAGCACTGAAAACCGATTTGTAAATGAAATATTAAGGAGAAAGAGCAGGCCCTGGATGGAGGATATTTAAAGCTGATTACAAATCAGCAAATTAAAAAGACAAAACTGTTACTGTGCGAGAGCTTTAGAAAAAGCTCTTATCTAATCACCACATATTTACTATACTTTCCTCATTGAGCAGTCTGGCTTGTTCAAACCTAGTCTAGCCTAGAGTAGGTGTAGAAAAGGCACGGAGAGGGATGCATGAAGCGTCAATTGTGTGACTGCTCCAACAAGGCTCGTCATGAGGAGAGCCACAAAATGTTCCAGCTTCTAGAAAGAATTCTTATAAAGATTGGAACATTTTTGCAGCGAGAGCGATGTCCAAACTTTCCCTAAAACGCAATTGCCGACTTGAGGTTCAAGGTAGCAATGGAACCGCAAGCAATGAACGTAACGCCGTTCACAAACTGAACAGCCTAAACTCGTTATTTAAAGGTTTGCCATAACAGCTACAGTAAAATATGGCCATATGGTGACCACACCGCCTGGAGGCGTGACATGAAAAGTGTAGGTATACGCGAGTTCAGGGATAAGGCTTCTCACTACTTGGCAAGCGGAGAAGTTCTGGCGGTGAAACGACATGGCAAGATAGTGGGCCTATACATTCCAGTCAAGGAGTCAGAGGACGAGGAAGTCCGCGCCCGCATCGACTGCCTAGGGCAAACGGTAGCAGATGTTATGGCTGAAAGCGGCTGGGATGAAGAGAAACTCAGCCGTGCGTTAGATCTGTCGCGTCCAGATTAAAGTGCGTTTAGTTGTTGATGCCAACATCTTAGTGGCAGAACTGATTCGCCTTTCTCGGGGACGGGAGTTAATTGTCCATCCTGCCTTAGAGCTTTACGTAGCTGAAAAAGCTTGGGATGAAGCCTGCTATGAATTGAAGCGACGGGTAGCAACGATGGTGCAAAAGGGCATATTTAGTCAAGACAGCGGACAGCTTTTGTTGGATAATGCTATGACTCTGGCTGAGGCTAAGGTGTCTTTGATCCCTCACGAAGTTTACGCTTCTAGAGAAACCATAGCTAGGGCTCGTATCCCTCGTGACCCTGATGACTGGCCCACAGTAGCCCTAGCCTTAGTCATGTCAGCAGCAATTTGGACTTTGGACAAAGATTTTCTAGGATGCGGGCTGCCAACATGGACTACAGACACATTTTTGACACATCTTGCTACTGAGGAAATTTAACAATTCTACGTTGAAGAAATCAGCATTAGCAAATAGAGAAAGGTCGCACGCCCAAGCTTTGTTATCACCCCACTCTGATTAGGTATGGTACAAAGCATGCCAAAGATGGAACTCGTCTTTAAGCTTCTTATCAAAAGTTTTGAGAAAACATCTGCCCAAACCTGGTCGATTTGATTTTTACATGCTAAATTGTATCGTTACTAGCTCAAGAGAGGCACTACACCTCCAGCTGTTAGAAAATCTGGATACTAGAGATGGCAGTAGCAGAGGCGAGAATACTACATTCTAGTTAGAAAAATAAGCGCGCCAAACTTTTGATCAAGAGAAAGTTTACTGTCTGTGCTCTAGGAAGGCAATTGCTATTAATTTTCAGTCATTAAGGCTAAGGAGCTGAGACGGCTGATGAAATTGCGATTAATTCAAGAGACTTTTACAGATTGGTTGCTATTTGGGAATTTAGGAACGAGAATAGGCAACATTGGTTTTGATAGATCTAACCCGACCTAAAGTTATGATTGCACTATGCAATGGTGTGTTAAATCGGTTGGTGTTTCCACCTGCCGTCAATCCCAATCACGTTTTGGGAAAAAACTAACGTGGTACAAGGCAATATACCGCCAGAGTTAAAGGTGCGAGATAAAACTGATACCAAGTTGCGCTCGGACGTAGAATTCCCAAATCACGTAGCGGGTCACCGAAGGCAATGCGAAGATTGTCGTTAGATTGCAACTTGGTATGAGACAAAAAGTTTGAAGTTGATTGAAGATTTTCCGGTACAAAGCCGTCATGATATTGCAAAACAATTGGACATTAGGCCAAATTCACTTAAGCGATATCTTTGGAAATTAGAAGATAGAGGATTAATTTATTGCCTTCCTTAATCTGCAAAGAGTAGGATTAATGCTGATTTTCTAGACAAGAAATTAGTGTCATTTGAGTGGAAGCTGGTCTGGTAAAAAGAGCAGAGTTAATTGCCAATTTTTCTTTAAAATCAGCGATCAACTTCAACAAAAATGCTTGACAACTTTGGTTGAGACAGATAGAGTAATAGAGTCTAGAGGAAGACAGAAATAAAATACATGACCAAGGTTTTGGTCTTCTTCAAACAATTTTGTGAGCTAAGTTAGCCGACTATCTTGCATTAACTTTTCTAAAGAGTTAATGTTCACCATGGAATATGAGTTATGGACCAACCATAATCGACTAAAATTACAATCTTTTGCCTGGTGACAAATACAAAGGTTAATTTGTTCAGCAATAGTTCCGCGACAAGAATAGCAATTATCAAGTAGCGGAAGTACGCGCAAACAAGGGAACATTGAATGCTCCCTTGTGAGATGTGCGTTATCTCCAAGAGTGCTCTGTACGCTCGCACAAGCGATGAAGTAATAGAAAGGTGAATTCAAAGTGAGGCTACCTAGAATTCACAGTTATTGAATTAGATGGAGAAAATCTCATGCAATGTCTAAAGAAAGCCACTCACTCTTCTTCTAACATCAAATGTAACAACAGTTCGATCTCAAGTAAATATTTCTTAGCTACCTTTGCCAATCAATTTCAAATAGTAATAGCCAATACTCACAAACTGCGAGAAGAAGTTTACAGAATTCGCTACAAGGTTTTCTGTCAAGAGTTGGGCTATGAGCAGAAAGAAGATTTTCCCAACGGTATGG
>JAFASY010000032.1 GCA_019244235.1 Chroococcidiopsidaceae cyanobacterium CP_BM_ER_R8_30
ACAGACCAGCAATTATTGGCACCATCTGCCAGACCTGTTACCCTTGTCTGTTCTGTCATTCCTTGCTTGTGGGCAGCATTGAGTACGAAACGTTTGATGGTATCCAACTCGTCATTGAGCGCTGCCACGACACAGGTCTTATTGGTAATCTGTCGATGGTTTTGATCCACCTGTTGCATCTTGTTAGGGTGATACACAATGGCAGACAAAGCTCCAAAACTACGTTTCCCTTTCTCTTTAACCGGAATGTGTCCACCATCAACTTGGACAATCAAATCTGTCGTCGGGGCGGCACATTCTTGAGCAGAAGGCTCTCTCAAAGTTGCTTGAGATAGCGTTGCACCAACTTGATTGGTCAGACTTTGAATGCGGGTGTGGTTGTTGACACTGCGGCGAGTGCAATTGATTTTCTCTAAATTGCTCTGAGCGTCACGGTAGCTAAATAAAGCACCCTGTTCGCACTGCAACTTAGCCAAATCGGGATGGATATCATTGCCAAAAACAGTGGTTGTGGTCAGGGTGCTCTGCCAATTACACTCAGGATTATTGCAACGATGCTTTTGAATGCGTAATTGGTGGTCGCTGAAGACGGCATGAAAATTAGACTGCAAGAATCCATTTTTCTTGAGCTTTTGACCACAATTTGGGCAGGTATCGTACCCGCAGTCAATCAAGGCAGATTGTTCAGCTAATAAGGCATTTTGCACTTTGGTCAGAAGGGAGATTTGTTCAGAGTGACGCAGTCCCAGATCAAGAATTGATTTTGGCGGACGAATGTCATATATTTTCACTGTGTCACGCTTGACTACCTCTTGACTTGCGACAGAGACTTTCTCGACGATGACACGAAATTCGTATTCCATAATCGGTGGTACTCATACAGTTTCATGTATCTGAAGCCTACCACACAATCGCATACAGCACTACAATCTATTCCGCTTTCGTTTAGCTACGTAACTTGAATACTTATACGACCGTGTTTTGGCATTTATGCAAGAAGTCTAATCTACAAAAGTTTTGCTAAGGATGCCCAACTTTCGGATAAAAGAAAGGTTTTACTAGTAGCAGATAATGTGGGATAGCATCGCAGCAAGAAAACGACTATCCCCACCGAAATTACCGTTGAGTTTCTCCCAGCTTACTCACCAGAATTACAACCAGCTGAACGACTGTGGACATTAGTAGATGAACCGTTAGTCAATGAGTATTTTGAGACGATTGAGGACATTGAAGAAGCGTTAGTACTTTGTTGTAATGTGCTGAGAGATATGAAAGCAGAAATTAAAAGCTTAACTCGCTATCATTGGTTAAAATTCGCTTGATGCATTAGGGGGGTATGAAAACCGGATTTGGTATGATTCGCAGCTACAACAACCAAGGCGAATGGATCAGCCTGACATTGGTCACAGAACGGAAAAAGCAACTGTAGCAAGATGATTTTAGATTGCAAGTGAAATCTACTTTCTCAAGCGAAAGCGCATCGGCATTTTGTCGGACGGATAAATCAAAAGGTTCTGCTCTAACTGTTCCAGAGATGAACGACCGTTGACTAACTCCCAGTCAAAGTAGCGCAGCATTAGTGCCAGCATCATCGTTGCTTCCAGCATCGACAGATGCTCCCCCAAGCAACGATGGAGACCTGAGCCAAAGTCTATCATTGGAAGTGAGCTACTTTCCTGACTTTTATCTAACCAACGCTCCGGCAGAAATTTCTCGCTCTCTAGATAAATTTCTGGGTCTCGTCCAGCAGCAAGCATAGACCAGAATACTTTCGTCCCACGAGGAATCAGCTTACCTTCAATAATAATGTCACGTAGGGCTTCCAATGAAGTTGAGCCGCTGGCAACTGAATAAAGTCGCAAAGTCTCCTTGATAATAGCGCGAATGTAAGTCAATTCCTTTAAGGTTTCTGTACCAATATCGCCATGACTTTGCCAAGCTTGGTCAACCACATTCTGTGCCTGCTGAAGCACTCTTGGATTTAAACTCAACTCTGCTATTGCAAAAGACAAAGTATGAGCTGTAGTGTCAGTACCAGCTATTAACAGTTCAATAGTTTCTGCTATGAGTGCCTTCCGATCGTATCTTGGTTCTTTGACAGCTATTTTCACTAACATTGATGTTTGAAACAAAGGGCTCACCTGTGCTAGGTCAGTCTTGTTTTCTCTGATCTGTAAAGCTAGGTCTACTCTGGGAGCAATCAACTCCTCTAAATGTTGCCTTGCTGCCCAATAATCTCGTGAATTTTTAGTCGGCAGATATTTCATCCATCTCTTCTCACCAGTGGCGACTCGTAGGAACCGATAGCCTACAACAGACATTGCTTCATACACCTTGAGAACTTCGAGAGGTGGACCTTCATGACTAGCGCTCTTGCTATCTACAGGAATTCCTAGTACTAAACAGGAAATCACCCTCATTGTCAGTTCTACAAACAGAGGATCTATCTGAACTTCTTCTGCTGAAGTGGTTTTCTTAAGTTTCTCGATCACTTGTTTGCAAGCTTGGCGAATAATCTCAATATATCTGGATAGACCGCTAGAACTAAATTCGGGGTTCCAAGCCTTCCGTCGCCATTGCCACTCAGTCCCGTTTTGACCTAAAAGAATCGGTCCACTGATATCATTCCAAGCTTGGCTTGTTCGCTTTGTCCTAGCTAGGCTACCATCTCTCATCCCATCTACAATAGTATCTTCAATAACTTTCGGCTTACTCAGAACGAGAACTGGACTGCCAGCCCAGTAAACATACATTGGTCCTAGCTGCTGACTCCAATCAAACAATAATTGAAAGTGTTTCTTCTGTTTTACTGCTACTAATAATTGAGGGATATTTCCCAACAGCCAGTGTTTCGGAGGAGAGGGAAGCAAGCGTAAAGATTTGTAAGTATCCCGATATTTCCACCAGCGCCAGCCAAGTATGACGGCTAAGCCAGTAGTGCATAACACTGTAACTAAATATAAAAATGGGTTAGGAAAAGCGATCTGAGTAGCAATATCTTGGAACATAATCCGCCTTCCAACAAAATCTTCAGATTGTCCAGATGCTAGCATACAGGGAGATCTTGCCAGTCCACAACTGTGGACTTGACCTCTTGAGGTCTAATTTTCTTCACCTAAGCTGCTGCAACCAGTTGAAAAAAACATGCACCTTATCACTTCCCCTTGTGGGTAGTGATATGGAAGTAGTGGTGAGATAGAACCCTTGGCCCGTCTGCACCTGTATAATATTAGCTAATGGAAATAATTCCCATATAATCGCCCGCAATTTAGCATTTTTGATCACAGCAATTTTAGCATTCTTACTTTATTCATTCGTATTACTTTTGTCAAAACTAACACGAGAGTCAATAGAATTATCCCAAAGAAGATGTGAAAAACCTTCAGAACAAGTCTGTCCTACCTGTAGCTCTGAGGATTTGATTAAAAACGGTTCGGTTCACAATGGTAAGCCAAAATATCAGTGTAAAAGCTGTGGTCACCTATTTGTTGTCGGTCCTACTAAAGCTACTGTTTTAAAGGAGACGAAAGAGCTGATTGATCGACTCTTGCTTGAGAGAATATCATTGCGAGGAATTGCCAGAGTTGCTCAAGTAAGTTGGTCTTGTTTGCAAGAATATGTCAATCAAAAGCTAGCTCTAACTCCGCGCCAGGTAAAGGTTTCAGCAAAATTACCAGGTAAATTAATCATTGAATGTGATGAGATATGGTCATTTGTTGATCGCAAGAAAAATGAGGTTTATATCTGGTTAGCAATTGATCGCAGGTCTCGCAAAATTATTGGTTGCTTCGTCGGAGATAGAACGAGAAAATCAGCCCGTAAATTGTGGGCTTCTTTACCAGAAATTTATCAACAATGCGCCTTCGCTTATACAGATTTTTGGCAGGCTTATAAAACAGTTATTCCCCCTAAACGTCATCGAGCTGTCGGTAAAGAAACAGGTCTAACTAACCATATTGAAAGGTTAAATAATACCTTTAGACAGCGAGTTTCTCGCCTAGTGAGAGAAAGCCTGTCTTTTTCCAAAAAGCTGAACAATCATATTGGAGCTGTTTGGTACTTCATACATGGCTACAATGCAGAGCTGGACAAGGTTTGAGTCTCACCACTACTTCCGTATCACTACCAAGGAGCGCATAACGTGCTTCAAATCCGCTCAGAAATCATCAGCAAGACCTGGACAAAACAGTGGCAACAGGCAGTACTCTCTGCTTTAGGAGCAGCTGTATAATTTATCCCCCTTCACATGGTTTTAATATGCTTCCGTAACTTATGGTTGCTCCCAGGCCAAACGGATATAGTTCATCGAAAGAAAGATTCTTGCATCAAGGGTCCGTTGTGCAAGGACTTCAAATCCACCTACTGCAACAGTGGTTAGATAGTAAGTTAGCGTGAACTTTGCATTTGGAGTTAGAGTCTCCGCCTTTGAGAAGGAAAACTGATTGATTCTGGTTCTAGCGGATTTTGTGGTCTAGCGTTTTCCGGGTCTTCGCCCATTCATGGAAGAAGCAATCAACAAGTTGTGTAGCCAGCTGTCGTGATACTGAAACCCATTGAGGTCTTGAAAAGGAGAAGACCGAGCTGGATGATTAAATTTGGTTCTACTGGCATAGGGATGAAAGTTCCACAGCAATGCCATAGCTCTGAGTTGCAATCTGGCAGCTTCCTTAGAGCGGTGGAAATACTGCATGCTATAAAGCACGCGGTCTTGATAGTTCATCAAGCGATCGAGATTATTACTGGTGCGGTAAGCATCAGGGAAGTCATAAGCCGCCTGAAACTTAATTGATTTACCTTTGAGGTTCAGCAATTTTTGTCTGAGTGTTTCGAGTTCGACATGTTTGTTGGCCCAGGTTCTGATGCGACGCAAGCGTTGGGAGAACTGGCGCTTATTAGGAGCTTTATAGAGGTGCCACAGCCTGCTGGTTACCTCTTGCAACAGAGTAGGTAGACGGCGGCAACATTTACGAATGCTCATATCAAGTCCGGTTGTAGAATGGAGGTATAGGGGGAAGATGCAAGCTAGATGCCAAAACGTTTAACACTGCAACCACATTTGAGTAGTGAGGAACTGAAACAGCGCTACCGAAAAGCTCTAGACCTAGTAGAGCGAAGTCACTATCAGATCTTGTGGTTACTAGCACAGGGAAAAACAACTAGAGAAATTCAAGCGGTAACAGGATACTCAATCAACTGGATTCGCACTTTAATCCACCGCTATAACCAGTTGGGAGTTGAGGGGATAGCAGACTTACGTCATGCCAACCCAGGAGCAAAGACGATGCTGGATGATATCTTGCAAGCTCAACTGCTACAAGTCTTACAAACGCCGCCACCAGACGGAGGGTTGTGGAATGGTCGGAAAGTGGCGGAATGGATGAGCGGCGTTTTAGGTCGTTCCGTTTCCCGGCAACGAGGTTGGGAGTATCTGCGCTCTTTAGAGCTACGTCTACGGGTGCCACGACCGGAGCATGAAGAGTCTGACCCACTAGAGCAGGAAGTGTGGAAAAAAAAGCTAGCAGCGCGGGTGGCACAACTGCAACAGACTCACCCAAAAGCCCAAGTGGAGGTGTGGGCAATGGATGAACATCGTATCGGTCTCAAGCCAGTACAGCGGCGGGTTTGGGCTGCCATAGGATTTCCCGCAGTCGCCCAAGTGAAGTGGGATTTTGAATGGTTATGGTTGTATGGGTTTGTCCACCCACAATCTGGGGAAACTTATTGGTGGATTCTGCCGCAAGTCAATTTCAGATTGTTTAACCGTGTCTTAGCAGATTTTGCTCGTGAGTTCGGTCTTGGGAAGGACAAACACGTCATCTTAACTGTAGATCGAGCTAGCTGGCATACAACTGAACAACTAGTCCTGCCACAAGGACTGCATCTGGAACTGATGCCACGTTACTCTCCAGAGTTACAACCAGCCGAGCGCTTGTGGCCATTAACCAATGAGCCAATTGCTAATCGCTCCTTTGCCACTTTAGATGAGTTAGAGGAGACAGTATTTCAACGCTGCCGCACACTACTCAAGCAGCGACAATTCATCCAGGGTCTGACTTGCTTTCATTGGTGGCCTAGGGTCGCCGCTTGACGCTCACTAATCAACCGGACTTGATATCAGCACAGTATGCAGGAAACACAGGATGAGCTGCACAGTAGGAAACAGAGTTTGCCAAGCTGCTTGTGTATGTTCCCAACCGTCAGTGTTGACAGTTTCCGGTTGATAGCTAGGGTTCAATGCCAACGCCTCGGTTTGAAAGCTCTTGTACCCCTCAACCAGTGCTTTAGTCCCGGCATTTTCCACTATATCTACTCCCAGGAAGCACCCCTGTGCTACCGTTGTTGGGATGTAAATCCGCTCCCCCAAGCACCAACTATGTTTCTCATCTGCTACCAGATTCACTGGTAGGAGCTTTGGGTCTTTGACTGTTGTACCGACTATCGAGCTTCGCCCCAACGCCTGACAAGCCCGATACCAGTAGCTAGCATCACGCCCAAAAACATAAGCTATGGCGTCAAAGGGGACTCCATATCGCCGCAAGTACAGTCCTTTCTCCACTTCATCAGTTCGTCCTATCATGTAAGGCAGCACAAATTCTGGTCGCAGTTGATATACCTGTCCCATTGCCACCAACTCAATGCGGCGCATCCTCAAGTTCAACTTCCTCGAAGTGATGAAGTCATGAAACCGAAACCCATCTGCCATCTCTTGTCGGAAGATTTCTGGAGACTGAGCTATCCACAGCTGCAAGTAACGACGAAACCTGAATGGGTCTGATATCAGTTTCTCATAGGCTGTCTCACTGACTACTGGCAAGCAAATGCTTTTGTCTCCCATCCTCACTGCGCCCATCTGTATCCTGACCTGTATAGCTTCAATCAGGACACCATACACCTTTAAAGGTACTGACCACAAAATCCGCTAGAACCAGGCACGGGGAGAGATGAGCGATCGCCCCCGACAAGCGGCTTTGGTTTTAACAGGTACTGGCTGTGGTAAAACTTTGGTAGAGGCATTAACTCCCTACATTCTTGCTCCCTGGATGCAGGGACAACAGGCACTTTTCCTATCAGACAACTGTACATTAAGGGCTCGATTTCTACAGGATTTCCCAACCGATTCTCAACATCGTCCCCTGTACGATCAGTGGCTGCTCTACAGTCTAAAGGTATTACCATCTGGGGTAGTTCCTCCAAGAATAGTCGAGTTGGATGCAGCTCAATTCAATAGCTATGCCTATTGTCTACAGCAAGCAGATATGCTCGTTGCCAATCGCCAGTTTCTAGTCAATTTGGTTCAACGCGGAGATATCGACCCCAAAGCAATTGGTATTATTGTCTGCGACGAAGCGCACTTCTCTGCCGCTGCCAGTTACCGCACCATCACTAACTATTTTTCAGAAGCACTACTGTGCTATTTCACAGGTAGTAAGTTTCGCTCCGACAGTCAGCCATTACCGTATGTGCAGTACAACAGAGTCGAAGATGCGGATGAGTTAGGAATGCGCGTGACCAGATATGCACCAGTTGCTGATTATGAATTCACCATCCAAGATGCCTGGAAACTGGACCCGCCTCCTATCAAGCGGATCTGTTTGCAAGAAGCAACCAGCAGCGCTTTTCTAGTCCTGGAAGATGAGGAAGAGGTCGAGTACGATC
>JAFASY010000083.1 GCA_019244235.1 Chroococcidiopsidaceae cyanobacterium CP_BM_ER_R8_30
TTGCTATGAATTTGCTGCCCCTGAGAATTCACTGTAACCCATTGGAAGGTAAACTCTTGTCTATCGGCTGGTTGGGAAACTGGTAGTAGTGTGGATGTAGATTGCTCTACATGAGATTGAAATTGGGTGCGCTGACGATTCGCCTGCTCTAACTGAGCTTGAACCTGGATTCGCTCTCGATTGAGCTGCTCTAACTGAGATTGGAGATCCAATTCTTTTAATTTTGCTTGTTGCAGGTGAAGTTGTAGCTGATTGATTTGCTCCTGTTGCAGTTTTGATGCTGCCCATAATTTCTTTGCCCAATCTAGTTTTACCTTTTCCTTCTGTGAAAACTCTGGAATTAGCCCCATAAACAATGATTGAGGATTGATTTCCCAGTGGCAGACACAGCAACACTCAACTTTGCTTTCAACATATTCAGCTTGGCAAACAGGACATTGAGACATATGCTTTTCTTGAAGTTCTTTTTGAGGATATGATATCAATAGTCTAGTTACCTACTCAACGCAGATCATTTATTTCATAAGACTTAAAGTGAACTACTGCTTACTCATTCTTAGCGGGTATTCATAGTTCTAGCTTGTGCAATAACTACCTTCTAGATAGGAAAACCTTTGTTCCACTAACCAATAGCGTAAGCGAGTTTTAACAATGACGGTGAAAGCTAAAATTCTGCTAAGCATGCTGGTTTTTGTGCCATGTTCAATAATTGCGGAATGGCTACATATACATCCCTTAGTAATTTTTGTTACTTCTGGTCTAGCGATCATTCCTTTGGCTGCATGGATCGCCAACTCTACTGAAGCGATTGCTAACTTCGTTGGTCCATCATTTGGGGGGCTACTTAATGCGACTTTTGGCAATGCCACTGAAATGATCATCTCAATAGTTGCCCTTCATGCTGGATTAATTGATGTTGTCAAAGCCAGTCTAGCTGGCTCACTCATTGCGAACTTGCTTCTTGCCTTGGGACTTGCTATGCTTCTAGGCGGATTGCGATTCAGCGAACAAAGTTTCCAGCCTACGGTAGCTCGCATTAATGCTTCTTCATTAACTCTAGCCGTCATTGTTCTGATCGCACCTACTGCCATCCAAGTAACTTCTAAGGGTCTCAAGCCGTCAACTCTCAACAACTTTTCTTATGCAGCGGCAATATTACTCCTGACTTTCTATGGTTTGATGCTAGTGTTTTCAATGAAAACGCATCGAGATATTTTTCTATTAGAAGAGGTTGAAAGCGATTTAACTGAACCCAATGAACAAAGGACTGAATTCTGGGCTCAGATTGGCGTGCTTCTAGTTTGCACCGTAGTGCTTGTATTTGTCTCTGATATATTGGTTGAAAGCCTAGAAAGAGCTATCTCTACTCTAGGTTTGACCAACCTATTTGTAGGTGTAATTTTTATTCCTTTTTTTGGCGGAGCCGTAGAGTATATTACTTGTGTCACTTGCGCTATACAGAATAAGATGGAGTTAGCTGTTTCTGTAGCAATAGGATCGAGTTTACAGATCGCTATGTTTGTTGCTCCAATTTTAGTTCTAGTTGGTTGGATAATGGAGCAGCCCATGAATTTAGATTTCAATCTGTTTGAAATTGTAGCCGTAACTATGGCTGTGGTAATTGCTAATTCGATTAGTAGTGATGGTCGTTCCAACTGGTTAGAGGGAGTTTTGCTGCTAATCACTTATGCTGTCCTAGGAACAGCATTTTATTTACATCCTTGAGCTAGATGGCAAGTTAGCCACAGGTCAACAAATGGATTCACTCGTCGCAGCATCACCTCGATTGTGGCTTCCAATTCCTTGAGAGAGCAGGGCTTGAAGATGTAATCATCAGCACCCAGTTGGAGACCCAAGCTGCGGTCTGCCACATGGCTTAAAGCCGACAGCATGATAATCGGCACCTCGGAGGTTTGGCGTAGCTCCTGACAAACGGCATATCCATCCAGCTTGGGCAGCTTCACATCTAAGATGACTAAGTTAGGATCTGCGGCTAAGAACACATCAAGGGCTTGTTCACCGTCAGCTGCAGTGACCACCTGGTATCCCAATATTGAGAATCGAGTGGTCAAGATACGGCGGAGTGGAGCTTCGTCGTCTACCACTAGAATTTTGGGCTGGTCGTTCGCCAATTCTCCATTCCTCCATGCCCAGTCTTCAGCGACTTGCTAGTAATTTTCTGTTTCTGACCGAGAACAGGGTAAAGCCCCTTGATAGTGCCTTGATAGACTTACCGTAACTGGGTAGCGTTCTCCCTACGAGTCAGATTAAGCAGTTCTTTGGGCGATGCTAGTAAGTCGATCGCCACGAAGAAAATCTTGCCTTGGGGATCGAGTAAGAACCGCCACGCAACGTTCATCCCCACATTACCAAACCAAGGAGTTTCGACTGTGCCAGTAATTTTATGCTGAGTATAGCCATCTTCGATGCCCTCAGAGATGCCCTGCTTAGGCTTCACTATCAGTCCCTGTCCTTCATCACGCAGGTAGGCAGCGATCGCCTCACGACCAACAATCGGTCTCTGGAATGGCGGTTGCAGCGCACCATTGTCAGCAAATAGAGCAATGGTAGCTTCAACGTCATCTGCGTTCATGGCTGCAATATACTTCAGTACTGTAGGCTCCGTAATGCCCTCAATCGTGAGTTGAGTCGTAGAAACGGGTCCAGTGCGTGGAAACGTGAAGTTTATGACTTCTGCCTGCTCTTGAGAAGCAACAGCAGGAGTAAATCCCATGTCTACTACAGTATTACGTAGTACAGTGATTTGCTGACCTGGATCGAGTTGCTTGACGGCTTCCAGCACTGCTGCTACCTCAGAAGACATTTGATAACCAGTCGGGATGGGAGCGACGAGTCCCTGTTTCATCCACTCGCCTAACTGCCACCAAAACCCCAGCTTGGCATTGACACTAAAGTATCCATAGGAGCGGCTGATGGGAGTGTCAGCATTGTTAGCCAGATCCCTCATGAGTTGCATTTGTTCTGCATGAGACATCTGCTTAATTTGGTTTAACAAACCTTCCATTAGTTGTAGGTTGGCTTTGCCTGGAGCTGCGGGTGTGATTGAACGACCGAGTTCAGTGTAGGCGTACCAGAGGAATGCTAATTGGTCGTCAACGCTGAGCCGATTGAACATGGCAACAGTAGCTGGAACAGCATCAGCGACCTTAGTGCCAGGGAAAATTTTTTGAGCGGACTTAATACTGTAAGTCATGGTCAGAATCTCCTGAATTTATGAGTGAATTGCTTTCAAGATGCACTGCCGGACGTTCAACTATTGAGTTTTTCCGTGTAGCCATTGAAGCCAATCTGAGGACCTCCCAGGATTAATATCTGGGGCAATGGCAAAGTTGTTCATGCTTGCCTCCATCATCTGTGGCCCAGTTGCGGGCGCTGATGGCAACTCTTTTGAGGTTACCTAACCAGAGTTACAATTAACTTAACAATATTTTTTAAATTTTGTAAGGCTTTTTAAGGAATTCGTTCTAACAATCTATTTATGGATGACTTAATGGTTTCTTATTGCTAGCAGTATGCCGAAACATCTTCTTTGCACTCATCTGCTAGGTAAGAGAGGGCGCGAAAGCGTAAGCCCACTAGCTGGTCGTAGAGAGGATTGAGCTTGCAAAGGGGTTGGATATGCACGAGCTTGTGACCAAAGAGCTTAATATCTCGCTCAAACGGACATTGAGCTGGAATCATTTTGCAAAAGAATCGCGCCACTCTAGGATCGTGGATTTCCCACCCATCAAGCCAGTCCCGGACATGATGCAGCACATCCCCATGTGTTTGTGCTGAGATAGCATCTGGGATAGACATAGAACGCTCACTCTCTTGGCAATCGCACAGGGTATGCCTTAGGGCTTCTAGTACTTGCTTTTTCTGTCCCAGCGCATGGCAGAATTGGTGCAACAAACGATCTTCCAAAATTGAATAAATGCCATCTGCGATCGCCACCATTACTGCCATGCGTAAGAAGTTTTCTGCTACACCCCTGTTTTTCCCCAATACCTGTGCTAATTCCTCTGGCGTAATTGGTTCCGTTGACACTTGATTTAGGTTAGGAGCTAGTTCAGCAAAAAGTGTTGTGGCAATCAACTCCTGTTCGTGGTCATCAAAATTACCATCTATCCAAGCTACAGTTAGTAGCCCACGCAACCAAGCTATGAGCTGTTCATCGGTATAAGGATTCACGACTCTGAGCATAGAATTCACTCTTTAAAAGTACTAATCACCTGATGTCCTTAGCGTAGAATTTATCAATTGGCTACTATCATTAGTAGATTCCCGTTCGTGAGTGGCAAAGAAAATTGTTAAGATTTGTTCAAGTCCTTCACTATAATCAATTTCCTTGTCTAGACAAAATTGCTTGAATTGTTGTGCTATGGCTTTCGGAACATGGCCCCGCACTTGCACATAGTTCATATCGTCTTTTTTTCCCACCGATTTCCCAACAAACAAAATTTGAAAAAGGTGTTTATCAAGCTCAAAACGGATGAAATTGAGCTTGCTCAAGAAATTCGCCGGACGAGGCTCCGTAGGCGTTGCCTTGAGCTACTCTACAAAGCTAAAAAGCAGTTAAAGTCAAATTTGGCTTTCTTGAATTTAGGCTAAGAGTGCTTTTCATTTTAAAGTACATGACCTGAAGTATCAAAGGTCTGAACATGCAGCTTCACCTAATGTTACAAAACAGAAGCGCTGTGAGTATTTCATGGTGCATCTCCATAAAATTCTGCATTCCTAGACGGGTAGGGAGGAAAGCCACCAGCTGCCTTTCAGCAAAACTTATCAATTTGATAAGTTCGTTGCAGGAACCTTGTATGTGTTCTGTGCCTCTTTAATAAAGCACCTGTCGTAGCCATTAATATTGCCGCTATAGGGTAAGGCTAGGTACTGCAACCCCTTGAAGCAAGCAACTTTACACTACCTAATAGTTATGAAGCTATTCAACAAAATCGGCGAAGATTCTCCGCTTGTACCGAAGGTCAAGCGTGGGAGGAACCGCCCTTGTGGTTTGTCGGGAAACAGCTACTAGATGTACTGGGAATCTCAGTATTGTGAACCTGGTGAGATTGCGAGAAAATATGCATAGGCTAAAATGTCCTAAAGGCACTCGTCACCCGCGAGAAACGGTCGTAGCAGTAAGCGAGACGTTGGTGATATAACCTCGGAATTGGGTAAACAGCATATTGCCTGTCATAAACAGAACAATGTGTTGTTGCGGCGGGTCGGGGGTTAACTCGACATCATGTAAACCCGCCGGGAGGTTCGGAAGCTAGTAGGTCAGACCTGAACAGGAATGCCTCGCTAGTGGACAGGGCTACTGAAAGCCGATCTTGTACTGCGAAGCAATCAAGAGAGGTAGTTTACCGTTGAATGGATAACTGATCTAGTGACTGAGGAAGAGATCATTCGCTGCTTTCTCTTACGCGTTACCTACTCACTTGGCAGAGGCAACCTACTTTGTGAGAACGATGACTCCGGAAAAGGCGATGTGTCTTTGACTTAATTGATTGCTTTGATAGAGGCTGGTAGCTCCAGTTGCCAGCAATAACTTCAGATTCAGGAGCAAGAATGATTACTAGGAAATTTGAGCTAGGCAGCATATATGGCTTACCAGAGGTCAGAATCACCATGAATGATGGTGTTCCTATACCAATGCCAGTCGTTCAAATCAGGAGTACAACGATCCATGTTTTTGTTGTCATTAACCAGCTTGAGGATGTTGGTGAAGACTTTTGGAATGCTGTGAGAGACTGTGCCCTGCTGGCAGGAACTGGAGCAACCATTGCAGGATTTTTTCCTGGAGGCGTGGCAGCACTTCCTACTTTTATGCAAATATTTGGTACCTGTGCAGCATCCAAGGGATTTAATTTAGTCTCTGAGCAAGTTCAGCTTGACACTGAAACAACCTATGGTGAATGGGTTTAGTTGGAGCTGGGTTATTGGCACAGTTTGTCCAGCAAGTCCCCAGCTAACCACAGATTTCTACCAAAGCAAAGACTTAGGAAAACTGCCTCATGAGCGTTAACATGTTCCGATTTACGTATGCTTCCGCCTCACTTAATGTGAAACTGTAGCCGTTCTCTTCACCCAGTTGCACTGCTAGCTTCAAAAAGCTTGCTTGATCTACCGACTGTTTTAGCTTTTCCTTTAGCAATGAGTTCTGTACAATCAGTTGGTGAAATTGTTCTATATCTTTCGACACGTTTACCCTCTCTTGACAGCCGCCAATAGTTGTTAATACTTTGCTGCACCTTTTCACAATGTCAGCTGATCAGACTAACATTGTGAAAATCATAGGTGCATCGTGAATCGATTGCCCTATACACTTTGTGACGTCACTTAACTTGGAGGAGCTAGCCAATCTCTACCGGATGGGGAGGAGAGCTCTGTGCAGTTCTAGACTTAGCAGTATTAAGTTCGGTCCTAGCCTCAGCAACTAAATCCTGGAAGGACTCCCCTGCTTCAGCAAAAAAGGCTTGTGTCTTGTCAAAGGCATCAAAGATCCAAACTAACCCAGTTTTTGCTATGGATCTGGATGATTCTGTAAGAGAACTACCCACTGCTGCATTTGCTCCCACTGCAGAACCAACTGCACCGATGGTCGGTGCAAGGATTAACGCGCCAACACCAACTCCTAATGCAGTTATTGGTTCCAGTCCTAGCAATAAAGCTTCAAGTTCCAACATAAAATACTCAACTCCCAAAAATAAGGAAAGAACAAAACCTATACTTGCGCAAGTTGCCACACGGCACTGTAGCTAAAAAGCCAACTTGTTTCCTAAACGCAGCGTCAACTTAATTTAAACACTGCTATGGATGGAGAAAACTAGTTATTAAATGCCAGAGATAGCGGTTACGCACAAAGCGGGCCACAAGAGCAAAAGGTAGTTGAACTGCTTTAAATCCTGCCACCCTTTTGACTTGTATAGGTATTCTACTGATAATAGCAGGAGTAAAACAAGTAATTGATTTGCTTAAAATTTCGTTAAAGAAGTAAACTTAATTTTGTTCTTATTAGTTTTTCTTAATAGAACATTAGTAAAACTGAACCTGTAAGTCTTTGATATTTTAGCTCATGCATCTTACAATCAATTTCTAAGCAACGACATTATTCAGCATCTAAGATAGTCAATCAAACGATACTGTTGCTCAGCAATGCGCTGCCTGTTATTTTTGCCACGGTTGTTGGTTGTTCACCCAATTCAAAACTAGTGAATGTCTAAAAGGCATAAAAGTATGCTAGTTACAACAGGAACTGAAGCTGCGATAGATAATCACCGGGAAGAGATAGGCTACCAAGTCGTTCACACTACTGTAGGACGCTGCCGCATCCGTATTCCCAGACTTACCAGTGATTCAGAATATGCCAGGAAGCTCAGCTGGTTAGTTGAGTCTTTCGATTTTGTTACCCATGTCCGCATTAACCCCACCGCTGGGGCAGTGGTTATCACCTATGACATAGCTACGTTGTCAAATGTTGCAGTACAGGAGAACCTGCTTACTGCTATCCAACAGGCGAGTGAGGTAGAGATCCCCCTAGAAGCAATTTCCGCAAAAACTAAACTGACCCCAGAGATTGATTGGTGGGAGCGTATAGGATTACCCTTAGCTAGTCTAGGACTGGCTCTGCTTGCTGAGCAACTGCTGCTGCCAATTCCAGCTATAGTGATTGGGGGAGTGATTGCCGCTGCCGCCTTACCTTTTTTTAACCGCCTGATGGATACTACGATTAGGGAGCGCCGCCTTGATGCTGATATTCTTGATGCTCTATGGATTGGCATTCATACCTTCAGAGGCGATTTTGTTGCCCCAGCATTGATGGTTAGCCTCATGGAGACGGGTGAGGCTCTTCGTGACACGACAGCCCGGGCTTCGGAGCGTCAAGCGCTGAATCTTCTTGATAGCTTAGACCAGAACGTCTGGGTTGAACAGGATGGAAAAGAACGCCGGATACCTCTCAACCAAGTACAGGTAGGGGACCAAGTTGTTGTTTACCCTGGCAACCTGATTCCTGTAAGTGGACGCGTACTCCGCGGCACAGCTTTAATTGACGAACACAAACTGACAGGTGAATCGACTCTAGTTTCTCGCTCGGAAGGTCAGGTGGTTCACGCCTCTACCCTGGTGCTTGAAGGCAAACTGTGGATTTTAGCTAAACGAATTGGCAGTAACACTCGTGTAGGAGTGGCTTTTCAGCTCATGCAGTCAGCACCTGTTCACGACACCCGCGTTGAAGACTACGCGGGACAAATCGCTAATGCTGCGGTTTTGCCCAGCCTCTGCTTAGGTGGTACTATTTTTGCGCTAACTGGTGACGCTGCGCGTGCGCTTGCACCACTCCAACTCGATTTTGGCTATGGCATTCGGTTGTCTGTACCAACAACGATTCTCGTCACCCTGATTTACGCGGCTCGCAACGGTGTGTATATCCGTAGCGGTCGCGCCTTGGAGATGCTGGCACGCATTGACGCGATTGTTTTTGACAAGACAGGCACTTTGACTCAAGGAAACGCGGCTGTAGTTGCCATCCAAACCGCTGATGAGAGTATTCCAGCTACTGTTGTGCTGACTTTGGCAGCGTCAGCCGAACAGGGCAATACTCATCCAATAGCTAGCGCAATCACCCGCTACGCTGAGGAAAATGGTGTTCAGACCTGTGCCTGTGAAACATGGCACTACTGGATTGGTATGGGAATTGCTGCCCAGATTAATGGGCAAAAGGTTTTTGTGGGGAGCGAGCGCCTCATGCAGCAAGAGGGCATTGATCTGGATCACATTCATCGACGTTATCCAGATATCAATTCCGGCATTCACTCACGCGCCTATGTTGCTCAGGATGGGAAACTACTGGGAGTGATCTTGTATACTGATCCTGTACGTCCAGAAAGCAAAAGTGAGATCGCCAGACTACGTAGTCAGAGCATAGATACTTATATGCTCACTGGTGACAACCAGCGAGTGGCTGATGAAGTTGCTAGTCAGTTAGGTATCAAGCCCAGCAATATCTATGCTGAAGCCTTTCCAGAGCGCAAGGTTGAAATCGTGCGGCAGTTACATGACAGTGGTAAAACTGTAGCCTTCGTTGGAGATGGCATTAATGACTCAGCTGCTCTTGCCCATGCAGATGTGTCAATTTCGTTTGCTGGAGCAATAGATCTTGCTAGAGAAACTGCCGATGTGATTCTGATGAATGATAACCTGCAGGATTTAATATACGCGATTGATCTAGCCAAACAAGCGATGGAGATCGTTTACCAGAACACCGCCATAGTCGCCATTCCCAATATAAGTGTTGTATTAGCAGGAGTTTTCTTTGCTTTAGATCCAATTTTAGCGGTCATCATTAGTAATGGTTCAGTACTTATGGCTGAGTTGAATAGTTTTCGTCATATTTTAGATGACAGAAAACCTTGGATAACAGATGTTTCCGTTACCCAAAGTCCAACCTATACAGTTGGCAATTCAGATCGCACTCACAACCTGAAGTCAAGAGCGACTGCTACTGCCTGAAGCTTTAAAAAGTGCAGTTTCATAAAATTCCCAAATCCCAACTTGCTTCTGTTAACCTGCTATTTATTAGTAGCTTTCAGATTTTTCTAATTCAATTTCTCGATAAATCATAAGTTCTTCATACCCTATGCCTGGTTCAGAGCTAGAGTGTACTATCACTCTTAGCCCTTGCTTCCGTAAATTTTCTACGATTTTTACTGAATTCCCTGGTCGGGCATAAATTCTAATTATTACAGCTTCCATGTTGCTTTTTCCTAGTATGTTTTTTCTTTTTGACAGCATGGTTGAGCTAGAACAATAAATTTCTATACTTGCTCTACGCTTTCTAACGCATGATTACAGTGACCTCTAACTTGTCTTAAGTTATTTTACATATCCTTAAATTGTGACACTTTTTTTGCCTTGTGACCGACTGTCGAAAGCCAAAAAAGTAAGTTTTTCTTTACTACTAGTATTTGTTTTTTTAAACTATTAAGAGAAGCCCCACCAATAACTCGGTTATCTCCAGATATCAGCGGTCGTGGGCTTGAAGTGCGTAGATTAAAGCGAACATCGTAGCTCCTCTACCTGCAAAACTTGCATAACTTGGGTAAGGTGCCAGCAATTAGCGCGAAGTTGCAACTTTTAAACTTCGCGCTATACTAAGTTACAGCCTGAATAACATAATAAGTACAGCTCATGGGGAACATATAAGAATTGTATATACGCACCCTGAGATAGAGGAGGAAGTCGTGTTTCCTGTGATATGAAGAATATCCTAACCCCAAACTTACTGTTTAGTTGTTTGACTACTCTAATTCAATGCCAGCTTCAGTGATTAGACAGAATCGCAAAGTCTTTGATTATACTAACTTGGATGCAGAGATTTCTCAGTTTGTTCAAGCTAGAACTGGTGAGATCCGAGCGCTGATGAAACGTACTGCCGAAGACATCATCGAGATTGGGCAGAAACTGATTGTTGTGAAACAAAAACTGGGGCATGGGTGCTTTTTGGATTGGATAGAGGCTGAATTTGAGTGGAGTTATCCAACTGCTGCGCGATTCATCCAAGTTGCTAACGCCTTTAGTAAAATTTATCAAATTGATAAGTTTGCACCATCAGCCCTTTACCTATTAGCTGCACCTTCAACTCCGGAGACAGCCCGTGAAGAAGCGCTCGCCCTTGCAAAAGCAGGCGAGCACATCACTTACACAACAGCCAAAAATATTAAGCAAAAGCATAATCCCTTGCCTCCGATGCAGCCGAAGTCTGACCAAGCCTCGCAAGAACTCGTTCAAACGCCTAAGTCGGCAGCTTCGGCAGAAATAGTTAAAATCCTACAACAACAGCAGCTTCCCACAACCTTACCTCAACGTTCTGCCGGAGCTGCCGGAGGCAGCGCGCCCTTTGCAGCTCAAGAAGTTGCCAAGAAAGAAATCTCCCAAGCTGTGACAAACCTTTACATGCCACAGCCGTTCCAATCTGAACAGGCCAGTAGCTGTTGGCATCTAGGAACGCAGCACTTATTGTACTGTACCAATCCTAACTCTCCTGAATTCCTGCAACGGCTTCCAGAAGATCTTGGTTTACTACTTGCTTTTCCACCAACTCTCGATTGGCAACCAGAAATACGAGCTGAAACCAGCATCGTAGCAGCGCGACACTTGCCTCAAGAGAAAAATGTGAGACTGCTTGAAGATACGCTAGAGTCAATCATTTTGCTTTACTCTGAGCTAGGGGAGAAGGTTGTTATCTGTTTTTTGCCTTTCCTAGAGATCATTTCAATCGTGAATCGACTAGGTCGCTGTGGAATCTTCGTTGAACCAGATTCTCAGCGAGTTCATGAAATCGTCTCAGACTGGAGGGCAAGCGGACTGAAAGCAGAACGAGTCAGACTTTGACATAAACAGGGAGTAGGGTATGGGGTGTAGGGTGTAGTGATAGAGAATGAAAACTGCGGTGTCAGATTAATCTTATTTAACCTGTAATTCATGAGTGCTAATCAATTACAAAATTTAATGTATAGAAAATAACTTTATTTTCCCGAAAACCCGTGTTTGCACGGTGTCTCAGAACACAAATTGCCAGCTTCAGCACTCCAGTACGCTATATAATTGCACAGGAAAATTTCAGCAATTACTGAGTCTCATGGCAGCAAGTTTACAAAAGTTTTGATGTTTTTTATCAAGTTTGCTGTTAAGCTTTATCCAATTAGATATGGAGATATAGAGCTGAGCTATACCTCTGGACTGGACTTGGTTGATTTTTGTCGGTCATTTATATAATTTTTTGTCCATATGGTCGACGAATCTTGACAATACTTCAGTTTAAAGAACTGTGAAAGTTTAGTTTGGTGGCAATTTCAGCTCTTGATAGTTCGGAAATTTGCAGATCTTTCCTCTGCAAGCTTGGCTCTCGAATTAGTGTGTGTCGCCAACTGAAGTCTAGGAATAAACAGACAAAACCTGCTCTAATTCAGGTTGCAAACCCTTATTCTCACTCTTTCTGCCTTTTGCAGACTTTGTTCGTATACCCACAATTCCAATTACCAAGAGATTGGGGCAATTTGTCAGTAAGGGTTCGACATTTCGTCAATCACTCAGGAGATTATTGTTTGCCATGTCAGCTATAAGCATTACTGAAGAATTGACCATCACAGCTACTGAAGTTAGCCCATCAATTCAGCCAGAGAATATACATTACCAAGTTGTTCATTGGACTACAGGACGTTTTCGTATTCGCATCGTTCGCCTATCGTATGATGCGGAATATGCAAACAAGCTTGAGTACTTAGTTGAATCCCTGGAGTTTGTTACCACTACTCAGATTAATCCGGCAGCTAGTTCGTTAATTGTCTACTATAACTACGAATTCAGTGCCGATGCCACTGCCATAGTGCAGGAGCAGCTTTTTGTTGCTATCCAACAGGCACCTTTGGTTGATATCCCCATAGGATGGACACCTGGATCTAAAGCTGAACCAAAGCAGCTACCCAGCCACGAAATTGATTTAGTAGAGCGCTTAGGTCTACCCGCGCTCGGTCTGGTTCTGAGTTTGGCTGCTATGGTTGGGGTGCCAGTTCCAGGTATTGTGATTGCAGCTGTTGTGGCTGCTGGAGCCATTCCTGTGTTTAAGCGGGCATGGGAAGCGATTCAACTAGAGCGTCAACTCACGATCGATTTCCTCGATGGTCTGGCAATTAGTCTGCATACTCTTCAAGGCAATTATTTTGCCCCATCGTTCATGCTCGGCTTGGTTGAGGGGGGAGAGGTGATTCGTGACATGACCGCTCGTGGGAGTGAGCGTGCCTCCCTAGACCTACTCGACTGCTTAGGCAAGTATGCCATCGTGGAAAGAGATGGCAAAGAAGTGCAAATACTTGTTAGTGAAGTGGTAGTAGGCGATCGCGTTCTGGTTTACCCCGGCGATCAGATTCCAGTAGATGGCATCATCTTGCGAGGGACTGGTTTGTTAGACCAGTGCAAACTGACGGGAGAGTCTGTACCTGTGACTCGCACTCTAGGGGAGGAAGTATTAGCTTCTACACTGCTGGTTGATGGGCAATTGTGCATCTTAACTGAGCGCACAGGCAACAATACCCGCGCTGGCGTGATTGTCAATCTGATGCAGTCAGCACCAGTACATGACACCAGAGTAGAAAACTACGCGGCGATGGTGGCAAATCAAGCTGTACTCCCAACTCTGATGATTGGGGTTGGTGTTGGTTTAGTGACTCGTGACTTAAATCGGGCGATCGCACTGCTAACGCTTGACTTCGGTACGGGCATTCGGGTTTCGGTACCAACAACGATTCTATCGGCCTTAACCTATGCTGCTCGTAACGGGGTGTTCATCCGTAGTGGTCGCGCCATCGAAATCCTCTCTCGGATTGATACCGTTGTCTTCGACAAAACTGGGACGTTGACTGTGGGACATGCTGGAGTCAATGACATCAAAATCATGGATACCGGATTTACAGCCACAGAAGTCTTAGCTTTAGCTGCCACTGCTGAACAAGGTCTAACGCATCCAGTTGCTGAGGCAATTGTCCGCCACGCCAGAGATACTGGAGTTGAGCTGAAAACCTGTGAAGCATGGGAATACAAAGTGGGCTTAGGTGTAGTTGCCCAAATCGATGGTCTACAGCTTCTGGTCGGCAGTCCCCGCTTTATGAAGCAAGAAAACATTGATTTAGCAGCCTTCGATCAACGATATCCAGATGCCAAATCGGGTAGTCACTCCCTTGTTTATGTAGCTGGAGATGGTGAACTGCTGGGAGTGATCATGTATAGTGACCCACCTCGGGCAGAAAGCAAAGAGGTCCTTAAGGATTTGCAGTCTTTGGGTATTGAGCCCTATATGTTGAGCGGTGATGTCACGCGAGTTGCTAAGGCTGTGGCTCGTGAATTGGGGATGAATCCCAGCAATATCTACGCGGAAGCCTTCCCAGAGAAAAAAGTCGAGGTGGTGAAAGCGCTCCACGACAATGGTAGAACGGTAGCCTTCTGTGGAGATGGCATCAATGACTCAGCAGCTTTGGCTTATGCAGATGTGTCAATTTCATTTGCTGGGGCAACGGATATTGCTAGAGAAACCGCTGATGTCGTGCTAATGGAAAACAACCTGCATGGGTTGACTCACGCCATTCGGGTGGCGAGAAACGCGATGGACATCATTTGGCAAAATACAGCCATCGTTGCTCTTCCCAATCTTGGGGCTTTATTATCAGGCGTCATCTTTGCCTTAGACCCGCTCTTGGCAGTCGTTATTAACAACGGTACGGCCATCCTTGCAGAGCTGAATGGCTTGCGCCCGCTTTTGGGTCCTGGTGTCCCGGCTCCGGCTCAGCTATCTCCTGCGAAAGAGCCCATAGAAGTTATCGCTGAGTCAACGTTCTCACTCGTAGAGCCTCCACCGAGCGAGTTGACGTCGTCAAATAACTCGCATTCCGTAAATGGAAAGTTGCCGGATGGTGCAGCCGTTGTTGCTGACTCGCATCCCACATCATCAACCGTTGCTGAATTATCTACTAACGGGACTAAACAGCAATCATCTTTAGGTCAACTAAAACAGCGTGACCTGGCAAAACGTTTAGGATTGTCTTCTCAAACGCTCACACATCGTAGAACGGCCCCTGACTTCATTGAGTGGACTCGTTCTAATGACCCAGAAGGAATGGCCTGGCTCTATGAACCAGGCTCAGGCTACTTCTATACAGTTGAAGTTGAATGTCATACCAACGGCTTTAAGGAGTCTGATTCTATTGACGTCGCGCAAAATGGGCATGTCACGACAGGAACTAGGTAATGTTTCAACATCAGCGAGGCGAGAAGTCCATCTTTCATATTTACAACGAGCGAAGAAGATGAACTAATCGCTACTACCAACAGCAAACCCCAAGCGGCAAGCCCAAATCTGGAGCCTAAAATGTTGCTTACAGAAACTGAAGTTTCTTGTGAATATCAGCTTGAAGAGGTCGATTACCAAGTTGTTCACGCGGTCGCGGGACGCTTTCGTATCCGTGTCGCCCGAATTACCAGCGATCCAGAATATGCCCGCAAACTTAATTGGTTAATCGAGTCTCTGAGTTTTGTTTCCAGTGTTCGTATCAGTCCTACAGCTAGCTCGGTGATTGTCCAGTATGAGGTCAATGCAGTTTCAACTGCTACAGCCCAAAAGGAGCTTTTTACTTGTATCCAACGAGCAAGTTTTGTAGAAATCCTAGAACCGAGAGCCTTAGAAACTGGACCTTTAGATCGACCACGAGTAAACGATTGGCAAGATTTAGGTCTACCTTTCATCAGTTTGGGGCTTGCCCTACTTGCTGCCCCGCTTGAGTTGCCGTTCCTCATCGTTGGAGCTGCGATCGCTGGCGCTGCAATGCCTTGGTTTATGAGAGCAACTGACAGTATAGTCACAAATCGCCAGTTAAATGTTGATTGCCTCGACTCTCTGTGGATGGCCCTCCACACCTTGAACGGACAATATGTTGCCCCATCTCTTAAGACAAGTCTGGTTGAGTTACGTAGAACCTGTCGTGGTATGACAACCCAGGACAGGGAGCGTCAGTTTTTAGAACTGTTAGATAGCTTAGATCAGGGAGTTGGGGTTGAACGAGATGGACTTCATCGGCATCTCCCGGTCAAAGAGTTACAGGAAGGCGATAGAGTCATTGTTTATGCTGGCGACCTGATTCCTGTTGATGGACGGGTCCTTCACGGTACAGCGTTGATTGACGCATACCATCTGACTGGCGAGTCCCAGTCTGTTACCTGCTTAGAGGGTCAGGAGGTCTATGCTTCTACCCTAGTGCTTGAAGGTCAACTATACATTCTCACCAAGCGGGCTGGTCGCAACACTCGCGTCGGACTGGCAAACCAACTCTTACAGACGGCACCTGTTCATGACACCCAAATTGGAGCTTACCAGGCGGAATTTGCCAAGAGTGCTGTAATGCCAACCATGCTTTTGAGTGCTGTCATCTTTGCTCTAACTGGAGCTTACTCTCCCGCGATCGCACCTTTTCAGCTCGATTTTGGCAGTGGCGTTCAGATTGCTATGCCAACAGCCATTCTCACAGCCCTCACCTTACTCGCTCGTAATGGAGTATATGTTCGTAGTGGTCGTGTTCTAGAAGCTTTGGCGCGTGTTGATATCATCGTTTTTGGCATAACAAGTACTCTGACTCACTCTGTCCGTTTGGAAATCAACAGTGCGATCGCAACTCTGGTTGGTCAAGGTATAGAGGTTTATCTGCTGACTCATGATGATTGGCAAATAGCCAATGCTATTACCTGTAAATCGGAGATCAATCCTAGTCATTCTCATGCAGAAACCTGCCATGAAAGGATAGTTGAGTTAGTTCGTGAACTCCGCAATCGTGGTAAAACTGTGGCATTTGTTGGCGATAGCATCGATGCTGCTAATGTTATCCATGCTGATATCTCTGTTGCGTTTGCTACAGGAAGTGATATGGCGCAGGAAACAGCCGACGTAGTCATTCTGGACGATAACATCTGCGGCTTACCTCATGCTATTAATGTTGCCAAACAAGCAATGGAGGTTGTTTACCAAAATACAGCTATAATTGTCATCCCAAACCTCATAGTTGTAGCTGGAGGAGTTTTCTTTGGTTTAAACCCGATTGTGAATGTAATCACCAACAATTTTTCAGCATTCATTGCTGAATTTCTGAATAGTTCACGTCCATTCTTCGATATTGGTATTTTGACCCAAAGCAAAGCAGTTCATAAGTATTTAACAGAGACAAACTTGGAGTTGAACAGTGTTGAAACACGAGTCAGATTTGTTTGAAAGCAAAGAGATTGCTAGCAATAATAGTCACAAAGCAAAAGCAGCTGTGAACCGTAAAAAGTATAGTTCACTCGCAAAGCTTGTGCGTTTTTCCCGTGCGCTTGGTCACCTAGACGCCAGCCCAAGACTACTCCTTTCCATTTTAGTTTCTACGCTAGTTGGGCTGCTGCTACCATACAAGTTGACAGTACCGATCCGAACTATCATCGTTTGGGATGCGGGTGCTATCTGCTATCTGATGTTAGCTTGGAACGTGATTGCCAGTGCCAGCCCAGGACGGATTCGTCGCTGGGCTCAGCGTCACGACTCCAGCAGTTGGGTACTCTTGGCGCTCGCGATTGGTGCCTCGTTTGCCAGTCTAGTTGCTGTTTGCTTCGTCCTCGCAACCGCCAAAGGTCAGCCTCCCATTGCAATGACCCTGCATGTGTCACTGTCTCTGCTCTCCGTGGTCTGTTCGTGGTTTTTGGTACACACATTATTTGCCCTCCGCTATGCTCACAATTATTATGGCGATATAGACCCGAGTCCGATGTACCTCAAGGCTGGAGGATTGGATTTTCCAGAAGAGGAAAATCCCAATTATGGGGATTTTGCCTACTATTCCTTCACCGTTGCTATGACGTTTCAGGTTTCCGATGTCTCTATTACGTCGCAACATCTACGACGACTGACCATGATGCATGCGTTATTGTCTTTTGCATTCTACACGGTTGTTTTGGGGCTAAGTATAAGTCTCCTTTCTAGTTTATTCCCGTAGAAAGTCGGGATGGCTGTAAGCATTTAAAAGTATAAAAACCCATTTGGGGATTAGGTTTTTTGCTCTCAAAAACTCAGGAGTAAGTTTCATGTCTAGTATCAATGACCGAGTTAGTCAATCCATTGTTGCCCGTAATCGAGTCAATAAAGTCAAACAATTCTTCACTGACACTCTTGGACCCGGTTTTGTTACTGGAGCTGCTGATGATGACCCTTCAGGTATTGCCACTTTTTCTCAAGCAGGGGCACAATTTGGTTCACAACTCATGTGGCTACCAATATTTGTTTTCCCAATGATGGTCTGCATTCAAGAAATGAGTGCTCGCATTGGCTTAGTCACTCACCGAGGTATTATCCGCATTCTCAAGGAAGAATATCCGCCCTATGTGCTTTGGCTGGTAGGATTGATTACCATTCCTGCCGTCGTCGTTAATGTCGGGTCTGACTTGCTGGCAATGGGAGCAGTCGCTAATATGCTGGTGCCTGTAGTTCCCACCTCTATATTCAGCATTATTTCTGGCATTCTTATCCTATCAATGCTGTTCTTCTTCAGTTATGAGAAAGCTGCCAATTTCTTGAAGTGGGCGGCTTGCGCACTGATCTTGTATTTTTTCGTCCCATTCTTTGTGCAGCAAGATTGGGGCTCAGTCTTGCGCTCAATTGTGACCCCACACTTTGAGTTCAACACCGCTTTTATTGGTACATTCGGGGCTTTCTTGGGGACTAATATCTCTGCCTACTTGTTCTTCTGGGAGTCTTCCATGGAAGTAGACCACTCAGAACACAAATACGGTCGTCTGTATAAAAATCCTGCTGCCGAAATTCCTAACCTCAAAGAAGAAGTCAAAGACATGCAGAAGGACAATGCTTTTGGTATGGGTGTCGCAGTTACCATCATGTTCTTCGTAGTCTGGGCATGTGCTAGCACCCTTCACGTCAAAGGCATCAACGATATAGATACAGTGAATCAGGCGGCGCAAGCGCTTAAACCCATTGCTGGTGAGTTTGCCTATTTACTATTTGCTTTTGCAATTCTAGCATCTGGCATCATTGCAGTACCCGTGCTGGCAGGAACTTGTGGTTACATTGCCGCAGAAGCTTTTAACCTTCCTAGAGGACTAGATAAGAAGCTGTACCAGGCTAAGGTATTCTATGGGGTAATGTTGCTCTCCATTGTGGTTAGCCTGTTAATTAACATGACTGGAATTGGAGCTGTGCAGGCGTTGATATTTTCCGCAGTGGTTTATGGTATTACAGTACCTCCATCGATCTGGTTTATTCTGAAAATTTGTAATAACCCTCGGATTATGGGACGATTCACCAACAATATCTGGTCTAATCTTGTGGGTTATTTTACATTTGGAGTCATGTGCCTTGCAGCAGTTTCCCTAATCATCACCACGTTCTTCCTACCGCAACCGTCTAATTCGGGTCTAACTAATTCCCAGTCATTCCTTGCTCCACAATCTCAAATCTCTTCTGCTCCTGCCACTACTCATAGCCTGCTCTAATGAATGAGTTGTATGGTAAGCGTTCACAGGGGGGTGCAACTCTCTTGCAAGTAACACATAACTGTATTAGAAAAAATTTGCTAACCAGAGAATGCGAAAGATAAATCAAGGGATACACCAGTTCCAAACTAACTATTTCACTACCCACCGGGAGATGTTCGAACAACTCGCTTTAGGACAGCATCCCAGAATTCTGTTCATTACTTGTTGTGATTCCCGGATCGATCCCAATCTGATTACTCAAACTCAGCCAGGCGAACTGTTTATTGTTCGCAATATTGGTAACATCATTCCACCTTATGGTGCTACTAACGGTGGCGAGGGTGCGGCTATTGAATATGCTATCCAGTCTTTGGATATTAAGGATATTGTTGTATGTGGTCACTCCCACTGTGGAGCGATGAAAGGGCTATTGCAACCCAGCGGCCTCAATGAAGAGCTGCCGCTAGTCCATGATTGGTTAAAATACGCAGAGGGTACCCGTCGACTCCTCAGATACAACTATAAAGGGGTTGAAGGTGAGGACCTCTTGAACGCTGCAATTGAAGAGAATGTCATCACCCAGCTTGACAACTTGCGGACATACCCGATCGTCCATGCGAGGCTCTACAGTGGTCAACTCAATCTTCATGCCTGGGTCTACAAAATTGAGACGGGCGGGATCTTTGTCTATAGTGCGGATCGATGTAATATTCAAGCAAAACATGAGGATGGCATGGCAGTAGTAGAAGCTGTGCCATTGTTTGTTAACCAAGTTGCAAAAGAGTAGATGATGCCCTTTGATCGTCTTCGCGATCACGCCCGAATTATGTAAGAGCCCGACTACTATAACTTGCGTAACTACGCATTAGACTTCCTCTACCACCGCTTTGCCCATAATGATGCATAATTAGGAGGTTTAACCCTCCTAAATTTATAAATCTCCGTTGCGATCACGTGGCATATTCGGCAAGTTGTAAGGAGAAAAACATGCAATTGGGAATGATTGGGCTAGGTCGGATGGGTGCTAATATCGCGCGGCGATTACTGCGCGGTGGACATGAGTGCGTCGTCTACAATCGCAGCCCCGAAAAAGTTAAGCAGTTGGTGGAGGAAGGCGCTCAAGGGGCTTACACCATCGACGATTTCGTTGAGAAATTAACCAAGCCCCGTGCTATTTGGTTGATGGTACCCGCCGGAGAGCCAACAGAGAAACTCGTTGAGGAATTATCCCACAAGCTGGAACCAGGAGACATCCTGATTGATGGGGGCAACTCCTACTACATCGACGATATTCGCCGCGCCAAGGAGCTAGAGACCAAGGGCATTCACTACCTAGATGTCGGCACCAGTGGCGGTGTTTGGGGTCTAGAACGCGGCTATTGTCTCATGATTGGTGGTCAGGAAGCACCAGTCAAACACCTTGACCCACTCTTCAAAACCATTGCCCCTGGCATAGGCACTGTCTCTCGCACACCAGGAAGAGAGCAGGTAGGTGGGACACCAGAGGAGGGCTATTTGCATTGCGGACCAAGCGGTGCCGGACACTTTGTCAAGATGGTGCACAACGGGATTGAGTATGGTCTGATGGCTGCCTATGCGGAGGGGCTAAATATTCTGCGCCATGCCAACGTGGGTAAGCAAAGCCGCACTGCTGACGCCGAAAACGCACCGATGCGCGATCCGGCGCACTATCAGTATGACTTTAACCTAGCTGACATTGCCGAGGTATGGCGGCGTGGCAGCGTTGTGGCGTCCTGGCTACTCGACCTCACAGCTAATGCCTTAATCGAGCAACCGCAACTAGAGGGATATGCTGGTCGCGTGTCGGATTCTGGGGAGGGTCGCTGGACAATTCTGGCAGCGATTGAGTCAGGAGCCCCAGCCCCCGTACTCAGCGCCGCGCTCTACCAGCGCTTCAGTTCGCGAGGTGAGGACGAATTCTCAACCAAAATGTTATCCGCTATGCGCCAACAGTTTGGTGGTCATGTGGAACAACACCACTGGACGGGACCGCAGTAGGAGAGCCAAGGATGAAACGCGGCGGTAGGGTTTACCCTACTGGTCTACTTAGCGGTTTGGCTCTCAATATATTTTCTTACTGTTTCAGTTGAGACGTTGCCCACCGAGCCGATGAAGTAGCTCGGTGTCCAGAGGCTAGGAAGCCTAAGTAGGTGAGGGAATTCCCCTCGCAAGTGATGAGCTGCCCTACCCTTTACCCAACGGGCTACTTGCGCCGCAGAGTTGGTGGGCTTAACGTTAACAAGCAAGTGTACGTGGTCGGGCAGAATTTCCAGGGCGATTAGCTTCCATTGGTGTTCAACTACCAGATCAAAAATGATTTCCTGCAATCGTTCCGCGACAGCCCCTACTAATACAGGCTTACGTCTTTTGGGGACAAAGACAAAGTGAAAGTTGATCAGGGAGACTGAATTACTCTCAAGCCGATACTCTAGATCCTTTGCTGATAATTTAGCCATCTTCACAATATCTTTAATATTCTGTCTGTTGCCAAGAGCTATGCTAACAACAAAGGAGGAATAAAGATGTTTGGGTGTCAGCAGGTACTGGTAGATGATACAAAGGTTTTACCATACTTAGAGTTTGTTTGTTCAGAGGCAAATAAACTTATTAATTGTGGTACGTACTACGGACGACAAATCTACTTCAAGACTGGTAAGATTATTAGCAAATTTGACTTGAACTACGAGTACAAGAATCATCTGCATTATCAGTTCTTGTGTGCCCAGGCTGCTCAGCAGGTATTATTGTCTGTTGCCGAGGCATTTAGCTCTTTTCTAAAGTTACAGATGGCTTATAGAAACGGTGAGATAGCGGATAAACCCGGACTCCCTAAATACAGAAAGAAGGGTGGTTTAGCATTGATCGCTTTTCCGAAACAAGCAATATCTCTAATTGATGACAGAGTTAGATTCCCGTTAGGTAAAAAAGTAAAGAGTATTTTTGGTATTGATTCCTTTAATGTACCTATGCCCTCAAATCTCAAGTTTGAAGCTATCAGAGAAGTTAGGATATTACCTCGTAACGGATGCTTTTACGCTGAGTTCGTGTATCGACAACAAGTATTTAAACCGCAGATAGATTCTTCACGAGTGCTAGGCATTGATCCAGGGTTAAATAATTTGCTTACCTGCGTCAGTAATATTGGCAAGTCATTTGTTGTTGATGGTCGCAAAGTCAAAAGTCAAAACCAGTGGTACAATAAGCAGATTGCTAACCTAAAAACAGGTAAACCCCAAGGTTTCTGGACTGCGGAGCTAGCTAATATTGCTGAACGCCGCAATCGTCAGATGCGAGATGCTGTTAACAAAGCAGCTCGATATGTTATCAACTGGTGTATCTACAACCAAGTGGGGACGATAGTCTTCGGCTGGAATCAGCGCCATAAAGACAGTATCAATATTGGCAAAAAGAACAATCAAGAGTTCGTGCAAATCCCAACAGCTAAACTTAAACAAAGAATTGACCAATTATGTCAGCAGTACGGAATTGACTTTGTAGAAACGGAAGAAAGTTATACCAGCAAATCATCTTTTCTAGACAATGACATTCTGCCTACCTACGATGAAAGACTCAAGGAGCAGGAGTATAGGTTTTCTGGAAAACGAGGCGAAAGAAAAAGAGGAAAGCACCATAATTTAGGTCGTGGTGGATACCGAACTAAAGCCGGAATTAGAATCAACAGCGATTGTAATGGCGCTGCTAATATTCTTAAGAAAGTAGCGACACAGCTAGGTCTAGACTTAGCCAAGGTCGGTAGGGCAGTTTTGATCCTGCCAAGAAGGATAAACGTTTTTAGGCACGTCTTCAGACTGCCTAAAAATATCCTTTGTGAATCCCTGTCTCTTTAGAGCAGGGAGAGATCAAAATGACGGAAAGCATAACCTCTGACACTATAAGGGAAAAACTGCATGCGCTACGACGTTTTCGGAATGTGCAACGCTCTGTTTGATATCCAGGCTGAGGTCAAGGACGAAACCCTTTTGGAATTGGGTCTGACCAAGGGGACCATGTCGCTGATCGATGAGGATGAACAGAAGCAGATCGTGCCCCGCATCTACACGCACATTGTCAATACCGAGGCGGGTGGCAGTGGTGCAAACACGATGATCGGTGTCGCCCTGCTGGGTGGTCAATCCTGCTACACAAGCCGTGTCGGAAATGACGAACACGGCACAATTTACCGCGATGGTCTTGCGGTGCAAGGCGTCCAGCCCAACCTAGGTGTAGCAGCAGGTACTACAGGCATCTCGCTGATCTTGGTTACACCCGACGCCGAGCGCACAATGTGTACCTTTCTTGGTCTGTCGCGCGAATTGACCCGTGACGACGTGAACGTGGAGGATTTGCGTAACAGCAAGTATCTGTACGTCACTGGCTATTTATGGGATACAGACAACCAGAAAGACGCTGTTTTATTCGCCATGCAGTCGGCTAACGAGGCAGGTGTCAAAGTTGCCCTGAGCTTGTCTGACCCATTCTGTGTCCACCGTCATAAGGACGACTTTCTGCGCCTGTTAAAAGACCACGTAGACATCATCTTCGCCAACGCACAGGAGGCTCAAGCGCTTACTGATAAAGATGATCCATACTCAGCAGCCAAAGCTCTTGCCCAATATGCCGACATTGTTGCCATTACGATGGACGAGAATGGCTCGCTGCTCTTGCAGGGCGATAGACAGTACGAGATCCCTGTCTACCCGGTTAAAGCTGTGGACACAACGGGTGCAGGCGACATGTATGCAGCAGGATTGCTGTACGGTCTCTCACAGGGTCTGCCATTAGACATATCAGGCAGGATCGCATCCTATGCAGCTGCCCAGGTTGTTGCTAAGCTTGGTCCACGTCTGGAAACTATTGATCAAACTAAAATCGAGCCAATCAAAAATGGCGGGACATGGTAGCCTTTGACAGAGACAGCGCTCCTCCTTGATTTAGTAAATGCAGCAGCCAGAGTTTTATCCTCACTGAATTTAAGCAAACAAGCCAAGCAGAGGACCGAGGATGACTCCCGCAATAAATCCACCAACATGTGCCCAGTAAGCAACTCCTCCATGTTCCATGCCGATATTTGTCCGCGCACCGAGGCCAGCTAATCCATAAAATGATTGCTGCACAAACCACCAACCTAAAAAAACATACGCTGGAAGCCGGATTGTCCAAAAGAAAAATCCGAGCGGGATGAGTGTCAATACCTGAGCCCGAGGAAACCGTAGAATATATGCCCCTAAAACCCCGGCAATCGCACCACTTGCTCCTAAGGAGGGAGTAGTTGAGTATGCAGAGAAAAACCATTGTGCTAGTCCTGCAACTACACCACAGGCAAGATAGAAAAACAGATATTTGATGTGTCCTAACTGGTCCTCCACGTTGTTGCCAAAAATCCAGAGGTATAGCATGTTACCTGCAATATGCAAGAATCCTCCGTGCAGGAACTGAGAGGTCAACAAAGTTATCCACTCTGGGTAAGGACCAAAGTTAGCGTGACCTTGAAAACTTTGGGTTAAATGTAACGGAATGATAGACCAGGTATCGAAAAACTGTTTCAGTTGAGATTTAGATAAGGTCATCTCATGCAGAAACACTAAGACATTTGCACCAATGAGACTGTAATTAACAATAGCCGTAGTCCGAGTAGGATTGCCATCCCCAAGTGGCACCATGTGTAAAATTCCTGTAACGCTTCTATACAATATTTCCTCGAATCTTAAGTCATGAAGCGTATTGATGCGAAGAGGTCGTCAACATAGAAAAAGGCTACTTTTGCTCTACCCTGTGTTCCGTCTTGAGCTGGGAAGCAGTAGAACTGCATTCCATCCTCAGCTTCCCAGGCAACTAACAATTGCATTCTTTCGCGCAACGTTTGACAGAACTTTTTACTTAAATACTTAAATTATTACTTGATTGATTAACTCTCCCTTGCTATATTTAGGTAAAAACGGATAAACCAGTTTTTGATCGATGCTGAATAAGGCTTTAGTTTTAAACGCGCAATACCCACATCAAAGGAGCCTTCATGATTGAATTGTACTACTGGCCTACACCTAATGGTCATAAAGTCACCATCTTTCTTGAAGAGGCAGAACTTGACTATGAGATTAAGCCGATTAACATCGGTGCTGGCGACCAATTCAAACCAGAGTTTCTCAGGATCTCCCCTAACAACCGGATGCCAGCCATTGTTGACAAGAACCCAGCAGACGGCGGTGAGTCAATCTCGGTCTTCGAGTCAGGGGCAATCCTACTATATCTAGCTGAAAAGACCGGAAAGTTCATCCCAGCTAGCCTGCGTGATCGCAAGACAGTAACCGAGTGGTTATTCTGGCAGGTGGGTGGTTTGGGTCCAATGGCCGGACAAAATCACCACTTCGTACAATATGCCCCAGAGAAGATCCCTTATGCTATCAACCGCTATGTACAGGAAACTAATAGACTCTATGGTGTGCTTGACCGTCAACTTGAGCAGCATGAATACATAGCGGGGGATTATTCAATCGCTGATATGGCCTGCTACCCATGGATTGTTCCCTATGAGCGACAGCAGCAGAGACTGGAGGACTTCCCTCACCTTAAGCGTTGGTTTGAGAGTATCCGCTCCCACCCAGCCGTGAGTCGGGCATATGAAAAAGGCAAGGCAAATATGGGGCAACCGACTATTACTGAGGAAAGCAAAAAGATTCTCTTTGGTCAAACAGCAGCAAATATCAAGAATTTCTCTGGAACCCAGTCTTGAGAGCAACGAGGGTGATCTAGCCTTGCTCCATAAGATATATCGTTTGAGACCGTAGTATCTCCATCTAGATGACTTGTTCCGCTTCTAGCAAGTAGAATATTGCTATCTATATCCCCTGGGGGGGTATTTAAATGGCTCATACCCAGACTCAAGACGTACTCAATCGTTTAGCTAGAATTCGGGGTCATATTGATGGGATACAAAAGATGGTGGAGGCGGACAGGTCTTGTCCAGAAATAGTTGTGCAAATCGTGGCAGTACGCTCTGCACTCAATCAAGTGGCTAAGATTCTTTTAAAAGATCATGCCTCACATTGCTTAGTAGATGCAGCTCAAGGGGGCGATTTTGAGTCAGAATTGGCAAGTTTTCGTAAGGCTCTAGATCTGATGATTTAACTTTTAGAACAAACTCAGTTGGGTAGGGGACTGCTCAAAGCTGTCCCAAGGAAGGGGCGGCACAGCAACTCCCTGTTGTTGCAATAGTTGTTGAAAGTAACGGGCTGTACCAGGTGATCGCGCTTCAATCGGACAGTGAACGAAGAAATAAAGGTGCTTCCCCTGACGCAGCCAACGATCAACAAAGCGAACCCATTCTGCCAAAAAAACCTGATTCAGCTCCCGTTGAGGATGGCTGATAAAGCGTATCAAACTAAAAGTCGCTGTGACGCTTAGCT
>JAFASY010000201.1 GCA_019244235.1 Chroococcidiopsidaceae cyanobacterium CP_BM_ER_R8_30
TCAGCACAAAGTAACCCAGTCATTCAAACGTTTTACTCCCGTTTACGAGCGGCGGGAAAACCCATGAAAGTTGCCAGATGTGCAGCAGCTAGAAAGCTGTTACACCTTGCTTGGGCTGTGGTGAAAAAGGGGCAACCCTTTGACCCAGATTATAGGGAGATGAAGCAGCAAACCACTTGACAACCAACTACCGTATCTTCGCTAGATCTGGGCCTATTATTAAAAACAAGGAATAGGTCGATTTAAAAAAATATTCTTCAGATTAGTCTTAAGAGAAGAGTACAGTTTAGCCTGCATCCTCAGTAGAGTGTGAGATATCCCTGTTAGACAAGAGCCAAGCAGGAGTGCTAATTAAAAGGCGACTTACTTGCACTGAGCGGAATTATTTGTAGAAGCACAACAATTGCGTTGTGTCAAGCGGATCGTGATAGAGGCAATCAACGCGAGAAAAGTGATGTTTCCGGGCGAGTGAGTAGAGAGTTTCCTGAGTTTCGGGAAAATCACTTGAAGAAATATGTTCTTCAACTCTGAAAAATTCTTGAGGAGTCAGTAAAGACCAATACTGGCGAACATTCTCCAAATAGCGCCTAATGTAAGTTTCTCGGTCTTCTTCTATAGGTAGAACTATATCGATGAGAAGAAAAACGCCGTCAGTTTTTAAAAGATGCGGCAACTGACTAATAAGACAATCTTTTTGTTCAAGGCTCAGATGATGGAGAGCAAAAGAAGCTAGAATAGTATCAAATTGTTCTTCTTGGTTTTGGCTTAATTGAAGAACCAATTCAAACAGGTTCCCATGAATGAACATCTTTTCGCCAGAGAGTTTCGCCGTATTGCTACGGGCAATCTCTAGAGCTGGTTCAGACAGATCAATACCACAGTAGAAATTAACGGTGGTATCTAATAGAGCCTGAGCGGCAAAGCTAGCATCTCCGCAGCCGAGGTCAAGCATCTTAAAAGGTTTATTATAGTAGCTGCCTAAAAACTTATGCAGAACGTCATAAATTTCCTGGTGCCCCATGTAGTTCTGGTTCAGAACTTTTTGATAGAGCCTCCACTGTTCATTGAAAAACTCATTTGAGGGAGTAGATGGCTTTTCACTCCTTTCATATTGCGATAGTTCTATCATTATTGTGCTTTCTCTCCTTTTATGGGCAAGTTTTTGAGTCGAAGCAAGGTTCAGTATACCTCTCAAACTCCCATTAAAACCAGTAAGGAGGGAAAAAGATTGCGTAGTAAAGAGAAGAGTCAACCCGGTCAATGAAGGGTTGTAAAATCTCTTTGCAAATTTAACTTTGCATACAGCTTCAATTACTGGGGACAATGTTAGTTGCGCGAGTTCGGGGTAGGGCAACATTGAAGAAATCACCTAGGAGGATTTCCAGCAAAGCTGGCGGGTGAACGCATTGGGAGCGTTTTTGGCATCGAAACAGGTGATTCCTGCCATGAAGCAAAATGGACGAGGCAACATTATTTTTATCGGTGCAACCGCCTCGCGAAGGGGTGAGGCAAGAACAGCTGCCTTTGCTCCTGCCAAAGCCGCTCAGAAAAGTTTGGCAGAGTCGATGGCGCGTCATCTCTGGCCATTGGGTGTGCATGCGTCATCTCTGGCCATTGGGTGTGCATGTGGCGCTGGTTCTCATAGATGCGGTTGTGGATACACCAGCAACACGCAGGATGATGCCAGATAAACCGAATAGCTTTTTTACTCAACCTGATGACATTGCAGAGACAATCTTTGGAATCAGACAACAAAACCCCTTAGCTTGGACTTTTGAGATTGAAGTGCGTCCCTTTGGTGAGACTTGGTAGGAGGAAATCCAGCCATCTTTCGTTGAGATTCACTTTTTTCTAAAAATCTGTTACAACAGATACAGAAATAAAAACGTTCATCTCCTCTAGAGCCATAAGGCCTGACTGAGGAGACGGAAGTAGGGACTTGTCCTGAAGGAACGCGCCCCAATCACAACAACTTCCTTGGAGGCGATTAAGATGAAACCTACTACTCACGCTCAGTCTGTCCAAGAACGATACCGTTATCTTATGGTGGCCGATCCCCAAGCACTCAAGCGACGCCAGCAATGCATATTAATGCGTGGTTTGCAGCAAATTGACTTCGACACTTTGTCTGCTTGATTATCATTCGCTAGGGATACGTCAGTTGCTAGACGACATGGCTACCCTGTAGGTCCTAGCTTGTACAAATAGTTAGTCTTTTGCAAGTTAAGCTTAAGGGGTAACATGACTCAAAAGCCACATCAGCCAGTTGATTTACATTTGTCAGTCCATGAAAGCGCTGACCCTAGCGTTATCAGCTCTAATCCAGAGCAAGAAGCTTCTGGAGTGTCGAATGACTTAAATGACTCCGTTCATGATGACGAAAACGTAGACGTTCCTCATCCAGGATTATTTGATCCTGCTCAAGATGATGAAAATGTTGTAGATCGTCAAGTTGGCATCGCTAATCTCAGCGCTGGCTGAGCAACTGTGTTGTATTGCCTACGATACCAATATCAACCTAGTTCGACTGTCATCTTCACCACAGTTTCTACAGTAGATCTGGGTGGTGCCTGGATTAAATGCTCTCCAATATTGAGGGCATTTCTGGGAGCGCTCCAGGGTTCTAAGCAGTAGAAGTCTTTACCTTTCACAGTCCAGAACACTAGGGTGGAGTAGTGGTCATCACACCCAATGGTGAGTTTCAGGTTGCGGTCCCGATCTGTGACGGTGGCTGATGAACCAGTTAGGTTGATAAAGGCAATATCAATTTCTTCTTGGTCAAAGTCAAACTGCCCAGAGAATGAGTAAACCTCATTTCCTCCCTTGATCTTGTATTTGGTAGAGGGGATATCAAAGGTTAATGCTTCTTTATTTGCTACAGCGAAGTAAGGATGAATTCCTGTCGCAAAAGGCATTGGCTGCTCTGACAAATTTGTGTGACGGTAGTGCAGCTGCAAACTATTGCCCCGCAGGGTATAGATAAAATTCAGCTCAAAGTCAAAGGGATATCCAGCCCAAGTTGTCTCATTGCTTTTGAGACTGACTGTCAGGCTAGCACCATCTTTGGTAGATTGATTTGTAGCTTGCCAAGGGAGATTCCGAGCAAAGCCATGCTGCTTGAGGTGGTAAGTCTGTCCGTTCAGGGTATAAGTATCTTCTTGTAGGTTGCCACAGATGGGAAACAGTAAGGGAATGCCACCCCGTACTGTTAGGCTGGGGTCCTTAAACCGCTCAGCGTCCATGTAGAGAATTTCCTGATTGGCAATCTGCCAACGGGTGATAATGCCTCCACGTTCGGGTACCACAGCAACCTGGGCATTGCCATCAGAAAGCACGTAGGTTTTGTACTGCTGCTGCTCAACTGCGATCACAGACATAAGAGATTACCAAAGACAACTGCCACTAAGGTCGCACATAATTACTTCTCTGCAACGAGAAAATCTCTCGAACCTCGTCCGAATTTCCCCTTAGCCTCTTCTGGTTAAGCTGGTATGCTCACAATCAATGGATCTGGGACAGGGAAGGAACGTTTTTCCAACAGAATAAATTTTCGCAGTTCAGCATTGTACGCAAAGATCGTCCCTGACTCAATTTCGTAAATCCAGGCATGGAGATTCAATTGCCCACTGTGCAATTTAGAACGAATTGCAGGATAGGTTTCCAAGTTTCTAATCTGCGTCAAAACATTTTGCTCAACCGCTATCTTTAAAAGCCTATCAGCTTCTAAACCAACATAATTGTCTAGCACTAAACGACGGGTTGCTTCACCATGACGCTTTAACCAACTGTGTACAAGTGGCATCTGCTCTGATAGGGAATTAATTTGCAGTAATCCCTTCATTGCTCCACAATGGGAGTGTCCACAAATGATAATATCTTTAATACCTACTCCCTGTACGGCATATTCAATTCCTGCTCCTTCAGCACTATCAGCAGTTCCGTAGGCAGGAATGATGTTACCGACATTCCGCATCACAAAGAGTTCCCCTGGCTGTGCTTGGGTGATTAAACAAGGATCAATGCGGGAATCAGAGCAAGTAATGAACAAAACTTCTGGAGACTGACCAGTAGATAGCTGTTCAAAGAGTTCTCTGTGATGACTGAAGTAGTTAGTGTGAAATGCATTGAGTCCTTGAATAAGTCCTGTAACTGACATGATTTCCTTCCCTAATTTCGGTAAAGCAGGCTGGTCGTTTAGCACCTTGTCGTTAAGGACTGAAGGTTCTTAGCTTTAGGATTCCCTTTATAAAGAGAATTGTATCACTTCTATAAGTTTTGTAAACATGTTGGTGGTATAGCTGCTGTCGGCCCTGCATTAGGAAAGGGCGGCAGTAAGCCTCTCGTTCTGCCGCGTCGTCCTTATCAACTGCAATATCTTTCGCTTCCTGCAACAAAAAAAGTCAAAGCTGTATACAGACTGCTTTGACTTCGGTATAAAGTTCCAACGCGTCATGTCCCATTTCACGACCCCATCCTGATTGCTTATAGCCGCCAAAGGGCAGGGCAGCATCGAAGACGTTGTAGCAATTAATCCAGACTGTACCCGCGCGAAGTTTGCTAGCCAGACTATGTGCTTTTGACAGGTTGTTTGTCCAGATTCCCGCAGCCAATCCGTAGACACTATCGTTAGCAAATGGTATGAGTTCATCAACCTGTTGGAATGGCATGGCTGTCACTACAGGTCCAAAAATCTCTTCCTGCACCACTTTCATTGTCTGCTTAGTATTAACCAGAACTGTTGGCTCAACAAAGTATCCCTGACTTTCAATTCGCTGTCCGCCTACCGCAGCTTTTGCACCTTCAGAAAAACCTGACTGTAAATAGCCACAGACGCGATCGAGCTGCTCGTCAGAAACGAGTGGTCCCATTTCAGTGTCAGGGTTGAGCCCAGGACCAACTTTGATATTCTTGGCTTTTTGGGCAACTCCCTCAACAACTTGATCGAAAATAGCTTGTTCAACGTAGAGCCTTGAGCCAGCAGCACAGCATTGACCGTGATTAAAAAAGATTGAATTAGCTGCACCTGCGATTGCTGTTTCTAAGTCGGCATCTTTAAACACAATGTTGGGAGATTTACCGCCTAGCTCCAGCGTGACTTTTTTGAGATTGCCAGCCGCCGCTTTAACGATGAGTTTGCCCACTTCCGTAGAGCCAGTGAAGGCGACTTTATCAACATCGGGATGGGCAGCTAGGGGTGCTCCTGCCGTTTCACCGTATCCCGTAACGATATTCACCACACCATCAGGAAATCCAGCTTCGCACAACAGTTCTCCTAAACGCAAGGATGACAGGGGAGTTTGTTCAGCGGGTTTCAGGACAACTGTACAGCCAGTAGCTAGCGCTGGGCCTAATTTCCAGGCTGCCATTAGTAGCGGAAAGTTCCAGGGGATAATTTGTCCAACAACGCCAACTGGTTCACGCACAGTGTAGGCAAAATACTGGGTGTCGGGAGTGTAAGGCACGGAGAGAGGAATCGTATTACCCTCAATTTTGGTTGCCCATCCTGCCATGTACCGCAACAAATCAACAGCAAGCGGCACATCAGCGACACGAGCGACACTGATTGGTTTACCATTATCGAGAGATTCTAATTCTGCCAACTCTTCCAGATGTGTCTCTAATAGGTCAGCTAATTTCCAGATTAAGCGTCCGCGCTCTGAGACTGTCAGCTTTGACCAGGGACCGCTATCGAAAGCAGAGCGAGCAGCTTTTACTGCTCGGTTAATATCTTCACTATCACCGGAAGCAACGTGAGCGATGGTATGACCTGTTGCTGGGTTGAACACCGGAAAAGTTTGACCGCTGGCAGATTCAACCCATTTTCCTCCAATCAGGAGTTTAAACGGTTGGCTTAAAAACTTCGATGTCTGAGTCTTTAACTGAACTTCAGTCTCTTGCATTTGCGTTGACATATTTTTATCTATTTTTGTGTATTAGGGTAAAGAGTCAGAAAGATTTATCATAGGTTTTAAAACAAAGATAAAGCAAGTGTTTTTTACATATTTCAAACAGCGATTCTCAAACACTGCCTTCACTCGGTAGCCCGTCAAAGAATTCTTTTTGGTAACTATAGTAAAAAATGACACAGATAGTTGAACCTTTAAATGAATTTGAGAACCACAAAATCATAGAGGCAGTGCGTCGCTATACTTGGAAAATGAGCATGTCACAGCCATTAGAAAAGAAGGTTCTGCTAGAATTAATCAAACCAGTTTCGATCACTAGAAGTACTCTATAATAAAAATGGAAAACACCATGCGCTCGATGCTTCCCGGCGCTCCCTGGTTGTTGGCACATAAGTCGATGTTGAAGGTCAACCAACCCCGAAAGATTTCCCTGTATGGCATTGACTATGTGATGTGGAAGGATGCAACGGAAACAGTTCATGCTTTGCCGAATGCCTGTCCACATATGGGGGCGATGCTGTCAGAAGGATGGTGTGAAGCTCAAAGTGATGATACAAGCGTTGTTGTGTGTCCGTTTCATGCCTTACCCTTTGATGCAACAGGTTGCACAGTTTTACCGGGTTCAGGCAAGAAAACACTACCTCAATTAAAACCTTTAAAACTCATCATTCAAGGTGATTTCATCTGGTCGTATGGTGGATACGAACTCAAAATTCCCATCCCTACTGTGTTGGATGAAATTGCAAAGGAATACTATTTTGTTGGCTCTACAGGTGATCGCAGTGTTGAAACAGATCTGCTGACCATGCTGCTCAATATGCATGACTACAATCATCAGAACGGTACACATCGAGATTTGTTCCGCATCACAGATGTTAAGTTTCACCAATTCATTGACGACGGGCATCATTCCCATGCGTTTTATGACTTACCCACCGCACCTTACAAGTTGACAGAAAAACTGAGAAAACCTAATTTGTTTCTGCTACCCACCACGATTAAGGCACACTTAGAAAATCATTTCCCATCCCTAGTCATTTTTCACGGCGAGATGCCATGGGGTAAAGCAGCACAGTGCCATCTCTTTGTGCCGGAAGCTGAGAATCGCACTCGAACATACATTTTACTTTTTGGGCAAGCTAAACATCCTGCCTTTAAACTCTTGGGCAGCACTTATCTCAAATTCGGTAAAGTCGTTATCGATCAAGATGCGGATATTTTGAGCAAACTTTATCCAGACGCACCACAGAAGATTAAACTCAACAATGAAGTGGGAATGGATTGGGTACGACGGAACTTTGAGAGTTTTCCCAAAGTCGTTGCAGAGCCAAATCTTTCTAGATGAAACCCAATTAGCTTTGTCGTGTCAAAATAAGACTTTAGGGCGCGTTGAACTATCGATCCAGTAGATGTCAGAAATCATTACTGATGTCTACGAAAATGGCGTGCTGCGCCCCTTAAGTTCATTACCCCTGCAAGAACACCAAACTGTGCGGCTTCAAGTCTTGAATTCTGAACCCTCTACAGACGTCCAACAAGTCATCCAATCTCTTATAGAAGCGGGCGTAGTCACTCCTCCTCCCCACCGAAACGATATTGAGCCAGTTTCCGAGGAAGCTCGTTGGGAATTAGCTCAAAAACTGGGTCAGTGCCCTGGCAAGCCTTTATCAGAAATCATTATTGAAGACCGAGGACCCTATTGACACATCAATTTCGTCTCTTGAGTCTGAGATAATTTCAGGGCACAACCAAGCTCCGACACCGTACAGAGAATGACAGACACTTCCAACTCAGCAGTATGGGCACCCTTGCGCCGAGCGGTATTCCGCGATCGCTTGATTTCCTCAATCATCTCCAATATTGGGAGTTGGATGCAAGATACAGCGGGAGCTTGGTTGATGACCTCACTCACCCACTCTCCATTCCTAATCGCACTTATGCAAACGGCAGCAACTCTGCCTGTACTCTTTTTGGGACTCCTGGCTGGGGCTACCGCAGATGTTTTCGATCGCCGCCGACTACTGATATTCTGGCAAGCTTGGATGTTGGTTGTGGCATTAGTGTTGAGCGGATTAACTTTAACAGGGGCGATCGCACCCTGGATGCTACTGGCACTCACCTTTTTGTTGAGCTTGGGCAATGCCATGGGTGGTCCTGCTTGGCAAGCGATTGTACCAGAATTAGTACCTCGCTCTGAGCTACCAACTGCCATTGCTTTGAATAGTGCCGGGTTTAATCTAGCGCGAGCAATCGGTCCGGCTCTGGGAGGGTTGGTTGTAGCTTTTACTGGAGCAGGCGTTGTGTTCCTGATCAACTCAGCTTCCTTTATTGCTGTCATCCTAATGCTCTATCGTTGGCATCGCCAGCCGCTTTATACCAGCGCATTGCCAACAGAAATGGTTGTAGGTGCGATGCGGGCTGGCCTGCGTTACCTCCGCTATGCTCCTGCACTGCAAGGGATTCTGATCCGAGCTTTTGTTCCAACTATTTGTATCAGCGCTGTATGGGCACTGCTGCCTCTAGTCGCCCAGAAGGACCTCAATCAAGGTGCATTAGGGTACGGAATATTAAATGGTTGCTTGGGATTTGGTGCAGTTATTGGTGCCGCTTTACTTCCAAGGCTGCGGCAGCAGTTCTCTGCTGATTGGCTGGTCATACTCGCCTCGTTAGTGTTTGCTTTGACTCTCTTGACCCTAGCATATGTCCAGGCGATTGCTCTTGTCATGATTGCACTGGTAATTGGGGGAATTGCCTGGATCAGCATGACTTCCAGCTTTAATGTTGCGGTGCAACTTTCGGTTCCCGCATGGGTCCAAGCACGTGCCCTGGGAACGTATCAGATGGCCTTCCAGGGTAGCTTGGCAGTTGGCAGTGCCATATGGGGCTTCCTGGCTGAGTCAATCGGCATTTCAACTGCCTTATCCTATGCTGCAATCGGACTCCTTGTGGGAATTCCCACAGCCCTACGCTATCGCTTGATGCAGGGAGCTTCATCCAATCTGACCCCTGCGCTTAATCGGACTGAACCCCAGGTGGTGATTGAGTTCCGTCCAGAAGCAGGTCCGGTTTTGGTGACGGTTGAATATCGCATTAACCCTAAGCAAGCAGAACTGTTTATCCAAAAAATCCACGCCCTCCGGGTCGTGCGACTTCGAGATGGTGCGGTGCGATGGGGCATTTTTCACGACACCGCCGATCCGACTCGTTATCTCGAAACCTTCGTCGTTGAATCGTGGATAGAACATTTGCGCCAACACGAACGGGTCACTGAGGCAGATAGAGTCATTAGGGAGCAGGTACTTGCCTTGCATCAGGGTGATGGATCCCCAATTGTCTCTCATCTCATTTACGCTCGCTAGCTGTAGGGTATGAGCGGTTGTGTGGATAGCTCTCTTCAAAATTCATCCTCACAAATCGTTAGCTCTGTTGGCTGACACTGCTTGCTCTCAATAGCAATTCCCTGGACTGATTCCTGTTCAAGATCCTCAACATAGCCAGGAATGGCGAGTTCAGCTTCCTTTGCACAGACAAAAGGTCCAAAGAAGTAGGTACATTTAGGCTTTTGGGTAACAATTTCAACCCACCAATCTAAAGTAGAAGTCAAAGGCTCTTGAGCCACTTCTAGTAACTTCATAGTCATGCTCCGCAGTCTCCAAAACTTATAGACATCACTGCTGAAATTAAAGAGGATATAGAGAATTATTCCTTCAGCAGTAGTAATTGCTCCAATTTAATGACTGCCAACTTAAAGGATTTTGTAAATTATTTGCTGGTTGACTTGCAATGGTATACCATCAGCCCTTTTATGATCTCGTCCTCAGTTTTGTTAAGATACACGGCTTGATCGTCTACTGATTCTACCCATTCTGTAGGAATCCAGTGATACTGACCATCTGGTGAGTCACTCTTAGCCAACTTGATATACTTCTCACTATCCAGGTGTTCTACAGTACCAATACGCACGTCAGCTGTTTCTTGCCTCTTCCCATTGCCTTTAGCATAAACTATCAAGTGTTCTTGAACCCTGGTTAAATTCATGTGTATCCTCCAATTAGAAAAGTTTTTTTAAGAACATTTTTTTGAAAAATAAGTTTTAATCATTATTCTTGCATCAACATTATTTACTATATTTACTATTAGTATTTTTTTCGAATCCAAATAAAATCAGTAGTAAATAATTCAAAAACCTCATTATTCAATAAAACTATCTATATAAAAATATAAGTTTTCATCTAGTTTTTCGTAAACCTTCAAATAGGAGATTTGTGTTTAAAATTTACTTAAAGTATTAAACTGAAATCCTTACGCTTCAAGCAATTTAAAGAAAAATTAAAGTTTTTTTGATTGGTAACTTAAATCACAATCTTTGTCTAATTACCAACGGTTATATCAACCCGTGCAGAAGTTAAAGACTCTCCTCCTGGGCTGAACTAATTGAATGAGCAGAGCTTTAATCTAACGTCTTGGAATCAAACGATCTCAAAATCTTTAAATCTATATCAAGCTATACTGTAAATATATAGAATTTAGTAAGAAAACAGAACTAGGAGATCCCCCCAAGTAGATAGGGAGAACTCCCCAAACTTGAGATTAAAGATTTACTCTACCAAAAGCAAGGTTAGGCTATACTTCACAATCTACAAAGCTAAGCCAGCGTAAATTTAAAAGCAGCTTAACCTTTGTCAGTTTGTCAAGATTGTGCAATCCATCCAAGACTTCTGGTTCACCACGGCTACCCTGGCAAGGGAGTAAAGAAAATGGCAGAACACCCTGCAAAAATCCTGTTAGTTGAAGACAATCCCGAAGAGGCCCGCCTAGTGCAGGAAACTTTGATAGAAGCGAATTCTGTTCAATTCAAACTAGTACCTGTTGATCGGCTTGACCAGACCTTAAAGCTGTTGGGTGAAGAGAGCTTCGACTTGATTCTGTTAGATCTGACACTGCCAGATAGCCAGGGGTTAGAAACTTTTGTCGCAACCCATACTCAGGCTCCAGACATTCCCATCATCCTGCTCACAAGCTTAAATGATGAATCGCTTGCTCTTAAGGCTATGCAGTCGGGAGCGCAGGACTACCTCATCAAGGGGCAAGTTTTTGGCGTTGGTGATTTGCTGGCACGCTCGGTGCGCTACGCGATTGAACGCCAACGGGTAGAAATGGAACGGCAGCAACAAACTAAGCGGGAGCGACTGATGGCATGAAGTTGCTTCCATGGGTGTCAAAGCATTCTTGTCGAAGCCCTGCACAGCAATGGAATTAGTGAATACCATTAACGCAGTACTGAGCGCCAACTAGAGTACATAGAGGTCACGTATAGTTTGATGAATTTTTCTTCAAATTGCTGGAAACCTCAAATTATATTCTACTCTATCTGCTTTTTTCTCAGGGAGTTGGTATTTAACTTAAGAAAGATTAAGTCTTTTTACCGTTGTCGTTCCACTTCACAAAGTTTGCATATTGGTTCTACATCTTTATCAAAGTCTTTTCCGCTATTGTAATTTTCCCAATATCAGTTCCGGGGAAACACTGTAAAAACCATCTGTGACACTATTGTCCACCGACAGTTAGCAGCAGAACCGGGTATGAACCATCACCTTTCTCAGCACTTAGACAGCTTGCATAGGCACTTAACTAGGTTACAGCTGTATGCCAACGAATTACCTAGACCGCAATCAGATTTGCAGCTAACTACCTTAGTGGAGAAGCTCTACACTGTCTTGGAAGAACTGCAGGTGAGCTTTGAGGAATTCTACGCTGCTTCAGAACAAACACAGGTGGTTGAGGAGGCACTCCACACTACCTGGGCAGAACTGCAAATGTTTAAGGAGGAAGTGCGCCAGCAAAATGCAGAGTTGGCGACTGCTTACCAAGAACTCAGCCTGCTATATCAGCGCTACTTAAACCCGTGCGTTTTAGTACCCAATGGCGGCTATTTAACCACCAATACAAAGCGGATGGATTTAGCACTGCGGGGAAGCCGTCATCTCTTAGAAGCAGTGATTGAAGGAACTACCGATGCCATTTTTGCTAAGGATCTGCAAGGACGCTACATAATAGCTAACTCCACTGCTGCTCAGATGTTGGGCAAGTTGCCGAAGGAAGTCATTGGCAAGGATGATATTGAATTGGTTTCAGCCGAGCAAGCAAAGCAACTGAGAGAAATTGACTTAAGAATCCTGACGACTAAACAAACCGAGATAGTCAAGGAAAGTTTGACAGTAGCAAGTGTTGCACGAACATACCTTTCAATGAAAGGACCATGTCAAGATAGCCAAGGAAATGTCATTGGTCTTATTGGCATAATGCGTGACATTACCGAGCGTGAGCAGGTGGAGGCAATCCTGCTCACACATCAGCGTTTTATTCAACGGATTGTTGAAACCACCCCAGATATCTTATATGTCCACGATCTGATTGCACAGCGCAATATTTATACAAGTCCCCAAATTGCTCAGATTCTTGGCTACACTCAGCAACAGATTCGCGCAATGGGAGAGGCAATCTTGCCAACTCTCGCTCATCCAGATGACCTGGCACGAATTCAAGAACACATCAAACACTTTGCAACTGCCGCAGAGGGTGAAGTTGTGGAAACTGAGTACCGGATGAGACACGCTAATGGCGAGTGGCGTTGGTTCCACAGCCGGAATACTCTGTTTGCCAAAAGGGCAGACGGCTTGCCTGTGCAAGTTCTTGGTACAGCTCAAGACATTACCGAGCAAAAGCAAGCCGAGGAGAAGCTAAAAGCACATACTCACCAGCAGGCAGCTGTAGCCCAACTGAGTCAATTGGCTCTGGCAAATGCAGACCCAACCACGGTAATGAACCAAGCCGTTGCTCTGGTTGCCCAAACTCTTGAGGTGGAGTACAGCAAGGTGTTAGAACTCCTGAGCGACGGCAACAACTTGCTGCTGCGGGCGGGTGTAGGTTGGCAAGAAGGACTTGTGGGTCGCGCAACGGTGGGTGCCATGATAGATTCGCAAGCTGGCTACACCTTGCTTTCCCATCAGCCTGTGGTTGTCGAAGACTTGCGCAAAGAAACGCGGTTCAGCGGACCGCCTTTACTCCATGACCACAATGTAGCCAGTGGCATGAGCGTCATCATTCATGGTCAGAACCGACCTTTTGGTGTCCTGGGTGCACATACAACCAGACTGAGGACATTTACCCAAGATGACATTCATTTCCTCCAGGTCATTGCCAATGTGCTAGCTACGGCCATTGAGCGCAAGTGGAACGAACAGAAAATCTCGGAACAAGCTGCCCTGCTCGATATTTCTACCGATGCGATCGCCGTTCGAGATCTGACTCACCACATCTTATTCTGGAATTCCAGTGCCGAGAAGTTGTATGGCTGGAAAGCAGGAGAAGTTCTTGGTAAGAATACCAGCGAACTTTTGTATAAGTATTCACCAGAACTCGAAGAAGCTCTTGATATCGTCGTTAAGAAAGGTGAATGGTGGGGTGAATTGCGTCAAGTCACAAAATTAGGCAAGGAAATCATCGTTAATAGCCGTTGGACGCTGATGCGCGATGAACAAGGCCAACCAAAATCAATACTCACTGTTGACACTGACATGACGGAGAAAAAACAACTCGAAGCACAGCTTCTCCGTACCCAGCGACTGGAAAGCCTTGGTACCCTTGCTTCCGGCATTGTCCATGACCTGAACAATGTGCTGGCACCTCTTCTGATGTCAGTGGAACTGTTAGAAATGGAACTCCCTGACGAGTACAGTCAGCGTTTGAAGACAATGGAAGCCAACATCAAACGTGGGGCGGCTTTGGTCAAGCAAGTGTTGTCGTTTGTTCGGGGTGTCGAAGGTGAACGCACGATTTTACAAGTCAGGCACTTGATATTGGAAATCGAGCAGATTATCAAACAGACATTCCCCAAATCAATCGAAGTTTGCAGGAATATCTCGCCCGATTTGTGGACGGTTTCTGGCAATGCCACTCAACTGCATCAGGTGCTGATGAACCTAGTCGTTAATGCCCGTGATGCGATGCCCGATGGCGGTACCCTGAGTATCTATGCTGAAAATCTGTTCATTGATGCTCACTATGCACAGATGCACCTTGAAGCTGATGTAGGTGCCTATATTGTGATTATTGTCTCGGATACTGGAACTGGTATTCCGCCGGAAATTTTGGAGAGAATTTTCGAGCCCTTTTTCACAACCAAAAAGGCAGAACTCGGCACCGGGTTAGGTCTTTCAACCGTAACTGGCATCCTCAAAAGCCATAGAGGTTTTGTGAGTGTGACGAGTGAGGTGGGCAAAGGTAGCCAATTTCAGGTGTACTTGCCAGCAGTGGAAGGAACCCAAAAGCAGCAGGTAGAAGCGGTCGAACTATCAAAAGGAAACAAAGAATTAATTCTCGTTGTGGATGACGAAACCTCCATCAGAGAGATTACCAAAACAGCTCTTTTAACACATAACTATAAAGTTCTTACTGCTGAGGATGGAATTGAGGCGATCGCACTGTATGCCCAGCATAAAGATGAAATTATTGTGGTGTTAATGGATCTGATGATGCCATCTCTGGATGGCGTAATCACCATCCGCACTTTGCAAAAGATGAACCCCTTAATCAAAGTTATCGCCATTAGTGGTTTTATGTCAAACCAGAAGATTGCTGAAGTAGCTAGCATGGGGGTGAAAGCATTTTTGTCTAAGCCCTGCACAGCGAAGGAATTGCTGCAAACCATTGATGGTGTCTTGAGGGCTCCAAGCATTTAGTGGGCTTTAAGGACTTCTTGCCGAAGAAAATTATAAGTTCAGCTTTAATCAGAGCTTATAGATAATCCTCCATAGGTAAACAAGAGCAGACAAAATTCCGATCGCCGTAAGCGTTGTCTATTCGCCCCACAGCAGGCCAGAACTTGTATTCGCGAGTCCACGGCGCAGGATAAGCCGCTTGTTCGCGGGAATATGAATGGTGCCATTCTGTTGCAATCAGTGCTTCTGCCGTGTGGGGGGCATGCTTCAACACGTTATCTTCAGGATCTACCTGACCCTGTTCAATTGCCTCTATTTCCTTACGAATCGCAATCATTGTCTCACAAAAACGATCTAGCTCTTGCTTAGATTCGCTTTCTGTTGGTTCTACCATCATGGTACCCGCGACTGGCCAGGAAACTGTTGGGGCATGGAAGCCGTAGTCCATCAGGCGCTTGGCAATGTCATCTACTTCGATTCCGGCACTCTTCTTGAGGGAGCGCAGGTCTAGAATGCACTCATGAGCCACAAAACCTGCCTTACCTTTGTACAAAATAGGATAGTAAGGTTCAAGCCGACGGGCAATGTAGTTGGCATTGAGAATTGCGACTTTAGTGGCTTCTGTCAAGCCTGTCCCACCCATCATGGCAATGTACATCCAAGAAATCGTGAGGATACTTGCGCTCCCCCAAGGTGCAGCAGCAACAGCACCAATGCCTTGTTGACCTCCAGTTGGAATCACTGCATGTCCTGGCAAGAACGGCAATAAATGAGGCATGACTCCAATTGGTCCCATCCCAGGACCACCGCCACCGTGGGGGATACAAAAAGTTTTATGCAGGTTTAAATGACAAACATCTGCTCCAAAATCTCCGGGACGACACAGCCCCACCTGGGCGTTCATATTTGCTCCATCCATATACACTTGTCCGCCATGAGCATGGACAACAGCACAGATGTCTTTAATCTGCTCCTCAAATACACCGTGAGTAGATGGATAGGTGACCATTAAAGCGGCAAGCTCATTGCTATGGCTCTGCGCTTTAGCTTGAAGATCTTCTAGATCAATATTACCTAGCGCATCGGTCGCGATCGCCACCACCTTCATCCCGCACATGACGGCGCTTGCAGGATTCGTCCCGTGAGCTGATTGAGGAATCAGACAAACATTTCGGTGTCCTTCCCCTCGGTGTTCGTGATACTGCCGTATGACCAACAGACCTGTATATTCTCCCTGAGAACCAGCATTAGGCTGAAGAGAAATTCCGGCAAACCCTGTAATTTCGGCTAACCATTCCTCTAATTGCTGAAACAGAATTTTGTAACCCCGCGCTTGTGACTGAGGGGCAAAAGGATGAATTTTGCCAAACTCCGGCCAAGTTACAGGCATCATCTCAGCAGTCGCATTCAGCTTCATCGTGCATGACCCTAACGGAATCATAGATGTAGTCAGCGACAGATCCTTGGCTTGCAGACGGTGCAGGTAGCGTAACAGTTCAGTTTCGGAGTGATAGCTGTTAAATACAGGATGGGTCAAATAACTGCTCTGACGGGCAAAAGGGGCATCAAAGTCAGTTTGAGCCCGCTCTACCAATCTTTCGATTGTAAAAGGCAAGGAATCTGCACCCGCAAAAACCTCGAATAAGTTCAGCAAATCCTGTACTGTAGTTGCTTCATCTAGCGAAATTCCGACTGAATTTGCATCCCAAACCCGCAAGTTAATACCAAGTGCCTGAGAAGCACCAAGAATTTCTGACCGACTACGCTTGCTCAGTTCTACCCTTACCGTATCAAAGAAAGGTTCTGTGCTGATTTTATATCCCAACCGCTTCAGCCCTTCTGCCAAAATCACGGTCAAGAGATGCACCTTTTCAGCAATTTTCTTAATCCCTGCTGGACCATGATAGACCGCATACATAGAAGCCATCACCGCCAGCAGAACCTGGGCTGTACAAATGTTACTAGTGGCTTTATCGCGCCGGATATGTTGTTCGCGAGTCTGTAGCGCCAGACGCAGCGCTGGCTTACCATGAGCATCTTTGGATACACCAATAATTCGTCCTGGAACCTGCCGCTTGTATTCTTCTTTAGTTGCAAAGTAAGCCGCATGAGGACCGCCGTATCCTATAGGAACGCCAAAGCGTTGTGTACTTCCCACAGCAACATCAGCCCCAAATTCCCCTGGTGGTGTGAGCAGAGCTAAGCTTAAGGGGTCTGCTGCTACAGTCACTAACGCACCAGCTGCATGGGCTTGATTGATAAATTCGCGGTAGTCATAAATCGTGCCATCGGTCGCAGGGTACTGTAGCAACGCCCCAAAAATTGTTGACTCAAACGAGAAAGTTCGATGATCGCCCACAATCACCTCAATACCTAACGGCAAAGCCCGAGTTTGTACCACTGCGATCGTTTGCGGATGGCAAGAACTACTGACAAAAAAAGCTTTTGCCCCACTTTTGCTAAGACTGTAGCTCATTGTCATCGCTTCGGCTGCTGCTGTTGCCTCATCTAATAGGGAAGCATTAGCAATTTCCAAACCCGTTAGGTCAATAACCATAGTCTGGAAATTCAATAGTGCCTCCAGACGTCCTTGCGCGATCTCCGGCTGGTAGGGAGTGTAAGCAGTATACCAGCCAGGATTTTCCAGAATATTGCGCTGAATGACAGGTGGGATTACGCAATCGTAGTAGCCCATCCCAATAAACGACCGATACACTTGGTTTTTAGAGGCAATATCTCTTAACTCAAGCGAAGCTGCGTACTCACTACGCTCTGCTCCCAGCTGTAGCGGTCTATTGAGCCGGATAGTCTGTGGTACCGTTTGATCGATGAGAGCATCAAGGCTTGGCAACCCCAGCACTTCCAGCATCTGCTGCACCTCACTGATGCTAGGACCGATATGCCGTTGTTCAAAGGAAACAGACTCTAAACCCATTTTTCCCAACAGGTGCTGCTGGCTAGACTCGGTAGGGGGGCTGTAAATTACCACAGTTTGCTCTCCGGACACGACTTCTTTATATTTTGCAACAAGTAGCTTTCAGCTAACAGAGGTCAACCGTAAAAGTTTTGTATAGTTGACGACTAGATTATGTATTTTCCTCCCCAGCTCCCCCAGCTCCCCTAGCTCCCCCTGCCTCCCCTGCCCTCTTCTTACTCCCCCTCTACCTGTGCCTGATACTCATCCGCAGATAGAACATCGCCTAGATCGGGGTCTTTGACGCGCACCTTGAGCAACCACCCTTCACCGTAGGGGTCTTCTGCTAGTTGCTCTGGCGACTCCACTAATGGGTCATTGCGCTCTACCACTGTACCGGTCACTGCTGAGTTGAGGTCTTCAACTGCTTTTACTGATTCAACTGTTCCAAAGCTTTCCCCTTTAGTGACAGTATCACCAACTTCTGGCAACTCTAAAAAGACAATATCGCCTAATTGATCAACAGCAAAAGCGCTGATGCCAAGGGTGGCAATTTCACCTTCGAGACGCACGTACTCATGAGAATCAAGGTATTTCAGGTCACTTGGATATTCTAAAGACATGTAACTTCCTCAAAACCTTCGGTTATCAGTTCAATGACGATTTTTTGACCGATAAAACGGACGCTTCACCACAACAGCCGGATAAGCCTTACCTCTGATTTCCACCTCCAGCTTCTGATTTGGAGTCGCTAGATGAGCAGGAACATATGCCAAGGCAACTGGATAGCCCAATGTGGGAGATAGTGTTCCACTCGTGATCTCTCCTACCACTTGACCGTTTGATAGAACTTGGTAGCCGTGACGGGCAATGTTACGACCCTGCATAGATAACCCTACCAAGCGGCGAGGCACCCCAGTAGCTTTTTGCTGTTCTAACACTGAGCGTCCAATAAAATCACCTTTAGTATCTAGGTGAATTAGCCAACCTAATCCAGCTTCTAATGGTGTGGTGGTTTCGTCAATATCCTGGCCGTAGAGTGCCATACTCGCTTCTAGCCGTAGAGTATCTCTAGCACCCAATCCACAGGGAACGACGCCAGCTTGCAACAGAAGCTGCCACAATTCCACCCCGACCCCTGGATCTACCATCACCTCAAATCCATCTTCTCCGGTATAACCAGTTCGGGCAACGAAGCCCGGTTGTCCTAATACTGTTGCCTCTAAATGACAAAACAGTTTCAGATGTGACAGGTCTTCTTGAACTAATGGCTGGAGGTATGTAGCTGCTTGTGGTCCTTGCACGGCAATTAGGACTTTCTCTGCTGAATGATCCTGCAATTTGACGCCGTCTTTGGCCTTGCTCCCGGAGGTTCCTCCTTTGAGAACGTTGACCTGACGCAGATTGAGATGTGCCTCTAGCCAGGACTTGTCTTTAGCTGTGGTAGCAGCGTTGACAATCATAACTCCCCGCTGCTCACCAGTATCGTCTTTACCCTGGTAATAAAAGATTATGTCATCAACAATCCCTGCTTGAGGGTTTAGTAACACTGTGTACTGCGCTTGACCAGGTTGTAACCGATTTAAGTCTGAAGGGACCAACGGTTGGAGGTGGTCAATTAGCTGTTGACCCCGCAGGACAAATTTGCCCATGTGGGAGATATCGAACATTCCCGCTGCTGTCCTGACAGCAGCATGTTCGCGCCCAATGCTTGTGAACTGCACAGGCATCTCCCAACCTCCAAAGCTAGTCAGCCGTGCCTTCAGTTCGACAGCTAACTGATACAGAGGTGTCTGAGCCAAGGGCAGTAATGTTTCTGGTTCTAATTCTGACTTAGCCACAGATGATCTTTAATATAGGTCTATTTTTAATATCGTGACGTACTCCCGACACGGCTGCAAGCGGACATTGATGCAGGCTTTTTGCGGTTGCAGCTAAATGAAGTATTTCCCAATCCGATTGCTTCTGTTAAGATGAAGCTGCCTTACTGGGGATGGTAAAAGAAGCGCGTAGACTAGAAGCTAGGGCCAACAATTCTTCTTCTAGTCAAGGCATGAATCAAACTGACCTAGCCTTTACTCCCGCACTGGAACAGGCACAGCTAATTCGCCGTCGTGAAGTATCACCTCTAGATTTGGTAGAAGTCTATTTAGAGCGCATCCAGCGTCTAGATGGACAACTGGGTAGTTACTTTACGGTGATGGCAGAGCAGGCGATCGCAGATGCTAAAGTAAAGACCGAGCAACTGGCGATCGCCAAACAGACCTCGGAATTCCCACCTTTTTTTGGTGTGCCCATCTCGATTAAAGACCTGAATTCAGTTGCTGGTGTGGTTTGTACATATGGCAGCCAGGTGTTGCGAGAAACAGTTGCTACCACCGACGACGGTGTGGTGACGAAGATTAAACAGGCTGGGTTCATTATTTTGGGCAAAACAGCTACGCCTGAATTAGGCACACTACCCTACACTGAACCCCCTGGTTTTCCTCCAGCTCGAAATCCTTGGAATTTAGACTATACCCCAGGGGGGTCAAGCGGTGGCGCGGCAGCGTCTGTAGCAGCAGGATTGTGTGCAATTGCTCAAGGTTCTGATGGTGGTGGGTCAATTCGTGGTCCAGCTGCCTGTTGTGGTTTGGTGGGAATCAAGCCAAGCCGGGGTCGGGTGTCATCGGCTCCAGTAGGTGAGCGCCTTAGTGGAATGGCAGCAATTGGTCCTTTGGCTCGTACCGTTGCCGATGCTGCTGCGCTTTTAGATGTTATGTCTGGCTACATCACAGGCGATCCCTACTGGTTGCCAGATCCAAACCCGTCATTTCTCGCTGCTGCTGCGCAAAAACCGAATCCTTTACGGATCGCCTTTGTCACTGCACTGCCACCTTTGGGCAAAGCTGACCCCGTATGTCAGCAAGCCGTACATGAGACTGTGCAGCTGTTAGCAGAACTGGGTCACATAGTTGAAGAAATCAACTGTTTCGATCTCACTGATTTAATAGAACCTTTCACCGCTGTCTGGCAAGCTAGCGTAGCTGTTGCTGAGATTCCGGAAGCATCACTGCAACCGATGAACCGTTGGTTGCGATCACGAACTGGCTCGGCTAGCGATTACCTACGGGCTGTCGCCAAAATCCAGGTGATAGCAAGACGAATTGTGGCAATTTTCGAGGCAGTAGACATACTGGTACTGCCAACTTACATGCATCAACCAATTCTGGTAGGTGAGTGGGCAAATTTGAGCCATGAAGAGACTTTAGAGAAAATTATCCACTGGATTGCTCCCTGTCCGCCGTTTAATGCCAGCGGACAACCCGTGATCGCAATTCCCACTGGATTTGATACCGAGGGGTTACCAGTTAGCGTGCAATTAGTTGGAACTCCGGCGGCTGAAGCCACACTGATTGCCCTAGCAGCTCAAATAGAAGCTGCAAAACCTTGGAGACAGTACCGACCAGTTTTGGCGACATAAATGTCTACACTTTTAACAAGTCAAGAGATAGAAGGGAGCAAGTGCATATGAGCAAATACCGATCTATTTCCGTGTTCTTGCTCAGCCTCATCGCGCTTTCTATCTTCAGCATATTCTGGGCTTATCCAGCCCTTGCACGAGATCGCGTCTTTCTTGACATATCTCTAGACTTCTTAGGGGAGTACAGGTTCTCGAACCCTAATTTAGACATACCAGTCGGAGGATTGACAGCAATAACCTATGACCGACAGCGCGATCGTTTCTACGCCTTGAGTGAGGATAGCCAGTTTGCTCCGTCTCGCTTCTACACCCTCAAGTTGACCTTCAATGCCACGGGTACTGAAAAAATCGGTATTCAGAAAATTGATGTAGAATCTGTTACTTTTCTAACTGATAAAGACGGTAAAACCTATACCCAAGGCACCATTGATCCTGAAGGCATCGCCTTATCTCCTCAGCAAACCATATTTATTTCTGACGGCACCACCCCATCTATACAAGAATTTGACCTGACTACTGGGAGGTTGCTCACTAGCCTACCCATACCAGATCGTTATCTACCTGATGCTGCCAATGGGGTCGAACGTACTAAAGGTGTTCAAGACGCCAGTGCATTTGCTTCCCTAACCCTGAATCCTACTGGCACCATCCCAGCCATTGGGGAACCGATTCGCTTATTTACTGCTACTAAATCTGCTTTGGTGCAAGATCGGGAGCCACCTAGTTCAGAACTAGGAACTAAATCTCGTTTCTTACACTACTTAATCGGCTACGGACCACCTGTCTTGATTGCCGAGTATCTCTATCTCTTAGATCCTCATGGAATAGCCAATGAGTTGGTGGAATTATTGGCCTTAGATCAAGGTGGTCACTTTCTCAGTTTAGAGCATTCTCAGGAGCGTTCTGGATTCAATATTCAGCTGTTTCAAATGACAACTGGTGGGGCAATTGATACATCTAGAATCAACAGCCTCAAAGGTTCACCTAGGAGCATTCGATCAGTTAAGAAAAAGCTACTATTGGACTTGAAAGAACTCGACATATCTCTTGAGAATCTACAAGGAATGGCTCTTGGTCCTCGCTTAAGTGATGGCACATCAAGCTTACTTCTAGTCAGCAACAGTGAGTTTGCTAAAGAACAAGCAACCCAGTTTCTGTTATTTCGTCTCAATCAGCCTCTACGGGACATCCCCCAGATACTGAAGAAAACTAAGACGCACATGTGAATCTATTGGCAGGCTTAGTCACGTACATGTACGCTTACCAAATGGTCCTCTGAAGGTAAAGAGTCCGCAATCCTAGAGCTAAAAACCCACAAGCGAGCATCAAACCCAGTACATACAGAATTCGGGTGGTACGTTGAGCCATGACCAAGATTTCTTGGTAGGAAAGTTGATAATTTTGGATGAGTAAGAAGGCTGGAGGACTAAAAAAATAGGGCAGCAGCCGATTGAGTAGAAGCCGGAGAAAAAAGTTGACATTCCACAGTAGTCTGCGCAAGGGGGCCTGATTATACTGCCATGGAAAAGCAATTTGGGCAAGACGTACTAAGGCTTTTACATCAGGAAACCGCAAGGATTCGTATAAAGGCAGGGCATCTGAAAGATTATCATCACTCCTTGAGAGCGCTTCGTTGAGGACATACACATCCTCCAATGCTGAATTCACCCCTTGTCCGATGTCTGGAGGAAAGCAATGGATGGCATCTCCTAAGAGTACTACCCCGATTGCAGAAGATTGATTATTCCCGCCTGCTTGCTTCTGCCTTAATAGGAAGTGTAATCCCGAACAGTACTGAGGAGTAGGGAAGTAACCGCCTTCACTTTTGGCAAATCGAGCAGCTTCTTCAGGCGACACTATTTGATATATGGGCAATTGTATGAAGGCTTGCTCAAAAAAATTGTATATCTCCTCACTAGTTTTTAATTGCCATATATCATGATCAGGTTGTGTAATAATATTTGCAGTACGGGGGTCATCTGGATTTTTAAGCGGCAGTAGACCAAGGGAGACAGATCGTTTACGGTTTCTGAAAGCTCCATGAATCGCGTATGCCATGTTGCATGCAGCGTGTTCTTTACCCATGTGATCGAGAGGGAAGTTTGGCGGCAGGCTTAACACTTTATATCTTAAATGTGAACTTGGTGATGGAAAATACCTCATCTCAAATCTATTTAATGTAGATTTGTCCCAATCTTTAAGGGTATTTCGGGCTATCGAGTGTATGCCTTCGCAACCAACCAGGAGACAAGGCTCAAATTTGATAATAATGCCATCCTCTTGGTGGGCAATAATCTCCAGCTTTTCCTCCTCTCCATTATTTATAGCTATCTTGTTAATATCAGTACATTTTGTACTAAATAGAACGGTGATATGATCTTGCCAATTTCGTTCGATTTCCTGGTATAGTAGAAGGACAAATGCTCTACGTGTTACCCAATATGCGGTTTTTCGATTGGGATCTACAAGGGGTATCTTCAAGGTTTTTCGGCTGCCGTTTGGTTTAATCTTCGTTAAGTAAAATTCTGTACTGGGAACACCAATCTCTAATATTTGGTAGGTGAGCCCTAGAAAGTCAGTCAATTTTTGACCCCGACCGTCAATTAAATAATTGAATGACTTGTCAGGTTCATAGTAATCAGCAGCAGCACGTTTTTCCAGGATTGTAATATCTGTCCAACCACGTTTGGCTAGCATTAACGCAGTAGCTAGCCCTGCTGGACCTCCCCCAATAATTAATACGTTTCGGTGAGAATAGTTGATTTTCTTTGGCAAAGAAGATTCTTTCGTCAGCATATTTCCCACCTTACCACTTTCCCGTTTTTGCGACACAACCCGGCAAAGTAGACGGTGCTATCAGGCACTTGCAGTCTCACTCCAAGATGTAAATTTTTTACTTGCACTTTCTGCCGACGGCTGTCTAAGTTAAGTTTAGTGCATCTTCATGAGCCTTTGGGCAACCAGCTTAGACCGAATATCAGGATATTTGAAATGACCGACACTCCTAACCCAGCCATAACTCGCAAGGTAAGCAGAACCGAGCATACACTATCGCTCCTTGACCAGCAGCTCCGTTACAGTGCCTCAGCTGAGTGGCAAACTCTGTTTGAGCAGGAAAAGCCCGTTGCTGAGATGTTTCATGTGGCTTATCTTGTTGAGACAGATGCAACCCCACAACGACCGCTCACCTTTGTGTTTAACGGTGGACCAGGAGCTGCCTCAGCCTATTTACACATGGGAGCCCTTGGTCCGAAACGCATCCATTTTGATGCCCAAGGCAGTCTGCCCAAGCCCCCAGTCCGGCTTGTGGATAATCTCGACAGCTGGCTAAGCTTTACTGATTTGGTGTTTGTCGATCCGATCGGCACAGGCTTCAGCCGCAGTTTGCCTCAAGATAAAGATAGCCAAGATAAATCTGGTGAAAAAGCTAGCCCCAATGAGGCAGAAAAACCCAAGGAAGCCGCATTCTGGGAAGTCGAGAGAGACTTGAAGTCCCTAGGAGAGTTCATCCAAAGATTTCTCTCGCAAAAGCAGCGCTGGCTATCACCTATTTTCATTGCTGGAGAAAGTTACGGTGGCTTTCGAGTCGCCAAGTTAGCCCGCAAGCTCCAGCAAGAATTTGGCGTTGGGCTTTCTGGTGCCATTCTTATCTCTCCAGCTTTGGAGTTCAGTCTTCTGGGCGGTGACGATTATAACCTGACCTCCTGGGCAACACTGCTCCCTTCCTTAGCAGCGGCAGCAGCTCATCATGGTCGGGCTAAATGGATGGGTGAGCCAGGAGATTTAATAGCTCACATGGCTGCTGCTGAACAATTTGCCCGTAAAACACTCATCCCACTTTTAGCCATGGGAGATACGCTAACACCTGATGAACGTCAGGGAGCTTATCAACAGCTAGCAAATTTAATTGGTCTCCCTCTAGCACTAGTGGAAAGACAAGCTGGACGGGTTGGCATTGAAGTCTTTGCTAGGGAATTATTGAGAGATCAACAAAGGATTGTGGGACTCTATGATGCTTCGATTACGGCAATTGATCCCTTTCCCGATCGCCTAAGCTTCGAAGGAAGTGATCCCACCCTAGATGGACTCGATCGCCTGTTTACAGGGGCGATTAACAGTCACTTGCGGGATGTATTAGCAGTGGAGACTGACTTAACTTACAACCTGCTAAACTTAGAAACATTTAAAGCCTGGAAGTTTGAACTTAAAGGCGAGTTGAGACAGGGCTTTCTCGGATCGGTAGACGATCTGCGTGTGGGGATGACGCTGAATCCATACATGCAGGTATACATCACACATGGATTTTTCGATCTGGTAACTCCCTATTTTGCCTCAACCCATCTGGCAGATCTAATGAAACTAAATCCTGAGATTCGTCCCAATCTAACGCTGCGGCATTTTCCAGGTGGACATATGTTCTACACTTGGGATGAATCACGTCAACAGTGGTTTACCGAGATGCAAACTTTTTACCGAAACGCAGCAGGATAAAGTTTGTAACAACCGTTAATTCGACAATGTCCTCTGAATGCTATTTTTGTTCTGTTTTAGGTTGGAATGGTAGTACAAGAAACCAGCACATAACGAACCAACTACTACAAGGATCAGCGTAAATTCCGCAAACCAGGGCTCTATAGCAATTCTAAATGATTTGTAAAAATCTTTATTTTTTTCTTTGCACTCTTGGCGTTCTAACGCCTACGCCTAACGCCTTATGCCTTGACGCTCCCCGCGCCGCAAAGTTTCAACATCAGGCAAGCAGCGCTCTAAGCATTACCGCGATCAAACTAAAATTTCAATCTCTAACTTGGTAGAGTAGCAAAATACACCTCTGGAACGATACGGATTTTGTATAAAAACATTCAAACTAGATATAAGTGGTACAGAGCAGAGTCAAGAGATTCTGTGTCTGTACTCGTTTCATTAATAACATGATTAGAGGCAAAACAATGACTCTAGGCTTAGATCAACGGGCAGTCGGTGTTTTCTCCAGTCGTCGAGATGCAGAATATGCTCTCCAGGAGCTGAGGGATGCTGGTTTTTCGATGGATAAAGTTTCTGTGGTTGCTAAAGACGCAGATCGTACAGATAATATTGCTGGTGCTGATGTAAGTAAGCGTGTCGGTAATAAAGCTGATGAGGGTGCAGGTTACGGTGCAGCAGCCGGTGGCACTTTAGGTGGCATAGGTGGATTGCTAGTAGGTCTTGGTACTCTGGCAATTCCTGGTATTGGTCCTATTATGCTTGCAGGTGCTGCGGCGACGACTCTAGCAACGACAGCTGCGGGAGCTGGTATTGGCGCTGCCGCTGGTGGTTTAATTGGCGCTTTGGTTGGCTTAGGAATACCCGAAGGGAGAGCTAGAGTTTACAACGAGCGAGTGTCTCAAGGGGATTATCTAGTGATAGTGGATGGAACTGAGAACGAAATCCGTCAAGCTGAAGCGATTTTGCAGCGTCAAGGGATTCAGGAGTGGGGAATCTATGATGCACCCAATGCTGATACCACTCGCGCAAATTATGGTACGACTGGCACACCTGGAGTTGATACTACCACTCGCACCGAATACCCTGGTAGTGTTACGTACAGCGATTCTGAGGTGACAATTATTGACCATCGAGAGCCAAATATTTAGTAGAGCAGCTGGTGTAAAAGAATTACTCCTCATCCTTGTATCCTTTAAAACGCTCAAATGAGAGAGTCGAAGCAAATGAAAAAGTTCATTCCCCTGCTACTGAGCACTGTTTTAGTTATTGGTGCGGCTGGTTGCCAGAATACCGCCAAGACAAGTGCTAACGCCCCTGACAATACTAATGAAGCACCGAAGTCACCTGATACCCAGACAGCTCAGACTAACCAAAATGATGCCCAAAACCAGACTCGCAAAGCTCAGCTCAACTCTGACATTCGAGCGCATGAACAGCGGAACAACGCAACTGGTGGGGGAACAAACCGAAATGGGAACGCTCTAGCCAGTGAGGTCCGTGACAAGCTGGAGGCAAATATACCAGATAGTCAGCTATCAGTTCAAGCTAACAATGGAATTGTGACTGTAGCTGGAACGGTTGCTAATCAGCAAGACTTGAACAAGATCGTGCCAGAAGCATCCAAAATTAAAGGTGTCAAGAACGTAGTTAATAAGGCATTGGTTGCTCCACCAAAAGCCAAAAGTTAAGAAAATTGGACTTTGGTTGTGTTGCAAAGAACTGGAGCAGTATATGGTGGGGTGATTTGCAACATAACCATGATTAGTCATATCAACCATGTCTTGGATTTGAGGACTGAGAAGTTGAAGGCAGGAAGTAAAAGTGTTGAAGTGTCAAGTTGTATATTCAGCATTAATCTTGACGTAGTCATAGCTAAGGTCGCAACCCCAGGCTTTCCCGTACCCAGAACCACTTGCTAAGTTGACAGAGATTAAGACAGTATCCTCTTTAAGGTAAGCACCAGCAGCTGCTTGTTTCAAATAGACACTTGCGGCTTGCCGATCAAACGGCAGAGGTTGACCATTTTCCATCATCAAGAAATTCCCTAACTTAATTTGGAGATTTTCTTGCTCAAAGGGAACTCCAGCTCTACCCGCTGCAGCAGCAATACGTCCCCAGTTGGGATCGCGACCAAAAATAGCCGATTTGACTAAAGCAGAACCAGCAACAGTTCTAGCAACTTGACGAGCGGCCTTATCATCAGTTGCCCCACTCACTTCAACTTCTATAAGGCAAGTGGCTCCTTCACCATCGCGAGCGATCGCCTTTGCCAAATGCTGACAAACGGATGTCAACATCCCCTCCAACTTTTCTGCTTCTGTTCCTACATCTGTAATAGCTGGTGTGCGGGATTGACCATTAGCTAGAGCTATGAGGGAGTCATTTGTGCTGGTATCACCATCTACAGTGATTTGATTAAAACTCCGATCGGCTGCCCGACTTAACATCTGCTGCCAAAGAGAGGGAGACACAACGGCATCACAGGTGACAAAGGCAAGCATTGTTGCCATATTGGGATGGATCATGCCAGAACCTTTGCAGATCCCACCAATTCGCACCGGACGCCCTCCAATATCTGTTTCTAGAGCGATGGATTTTGTCACTAAGTCTGTGGTGATTATGGCTTTGGCAGCGGCATCAGATCCGGTTTCAGAGGTGGACGCTACCAATTGAGGAATCCCAGCCTTGAGGGCATCCATGCGAATGCGTTGACCAATAACACCAGTGGAAGCCAGCAGGATAGATTCGGGCGGAATATTCAAGGCTTGACCCAGCGCTTGGGCACTTTCTAAGGCATCAGCACAGCCTGCATCACCCGTTGCGGCATTTGCTTGCCCTGCGTTGCACAGGATGGCACGGGCACTGGCTTTAGCTTGGAGACGCTGGCGACAGTAGTCTACGCAGGCTGCGCGCACTCGTGATGTAGTGAACACGCCAGCAGCGATCGCTTCCACATCTGATAGGATCAGCGCTAGATCCGGAAGTCCTGAAGGTTTTAGCCCCGCAGCAATTCCACCTGCTCGATACCCCTTAGGAGCGGTTACACCGCCGAGAATTTCCTGCCAGTCCATTATCCTCCCCCCTGCAAACGTTTAGCCTTTGACACTCCCCCAACTAGAAGTCGAGGGATTCTATAGAGTTTACACTCAACGTCAGAGAAACTGGTCAGCTAATCCATGGCTACGCATTGTTTTTATCAGTAAACTCGATGTAGATATGTTCCAGACGTACTGGTTGACGAGCAATCGAATCAACAGGAATTCCTTCAAAGCGAGAAACAATTTCCTTTAGTTCTAAATGCTCTGGCAGCCAAAAAGCGAGTTGGTTGCCGTAGCGACGAGCAATAAAGCCCCATTTACCTGCCCGCTCGATCGCTCTTTCCTCGTCTTGCGTCTGTACAACCAAAATTTCTTGAGCTGGTATTCGTTGCCGCAACTCGGCTAAACTACCCTCTGCTAAGAGCCTACCATTCTTGAGAATGCCAATTCGCTGACAAAGACGCTCTGCTTCATCTAATAGATGAGTTGTCAGCAGGATCGTTATGCCTTGACGCTGCAATTGCAGGATCAACTCCCAGATTTCGTAACGTGCCTCTATATCTAAGCCAGTTGTCGGCTCATCAAGAATCACCAATTTAGGTTGATGGACAAGAGCGATCGCTAAATTCATCCGCCGTTGCATCCCACCACTAAGAGTTGCCACTGGACTTTTTGCTCGCTCTGTTAAGTTTACTGCCGCTAAGCTTGCCTGTACTTGTTGACGGCGATGAAGCCCCCGTAAACCGTAAATCTGGGCAAAGAAATTAAGATTTTCCTCACATGACAGAGTTTTATAAAGTAAATTTTCCTGTGGTGCTACTCCAATTAGTGGTTTTGTCGCATTGGAAACTGGTTGGTTATTAATAGCGATTACACCACTATCAGCCCGTAGCAAATTACAGATGATATTAATAGTCGTGGTTTTGCCTGCTCCATTTGGTCCTAGTAACCCGTAAATCTCCCCTGCGCCAATCTGCAGTGTCAAATCTTGAAGAACCAATTGCCTTCCGTAAGACTTATTTAGTTTTTCTATCCGCAACACTAGCGTTAAAGCCTCCTTTCAACTATCAACATCCGGCGATAAAATAACCATCCCCCTCCTACCATCAAAATAGCAAACCCTAATAAAAACCAGAAATGCCACGCTATCGAACTTAGATCATCGCCAGAGGCAGAAACTCCTAATAGAGCTTCACTCATGTGATAAATTGGATCTAATTTAGCAATCCTTAACAGTGTTTTCGGAAATAAGAACGCGGGCACGAAGGCACCTCCTAAAATTAGTAAAGGCACCCCAAACGCTGCTACTAAAGAATTCACATCCTCTGTGCGACGAGCTAAGTTGGTTCCTAGTATAAAGCCCAATCCTACGTAAGATATTATACTTAGGAAAATAATGGTTCCTCCAAGTAAAAGCGAACCATTGAACCTAGCGCCCCAAAACCCTGCAACTATATAAACCAGGAGTGTTTGTCCAATGCCAATACAACTGTGAGCTAAAAACATTCCTAAAAAATAGGATGTACCACTGAGCGGCGAGATAAAAAGGCGCTTGAGCGTTTGCTGTTCTCGCTCTGCCACCACAATTGCTACACTACCGCCCAGGCAACTGAAAAACAATGCAGCACCGACTAAGGTTAAGGGGGCAGCAATTGCAAAAGCCTGAGCCATTGATAGCTTGGCACGTTCTGCAAAAATACATCCATTAAGTAACAGAACAGAAATCGGAAAAGTACTCCAAAAAACCAGACTGCGTCGCCGTCGCAACAGTTCAATTAAGATTCGCTGAGCAACAGCCAGCGTTTCATGCCAGTATTTCATCTTTTTTGACAAATGAATGCAAGTCGAGTAATCTACTAGGTATTAGGTAGCCTACTTATATATAGGTAAGCTGCTTGTCGTTCAGTATATTTGAAGTGCCTGACCAAGATCCACCAGACGCACGAGAACGTGTTTTAAGGGCAGCTGAAACTCTGTTTTTTCAGCGGGGTTATAAAGGCGTGAAGATGAAAGATATTGCTGAAAAAGTAGACATTCGTCAGGCATCACTTTACTATCACTTTCCCAGCAAGGAGAAACTCTTTGTGACAGTGACTGAAAGAGTTTTCGAGCGGCACCGCCAAGGTTTACAGCAGGCAATTGATTCAGCGGGGTTAGATTTGAGAGTACAGTTGCATGCTGTAACGGGTTGGTTCCTCTCACAACAACCGATCAACTTTCTCACTATGGTGCATGCTGAGACGCCAGCCTTGAGCGACGAGTATAAGCAGCATTTATCATTAATCTCCTATCAGTCAGTCTTCGATCCGATTGTGCAAGCATTCATTAGAGCGCGAGAAAGAGGTCAAATTAGAGATGTAAAACCAGAGACTTTAGCTGGCTTTGTCCTGTCAATTATAGACGGTATCAATTATGCCAGCAGTTTACCAGAAGCCCCGCCCAAGCAGGAGATGGCGGATGATATGGTCTCGGTTTTATTGGACGGTTTGCAGCCACGATAATTTTTTGAAATTAAACTACCAATTTATAGGTAGATACGAGAGAGGAAAATTAACAGTTATATGGTAAGCAAAGTCAAATCGGCATTTTTTCTAGCAATGCTGTCAAGTTTAGTGTTGGTAGACAGCGCCAAAGCCGACCTCAAGGCTTTGCCGGAGGCAGCTCCCAAGCTCGCGTTGAGTAAGCTCAAAAGTAAGCTAGCGCTCGAAATAGATGGGTTAAACAGTCAGAACGGTGAAGTCTGTCTCAAACTATTTTCAGCTAGCTCAGGATTTCCCTATACCAATAACAACGTTGTTGAAAAGCAGTGCGTCAAAATCACCAACAATCCATTAACAATTACGCTAAATGAAATTCCATCTGGTAGCTACGCTGCTGCGATCTTTCATGACATATACGGCGATCACAAACTCCGCCGTAATTCTCTTGGGATGCCTACAGAAGGTTACGGATTTTCCAACAATCCAATAGTACGCGATGGACCACCAAAATACGGAGACTGCGTGTTTGTAGTTGCAGGTTCCGACACTACTATCAAAATTCAAATGAACTACTCAAAAGAAAACTAGTTTGATGAGTCAAATATCAAATTCGCCATTGTCTCCACCTGTCTCCCGCCGCACACTCCTCAAGTGGTTTGGTATCAGTACTGTTAGTGGAGTAATGGGATACTCTCGCTTCTCTAAGCCACAGCCAACAGTTTTTCAGCAAGATACCCTAAATTTGCCACGGCAACTGAATCGACCTATGAGCGTTGTAGTCGTTGGAGCTGGGCTAGCTGGATTGGCTTGTGCTTATGAACTTAGCCAACGGGGTTTTACAGTGATTTTGTTAGAGCGATCGCCCCAGCTAGGTGGAAAAATAGCCAGTTGGCAGATCCAGGCGGGAGGTGAAACTTTCACTATGGAACATGGCTTCCACGGTTTTTTTCCGCAGTATTACAATCTTAATAGCTTAGTCAAAGAACTGGGGATAGATGAAAATTTTAAGTCCTTAAATTCTTACTCAGTTCTATACCGAGAAGGCGATTACCAGCCGGAGGTGTTCCGCCCTAGCCACTCAGCTTTTCCCTGGAATATTGTTGATTTGGCGATCAGTTCTCCCAATCGGCTACGTTGGGGTATTAATTTAACTAAATTGAAACACTGGCAAGTATTTCTAGCAATTACTGGCTTCCAAACTCAGAAAAATTACCAGCGCTGGGATAGCTTATCGGTTTCTGAGTGGGTAGCGAAAGAGTTTCCACAGGGTTTATATGACTTGTATTTTCTGCCCTTTGCGAAATCTAGCTTGAATGCCCCAGATCGGATGAGCGTAGCAGAACTTATGCAGTTCTTTCACTTCTACTTTTTTGGCAATCCGGAGGGACTGGCTTTCAACGGTACTCGGCAGGATATGGGCACAAGTCTGGTGCAGCCGATAGCAAAGGCAATTGAGCGTCGGGGCGGCAAGATTGTCAAGGGTGCAACAGTAAGCGAAATTCACACTCAACAAGCAAGAATCGATTGCCTAAGCTATCAGCAGGGAGATGCAACGAATAATATTCCCTTCTGGGTAAAGCGCGATCGAGTTGTTGCAGACAGCATCGAATACTTTGCCTCCAAAGATACGACTTTTGCAAGGACACCGCTTGAAACAGAACTTATTTCACTAACTTGTACTCACCAAGGTTGTACGGTTGGGCTGGCAGAAGATGGAAATTTTCACTGCCCTTGCCACGGAGCAGTTTTCGATCGTCAGGGACGGGTGTTAACTGGACCAGCAGCAAGGGATTTGCCACGCTTCCAAGTCATTCAACGTCAAGAAGATCGGTTGCAACTTTTAGGACTTACTACAAATGAACGATTTTCGACTCCAACAAGGCAGATCGAGGCAGATTACTATGTTTTTGCTACCGACGTGCCAGGTGTGCAACAGCTATTCGAGCGCATGAGCGGTGAAACCAATCAACTGGTGCAAAAGCAGGTAGAAAAGCTAGCTATAGCAGACCCTTTTGCCGTAGTCCGCTTCTGGTTTGACCGTGACTTCGAGTGGCAACACAGCTACTTTACCTCGCTTTCGGGCTACCGACTGACAGATAGCATCACACTTTATCATCGAATTCAGGAGCAGTATATCGACTGGGCAAAAAGAACTGGTGGTAGTGTGGTTGAGTTACATGCCTACTGCTACAAAGAAAAAAACTTCCCAACCCAGCAAGCTTTGCTAACAACCTTTGAGGAGGAACTGTACCAAATTGTGCCAGAGTTACAGCAAGCCACTATGTTGCACCGCGAACTCGTAAATCAAAAGAACTTTTCTGGCTATCCTCCAAACAGCTATGCGGCTCGACCAGAAACCAGTACAGATATCGCTAATCTTTTGTTTGCTGGGGACTGGGTGAAAATGCCGTTTCCTTGTGGCTTGATGGAACGCGCGATTAGTAGTGGGTTGCTAGCAGCGAATGAGATTTTGCACCGCGAGGGGTTACAGAGGCGATCGCTGCTGTCGGTGAATCCAGAAGGAGTACTCAAGATATGAGCCGCGCTCTTCGCTCCTGTGGGATCGATCTTAATCACTGGTATGTAGTTGCGCGTAGTAGCGAGCTGAAAGAGCAGCCTTTAGGTGTCGTCTTGTGGCATCAACCGATCGTTATCTATCGAGATTGTGACGCTAAGATCCACGCGCTAGAAGACCGATGTCCTCATCGCTTAGTTAAACTCAGCCATGGGCGCGTAATCGGCGATCGACTCGAATGTGCCTACCACGGTTGGCGCTTTAGCTTTGCTGGTGAGTGTGTGGAAGTTCCCTACTTGGAAGCTAAGCAGAAACTACCCAATTGTAGGATTCGCGCTCTACCAGTGCAGGAGCTAGACGGCTTTATTTGGCTATTTCCTGGGGACACTAGATTAGCTCACTTGCAGTTTCCCTTAGGAGTCCCGGAGTGGGAACACCTCAACTATATCGGCACTGTCTCTGTTATCAATTGTGCTGCCCACTACTCTTATTTAATCGAAAACCTGATGGACATGTACCACGGGCATCTACACAATCATTATCAGGCTTGGACTGGAGCGGTACTCAAGGAGATTTGCGAAGATACTCATCGGGTGGATGCTCTGTACCAGGCCGAGAGCTATTACCGAATTGATAAAATCTGGTCTATTTCTCAGCTGTTTTTTCCAACTTTGCGCCGTCTCCACTCGGAACCTCTAAAGGTGAGTTACATTTACCCACACTGGGTTTCAACACTAGGCGAAGACTTTAAAATCTACTGCCTGCTGTGTCCAGTCAATCAACTGGCAACAAAAGCATATCTTGTTCATTTTACCTCACTCAATGCTTTTAAGCGCTTGCACAAGCTGCCAGTGGCATTTCGTCAATTTGTAAAAAACAGTTTATTTGGTTCGGCTCAAAAACTACTCGACGGATTGGTAAGCCAGGATGTGCAGATGATTGAAGAAGAACAACAAGCTCATCTGGATTGTCCAGAGCAGCAGAGCTACGAATTGAATCGTGCGTTGGTGAGTGTGCGAAGATTGATTTTGAATCAAGCAGGGCGAGAATTAGACAAAAACGATACGTAAACGGTCGGTGTGCAATGGAATTGCTATGTACCCGACCAAGGAGCCCATCTTAAAAAACATCGATTTCCGTGCTGTTCCATAATCTCTGCACCTAACCAATGATAAAAACTAAGCCCACGAGTATTTCGAGCATCAGCATTCCAAGCAAGATGGGTGCAGTCATTTTCTTTAGCGATTTGAGCAAGCCGATCCATTAATGCAGCTCCTGCACCTTGACTTCTTTGATGTTCATCCACATATAAGTCATCAAGCCAAATACTTGGCTGACCCATAAATGATGAACATCTGAATCCGTATAACGCGAAACCAATCTCAAGTTCTGAATCTTCTGCAAACAAAACGTAAGAAAAAGGGATTTTACTAAAAAGTATTTTGCGTATTTTGTCTTCAGTTGCCTGCAATATTCCAGAAAATGCACCAATGTTGCGGTCAAATTCTGCTTTCTTTTGAATGAATGAGAAAATGAGTGACACATCATTAGAAGTAGCAGATCTAACATTCATTGCTTAATTTGCTCTAGCGTCAAAACGTTCCCACACATTCTACTAACTGAATACGATCCTTAGAAAGCGATTTGGGTTGAGATTCAATCTGATAGCTGGGCTGTACAACTACGAATTAGGACTTTCTAAGAGTCTTCCTGCCTTATGCAAGATCTCTAGTTATTAAATAGCAGGACTAAAGTCCCAGCCCCAATCAGGGCTTGAGCCTCATGTGTTTGACTGGGGGACAAGCCTAGGATAAGAGCATCAAGTTGAAAGGAACACAAATCATGAAATTCACTACATCCCTCATCTCTGGTCTGACCGTTGTCACCCTGGCGATCGCCCCCCTTGGATTCACTCCTACTGCTCAAGCTTCTACTATCTCTAGATCTGCCTACGGTTCCAATGGATCTGCTAGTCGCTCTGCTGCTTGGGGACCCCATGGTGCCGCCCAGTGTGCTAGTGGGGTGTACTATGGCGGTGGCTTTGCTGGCGGCTGTCGCTCCACCTACAACGGGGCAAATGGCTCCTACCACGGTTCCCACTACAACAGCTACAACAGCCAAACCAGCAACGGCTACCATAGCGCCAATCGCAACGGCACCTACAACGACAACTCCTATGGCTACAACAGCCAAACTAACTACAGCTACAGCAAAGGTAGTGGAGTTAGCGGCAGTACCACCATTAACACCCAGAACAATGGTTCCTACACCTGCAGCCTGTCTACCCAATCTGGGTGTAGCAAGTAATCTCTGATTCAATTAACTCCTGATTCAATCAACGAACACAACCCATTTATCGACAAATCAACAGAGAGAAGCATCATGAAAACCTTCAAACGTCGTCTACCCCTCATCCTTAGTTAACCCAATGTACCAAAGCTGAAGTGAACCACTCGATATTACCCAATTAAGTTCACTAAGTTTCATTTCATCATCCCTACATTGCTCATCTGTTCGTTT
>JAFASY010000088.1 GCA_019244235.1 Chroococcidiopsidaceae cyanobacterium CP_BM_ER_R8_30
AGCTAAAGATAGCCAGTCTTTAGGTTTAACCACTTGTATTAGCTGCTCTAGCCTTTCAGGGGATGATAAGCGCTCTAGCGATTCCTTGCGGAACAAGCTCTGATCTTTGTGAGATGTTGTCATCAACCACCTCTAAACCGTTTGAGCATCCAGTCAAATCTAGCTCCTGCTAGAGCAGCATTTTCTAAGATATCAAGGTCTATCTCATCTTGATGTTCCATATCCTCATCTAGCATTTCACTCATGCGGTGAGTCTCTTGACCATAAGTAAGCCGTATGATGGCATTCCGCCATTTCTCCTGAATGACAGCAGCAATTGCATGATAGAACCGGGCAGCAAAACCTACATCCATTTGGAGTTTGGCAACCAACTGATGTCGTGGCAGCGACAAAATTAAGCAGTTTTCTAAGGACTTAACAGTGCCATAAGCATCCCGATTTTCTAAGAAGGACATTTCTCCTATAATCTCTCCACTAGAATATCTTGCTACTTCCCACTTAGTACTACTTGTATCACTATCTTTGCTGGCAAAGGCACGAGAGAGGGAACTAATGTTGGCACGGCAGATTGAGGCTGCTGCAGTTCCATCCAAGAGTATGTATAGTGCATCAATTGGTCTACCTTGAGAAAACAAAGCCATACCAGCAGCAATTTTCTGTTTGCTCCCTACACTCATCATCCAATGAATGTCACTATCATTTAATTTTCCTAAAAAAGTTAGCACCTTCTTAAGAGGTTCTTCCTGGTTAGAGACTAACCGATTGTCTACTAGTAAATTTTCAGCTATTCGCCGCCGCTGGGCAAGTAAGATCGCAATTGTGCGATAGAAATGAGCCGCAAATCTTAGATCCTGTTGGAGTTTAACCTTTAGCCGTTCGCGTGAGATTGATAGTAACAGTGACTTTTCAAGTGTTTTAATTGTACCGACGGGCGGGTACAATCCAACTAAAGGCGTTTCTCCTACCACCTCACCACTTCCTATACGAGTCATTTCCCACTCTGTCTTTTCGCTCTTGGGCACAGAGACATGAGAAAGGCGATTTTTCGCTTCTTGTAAAACCGAAAAACTTAAGGTGCCATCAATGACGATATATAACGTCTCAGGTATCTTTCCACGTTCAACTAGGACTGTATCTGCGGCAACTTCCTCTTGATGACCCATTTCGGTCAACCAGTCGATGTCGCTATTGCTCAATTCTTTCAAGAGAACATCTGTCATAACTTCTTTTGTTAATAAATTTCTAGGTCATTTGTCGAGCCATCAGTTGAGCGAATAACCCCTCTTGATTGATTAAGGTTTCAAAATTACCCTGTTGTACAACTCGACCATCCTGAATCGCGTAGATGCGCTCGGCATGGCGGATTGTACTCAGACGATGAGCCACCACTACCCTTGTGACTTGGAGCTGTTCTAGACTCGCACTAACAATTGCTTGAGTTCGGTTATCTAGAGCACTTGTTGCCTCATCAAAGAGCAAGATTCGCGGCTGCAAAACCAGTGCCCGCGCAATTAGCAATCGCTGTCGCTGTCCTCCAGAAAGATTTGTGCCACCTTCACTAATTACTGTGTGCATCTGCATTGGCATCGCTGAGACATCGTCAGCAAACCCAGCCAATCGTGCCGCTTCCCAGGCTTCGTCCAGTGTTACTAAAGCGCCACTGGAGATGTTATCGAATATAGAAGCTGTATTAATTCTGGCATTTTGCAAAACTACTCCCAACTGTCGGCGGATTGCAGAGATATCTAGCCCTGACAAGTCTTGACCATCGTATTTAACTGCACCTGCTTCAGGTGTTTCAAAACCTAACAGTAATCGCAGTATCGTTGATTTACCACTGCCAGATGGTCCGACTAAAGCAATAAACTCCCCAGGTTCAGCTGCAATACACACATCATCAAGGTTAAGTGGACCATCCTGTCGATAGCGAAATGTTACATGCTCTAGCGACAGCCCACCAGAGAGTCTTCCAGGATCAGTCTTGCTAGAATCTATCTCTGGTTCTGCCACGAGGATTGGCTTAGCCCGCTTCCACAGGGTGATGATTTCTAAAACCTCAGTTACTGTATTACTCAGGCTAGTAGCACCGTTGATAAAGATGCCAAAAGCAATGTAGAAAGCCAGAAAGGTACCTGCACTAAGGTGAGCTGTCCCTTGAGGTTGCCCGACTAAGTGCCAAGCAAACCAAAAGATGAGTATAGCAGTCACCGTAGGCATTACGGTGTTGAACACCCTGATGCTATCTTCAATCAATTGGCTACTGAGTGTTAGTCTCAACTGCTGGCTATACTTTCTCGCCCAAGCAGCAAAGGCGCGTTCCTCAGCAGCTGCCACTTGTAGTTTAGACACCCCATTAATCAGTTGCACCATCAGTCCCACGATTTCTCCCTGCAATTCAAGCAAGGGACGGAACTGCCGTAGGAGCAGAATCCCTGAGATTGTGGTGACAATGGCTGTGATAAGAGCGACAAAAAGTGCCAGGAAAGCCAACTGTGTACTGTAATAGAACAATAAGCCCAGAGTTAGCAGTGAAAAAAAACTGGCAAAGAGGGTTTGTAGAATGTGACCACTGAGTTTACTGCGAATCTGACTGATGGCTGTGACTCTAAACTTCAAGTCACCTGTGGAGTATTTGTGAAAGAAGGATACTCTGAGTTTCAGTAATCGGTCCCATACAGCTGCCTGGGTCGTGGCGTCAGAAAAAGATTGCAATCTTAGGGTAGCAAATCCCTGAACCAACCTGAAGATGGCTGCTCCAATGGCAACGGCAAGCAGTCCCAAGCCAATTTGCCACACTAATCCCTGATTCGCCTCTGGGATAGCTGTGTTGATCAAGATTGCCGTTGCTTGTGGTACCAGTAACCCCAGTAGGCTACTTGCCAAGCCAGTTAAGAGGATAGCAATCAAATCTTTATTTCTACCTGATAGGGCAAACCTGATTAAGTCCCATGCCTTTAAGTTTTTGTCAGGCAAGGGACGATAGAACATGTAGGCAAATGATGCTAAGTTATCAGCACTGCGAGCATCTACCAATGCGCGAGTTCCTGCCCTGGGATCAAATATTTCGAATTGACCGCCAGAAGTAGGCAGTAGACCCACAGGTTGGTTATCTTCACCAATGTAGCCAAGCAAAGGACCACAGTCTTTTTGCCACCAGTTGCTGCTCAGCAAAACTCGACGCATACGAAAATGCGAAGCACGGGCAATAGCTTCTAAAGGATTTTTGACACGGCTAAGGTCTTCTGATTTGGCTGGAGGATAAATCGTGATCCCCAGAGCTCTTCCCACAGCACCTGCGGCGATGAGTAGATCTGTGCCCTCAGTTAAGAAATCGGCTGGCTTGGGCTGTAGGACTGATGCTATCTCCTCAAGTGCTTCGACAGTGACCTGACGATTGAGACGTTCTCTCTCCTGAAATCTCTGTTGTTCGGCGATCGCTTCTTGCTGTTCTAGTAAATTCAGAAGACGAAGGCTAAGTTTGTGAAGTTGGGCAATACCCTCTAGCAGGAGATTGGAGTCGCTGATTGAAGCAGTATTAACAATGTCCAGCTCTATGGTCCCAACTGCCTCTAACCACATACTGTCACTCAAAGGTAAAAAGCCTGATTTCGGGCTGAGGGTTAACTCCTCGTATCCCATTAAATGAGCTTGTCCTTTTCGTAACTTCACCCAGGATACAGTGTCTTTTGCAGGTGCAATCCGCTCCTCAGCCACAGAAATGCAGATGGGCTGAGATCTGTCATCCTCTTGTACTTCACCCTTTAGCATTGGCATTAATGGCAACGCTTGGTTCATCCCTTCACTAGAGCGAATAAGTGAGTCAAACCCTATAGTTCTCACTGACAAACCTGATTTGCCAACATCTGCAGCAGCCAATGCTTCATACAAGCCGCAGCCGAGTTGCTGCAGCCAGCTCTCTATTAGAGTTACAGCCTCTGCGTTAGCCTCAGTAACTAACTTAAAGAAGTGTTCTCTTGGTATAGTTCGGATTTGAGTTTCCTCAATTGCTACTGCCAAAACCCCAAGCTGCTTTTCAGCTAAGGGGGCAATGCCGAACAGTGCTTCTTGGGGACCAATACTGAGTAGATAATGGCGATCACCTGTGGGAATATCTTCTTCAAGAGTGACAGTAAACAGCGCTAGAGCTCCCGATTCAATAACCCAAATCTCCAGGTCATCTAGCAACTGTGGTTCATTGCCTTTAATAATTAAAGAGTTGTTAGCTTCCAGGCATAAATTTCTGTTAAGTTCACTCATATTGGATCAACTCTTTGAATCTTAAGTAGCGAGTTGACTTAATTGACACATTCTATGCATTTCCCAGGCAGAATTAATGTTAACTAATATACCCTAAGCCCCTTCATTACTAATCAGTTGCGAGTAAGTCCCATCGACTTGCTGCAACTCCTGGTGGGTACCGCGCTGCACCACCTGTCCTCGCTCTAGGACAATAATTTCGTCACAATCCCGAATTGTGCTTAACCTGTGAGCCACGATCAAGCAGGAGCAGCCCCGCCGTCGCAGGTTATGGTCGATGATCTTCTCCGTTTCCGCATCGAGTGCCGCAGTCGCTTCATCCATGACCAGGATGGCAGGGTTGTGTACCAAGGCGCGAGCAATTTCCAAACGCTGCCGTTGTCCCCCACTTAAATTGGCAGCACCTTCCATCAGATGACCGTCATATCCTCCTGGCAACGCCTGCACAACGTCATGAATCGCTGCATCTTGGCAAGCTCGAACCAAACTACTGTCTGGCAAGGTGGCATCCCACAGCGCTAAATTTTCTCGTACACTGCCGCTAAATAGCAAGATATCCTGCTCAACCATAGCCAGCGAATTAGCTAGGAGCGAGCGGTCATACTCAGCCCTAGGTTGACCGTCAAAAAGAATTTCTCCTGTCCAAGGTTCATAGAGTCCCGTTACGAGTTTTGCCACAGTCGACTTACCAGAACCACTTCCCCCTACCAACGCCACTCGCTGTCCCGGTTTAATTGATAAGCAAAAGTTTTCAATCAGAGGAGCCTCAACCCGGTTGTAGCCAAACGTCACATTCCGCAACTCCACATATCCCCGCAACCTAGCAGAATGTGAGAAGGGTGAAGGGTAAAGGGTGAGTTTTGATTGACTTTCTCCCCCTGCTTCCCCTGCTCCCCCTGCTCTCTTCTCCCCTTCCACCGGGTTTTGCAGCACATCATCTAAGCGATTCAGACCACCTTCTAGTTCTTGGAGGTTACCACCGAAATCTAACAGGGTGTTGATGGGTCTTTGAAAATTTTGCATCAAACCCAAGAAAGCTAACAACATGCCAATGCTAAGGCTGCCGTTAATGACTTTTAAACCACCAGTGACTAGCAGCAATGCAACTGTTAGGGAACTCAGCACAGAGGGCATAATGCTTAGGGTTTGGTTTGTGATACCTAGCTCTTGCTGAGCATTGATGGATTTAGCGTAGTAGCCTGACCAACGGGAAAAGAAATCTGATTCTAATGCCGATGCTTTCAGGGTTTCTATACTTTGGAGAGCAGCAATTGCCACGCCGGATGCCTTAAGATTCTCCTGGATAAATCTCATGCTGATGTCTACCCGCTGACGAGAGACCCAATGCAAGGTTAGAACGTTGGCAACAGCGAAGAATACAACAATGAGAGTCAGTTGCCAGTCGTAGACAAACATGACCAGGGCATAGAGAAACACAGTAGCTGCACCGATGATGGTGGTGGCTAGACGTCCTGAAAGCACCTCGGCAACTTGATCGTTGAGGGTAATCCGATTACTGATTTCTCCGGCAAAGCGTTGATCGTAAAAACTACTAGGTAAGCGGAGGAGGTGCCAGAGGAATCGACTAGACATTCCTGCTGCTAACTTGAATCTGAGTCGTCTGAGATGGCGCAATTGCATCTGCGTCAGTAGTCCTTGCAGGACGGCGATAAACAGCAGCCCCATCAGTAGGGGAAATAACCAGTCTTGCTGCCCCTGCACCAAAACATTGTCTACAAAAACTTGTGTCAGCACAGGTACTGCTAATCCAGGAATTACTAGCAAGAACCCTGCTAGAACCGCGTAGAGGACAGCTCCTATAGAGCCTTGCAGACGCGATCGCAAAGCTGAGACAATACTGGGTTTGCGACCTCCGGTTTTGAAGTCTGGTCCTGGCTCCAGCACCATGACGATGCCAGTGTAAGATTGATCGAATTCCTCTAAAGACACGCTTCGTGGACCAGCAGCAGGATCATTGATAAACACACGATCCTTACCAAATCCCTCTACAACTAGGAAATGGTTGAAGTTCCAAAAAACGATGTAAGGGC
>JAFASY010000025.1 GCA_019244235.1 Chroococcidiopsidaceae cyanobacterium CP_BM_ER_R8_30
GCATCTCAAGTACGATGAGCTGGCAGCTCAAGTGTTTGAAGACGAATATGAGTTAGCCCTTGCTCTGTTTGAGGCAATTGAAGCCAGAGGACGACGAGGTGGCTACCCAGTTGAGCGTTTTAAGTTTAATCATGTCTAGCTACTTAAATAAGGTTTTGCTATGCCTAACGGCACGCTCCGCGAACGCACGTTTATTTGTTGGCGGCAATTAAGAGTACCACCATAGCCGCAAGGCTTGGTGGCAGTACCCTTACCGCATCTCAGATGGTACCGTTGCCTGCGGTGTTCCACTCACTGTTTCTCTACTACACGAACACTCGCTCCTGGTCGATTTTTGCCCCATTCGATCAATTGCGCTATGATAGGCATCGAAATCCCAGCTCGACGAGCAGCTTCCTGCCTAGTTTTTCCTTGACGCAACAAAATAATTGCATCCTGAGCTTTTCTCCAGGTGCTGCTGTAAAGATTAATCTGGCCTTTATGCATTGCCACCACTAATCCAAATGCAGTGGCGTTGGCATCTTCAATTGCCTGTTGCAGGTAATGGGTGTTTTGGGTTGAGGACGAGTTGGCAGCAACAAAGAAGCGTCCCGTATGCCTAACTTTTGCAGGAGACCAGTTTAGCGATGGGGTTGTACTGCTGATAGGGCTAGCTGTGCTACTGCGTGCGTTTGAAGGTCTACTTGGAGCTGCAATACCGCTTACCATTGCCATATTGCTAGGTTTAATAAAAGCTGTACTAGGTATAGTTACTCTATCGAGTGGAGTTGAAAGTCTATGACTAACATTTGTCGTACTATTAGTTACCGATGCAAGCCTGCTAGGCACCGTGGTGGTGTTGGTTATGGGTGAAAGCCTGCTAGGTACCATGGCACTGCTGAGAGCGGTAGTGCTGCTGCTAGGTGGAATAACATCCTGACTGGATGGAATTGCGCTAACGGTTGCAGCTACAGCCCTTGTAGACTCAGTTGGTGTCTGTGGAAGGTTTGTAACCCTCATCGGCTTTGTGGCAATGCTAGGCCCTGTTGTGCTGCTGGGTGAAGTCAGCACTTTGCTAGACGGAGTTATGATGTCAGTAGCAGTTAATAAAGCTGTACTAGATAAAGCCGATGCCTCGCTAGGTGTTTTAGACTCCTTAGGAACTGTCGCACTGGCAGAGGTAGTTGTAATGTCAGGTGTTGTTGCAGCCTGAGCTGGCACGACTTTCACCTCAGAAGAATTTTGAGCTTGCTTAAAGCAGCAGCCGGAGCTTCCTCCGGCTGACCTTTGAGTTGTGCCGTCAAACTTATAAGGATAGGGGGCTTCCTCATTATTATTACTACTGAAGTCAGACTGTCGCTGTTGCTGCGAAAGAATCGAACTGATAATCAGGATAGCTATACTGGCAATGCCAGCTACAGCTGCTAATTGGTTTGACAAATCGAAGCGCGTAAGTATTCTAATTATTTTGTTCTGTTTGTGTGGCTTCATCTTTAATTTTTTTTACACCTTGCCACTACCTCAATGCTAAAGCAGCCCCTGATCGTACCTAGCGGGGGCTACATCTAACCAGCCTATAGCAACGTACTATAGCCTGAGTGAGGTGAAATGTCACTATGTATACTACCCTACTAGATACTAGGGATCAAAGCAATACTGACATTTTTTGTACATTTGAGATATTGAGCGATGCCCACTCATTAGAAAACACGAGTGTGCGTCATTGCATCAGCACGTTGCACCAAATTAACACTACATGGAGCATAGAGCAAATGTACTATTCTAACTTCAGTCTTTTCTCTAGAGAAAGCAGTAGAGGGAAATTATCATCATTGGCGGCGTGTGCAGAACTGGAGAATCCCGTCTTGTAAACAGGATTTTTACCAGTACCAAAGCAACAGTGCTTCACTGTGACACTCTAGCTAACTCTCTCAAGAACAACGTTACTGAGGGATTCTCACTTGCAAGGAGAAAGGAATAGTCAACTTTGCAAAAATATGTCTACAATTATAGTAGTAAACTTGCTTAGCTAGAAAAGGAATTTCTAAACAATAGCAACTGTGTAGCGGATACTTCATTACTGCATAGACAAAGTCTTGCAGAGTGAACTGTTAAGTATTTTTCTGGTTAAGCCAACTGTTTAAATCAGCAAACCGCTTAAACCTGTTGATATAAGTTTTGGCAAGGAAAAAATAAAATGCTGAGCACACCAAAACTGAAGGAATTTGCCAAGCCCGAAGCTAGTTGCCTAGCTAGTTATGCATTAGAAATGCTAACAGCTATTAAGGTAGAGCCACTACAGCAATTCTTCGATCAACTTCCGGTTGATCCCTATTTGAAGGGCAACTATCGTTTTAGGAGTCTTTCTCATTTTAAAGTTTTTGACGATCAGTTAATTAAGTTATCCCATCGTTGCCTGTTTCAAAGCAAAGAATATAATCCTATTCTGGGCGATGTTGTCCGAGAGTATCCAGAACTGGATGATGCATTGATTCAACTAGAAGATATGCAAAAACTGATATGGGAATTCTTCCAGTTCTGTCAGCTCTGCTCAACTAGTAGTGAAGTTGCAGTGCATCAAATACGAACCATAGCTTCTTTACAACATGTTGGCAACCCAGCTCCTGAGGGCATCCATCGAGATGGAGTAGATTTAGTCGGAATTTTCTCCGTTAACCGGAAAGGCATTAGAGGTGCAGAAACTCATCTTTACAAAGACAAAGATGGTGAGCCAGTGTTTAGCAAGGTACTCAATCCTGGTGAACTCTTGGTGTTCAAGGACAATCAATACTTCCACTACACATCTCCCATCAGCGCAATCGGCACAGAGCAAGGAAGCAGAGATGTTTTTGTTATGACATGTCCAGGACTATTTCCTAAACAGAGTAGGAGTAGGTAGATCTAGGAGCTAAAAGGAGCTTTCTATGACTGTTCTAGACCTTGAGTGGATTCGTGCTCAATTTCCAGCACTTTCACAAGAAATGAACGGTTGCCCGGTCGTATTTTTAGATGGACCCGGTGGTACTCAGGTTCCTAGGACTGTTATTGATGCGTTTACAGACTACCTAACGACGTCAAACGCTAATTTGCATGGAGCTTTTGCTACAAGTGCGCGGACAGATGCTTTGGTGGCAACGGCACGAGACGCGATCGCTGATTTTTTAGGGTGTAATTGCGATGAGGTTGTGTTTGGTGCCAATATGACAACACTTACATTTGCCATCAGCCGAGCGATTGGACGTGAACTGCAACCAGGTGATGAGATAGTGGTGACGAACCTCGACCATGATGCTAACGTGGCACCTTGGTTAGTGTTGGAGGAACGCGGGGTGATTGTTCGTACAGTGGATATTCACGAGGATGATTGCACGCTGGACATGGCAGATCTAAAGCGGCAAATTGGGGAGCGGACAAAGCTGGTAGCCATTGGCTATGCCTCTAATGCAGTGGGAACCATTAATGATGTGCGAAGTATCGTGCAACTGGCTCATGCGATTGATGCATTAGTGTTTATTGATGCTGTTCACTATGCGCCTCATGGCTCAATCGACCTGCAGGCGTTGGATTGCGACTTCCTAGTCTGTTCCGCTTATAAATTCTTTGGCACCCATGTTGGCATTCTCTACGGCAAACGCCAACATCTAGCTCGATTGCGTCCTTACAAGGTACGTCCCGCTTCTGAAGAGGTTCCATTCTGCTGGGAAACAGGGACCCAAAATTTTGAAGGGTTAGCTGGATTAGTCTCAGCAGTAAACTATCTAACAGAACTGGGAGATCGCGTTTCACCTAAGGTGACAAATCGCCGGGAAAGCTTAGTTGTGGCAATGGTAGCGATTCAAGAGTATGAGCGATCACTGTCCGAACAATTGATCCCCAACTTGGTGCAAATTCCAGGTGTAACCGTCTACGGCATTACCAATCCGACTTGCTTTGATTGGCGCACGCCAACAGTTGCTATTCGAGTTAACGGATATAAACCGCAGGATCTGGCAAAAGCGTTAGGAGATCGTGGCATCTTCACCTGGAATGGTAACTTTTATGCCCTCAACCTGACACAACGCTTGGGAATTGAATCAAGTGGTGGGCTTTTGCGAATTGGATTTGTTCATTACAACACAGTTGAGGAGGTGCATCGTCTGTTGCAGACATTACATAAGCTTGCTGAAACAAACCTAAAATAATTACTTTAAAGACTACTAATTTCCCATTAATGTGGTGAAGAGAGAATGCCTTTTCCACCTGTCTTTGAGCTGATTAGCAATGGGTAAACACGCCAGTGGTAATCATAGGTATAAGCCCAACTATGCGCATAAGGCATAGTAGCTAATACGCCTTTTTCCCTTTGCTCCTATAAGACCTCGGTATTGTTCTTGGTTTCCCCAGTCGTATAAAGAGAAGATATGACTACCGTAAATGTAATTGTTACCGGGCTGGGAACCTCGGATCAAGTTCTTAATCAAGTTAATGGCAAAGGGAAGGTCATCATACCCATTCTGGTAAGTTCCCCATTCGCCTAGCCAAAGGGGAAAATTAGCGTGACCAGTGAGGTTCATCCAACTATGTATTTGCTGGGTGTAAACGGAAATATCTGAAGCGTAGTCGTGAATATTTATGAAGTTGAAGTATACAGGAATTTGCTGCAAGGCATCAAGAGGCCAGAGGCTACCACTTGTTGTCACTGGTGCATGCACATGGTAAGCCCGACCGGGCAAGTATTTTCTGTATACGTAGTCAACGGCGTCCTTCGCTACTTTAACCAATTCAAAATACTCAGCTTGGGTACCACCCCAACCCTGCTCGCGATTATCCGGCTCGTTGTGAATTTCAAAATCATCGACTCGGTAATCGTTGCGAACATTAAGCCAATAGACTGTGGCAAAAACATGCTCCCACCACTCGTTCCAATCGGCTTCTGTTCGGGGTGGGTTGAGTTTTAATGCCCAAGTTGGATGACTGAAGTTGTCCACATTGCGAATGGTGAGCACTGGTCGGATATTGGCTTGCTTCAGTTTGCTAAAAATTGTCCGGGCATTACCATGCCAAACAGTACCTGAAGATTCTGACCACCAGTAGTCACTACCCTTAGGGGGATTGGTCATCACATTGTCCCACCAAGCCCAGTTAATAATGTTGGGGTTAGCTTTGATTGCGGCAATTGATGGCCAGCCATACACTCCATCATCGTCCTTGGCCTCCCAACGCGACATGCCGCCGTAGATACGATAAGTATTAATACCGAGATCCTGTAGGTCAGCAATATCAAAGTTGCGGTTGCCCTCGACAGCACCGATATAACGAGTGCTGATGCCCCATGGGGTACCGTAGACTTTGATTGTTTCAATGTTTTTGGCAAAAGCTGTTGTCCCCATTAACAAGTGAATGCTTGTGGTAATCAACAGACCAAGTAAGAAATTTAAGGCTACTCTTTTTAAGACCATTAGGTTATTGAACTTTAGCACCCATGGTTAAGAAAAAACTTTAGTGTCTTTGTAGATTTGGCACCTGTAGGTCACTAAATTCCCAGCGACAGGGCGGACACAAAATACCTTGTTTGCTGACTGTTGAGTGGATCGACAAAGGATAGACATGCCAGTGGTAGTCATAGGCATATGCCCAATTCCGCTCGTTGATCCCAACATTAACAAAGTACTGCCCGCCGCTTAAATCCAATCGGTCAAGATGCAGCGTTATCTGCCCCCTACCTTGAATGAGCGGCAGTGATAGCCCCACGCTTGCTGCACTAATGTCAAAACAGATTTGCTCATCTTCGCGGCTAATGGTAACACCGAAGGGTGGTGTTCTAGATCTGGTGTTCAGCTATAATTGGGAGTAGGAAAAGAAAGTCGTTTGGTTGAGCATTATGGCTGTTTGGCTCCCGGTGCAATGTCCACATTGTCATAGCGAAGAGGTAATTAAGAACGGAAGATCAGCCGAGGGGAAGCAACGCTACCGCTGTCAGAATCCAGAATGTCCTTATCGCACTTTTATCCTGAATCAAACCTATCCAGGACGAAGTAGACAAGTCAAACAGCAAATTGTGGAGATGACACTTAGCGGCAGTGGTATTCGAGACATAGCAAGGGTCTTACGTGTTAGCCCTACTACTGTGATTCAAGAATTAAAAAAAACTCAAACATCTCGAACCAGTGAATCGGAAACTATTACAACAACTGGAATCAAAGCAGATTGAAGTAGATATTGTTCGAGTTGAAGAGCCAGAAGGAGCTGGGATTGAAGAATCTGAACTGGATGTTCCTATGATGGATTGTATGAGTTAAAAAACAATGTCAAACTTTTTGTAGACGATCTAGTTTTTGCAGACAAGGAAGTGTTATATGAAAAACACAGAACAAGCTTCCTATACAGGGAAAGAAGTCTTCATAGGAATTGATGTCCACAAGAAAAGTTATTCAGTAGTTGCTAGGTGTGACAAAGAAGTCATCAAAAAGTGGACAATGGCTGGCTCACCAAAAGAGTTATCACAACAGCTTCAAAAATGCTTTAGTGGCGCAATCATCCATTCAGTTTACGAAGCAGGATTTTCAGGATTTGCCCTGCATCGAGAGCTAGTGAAACATGGAGTTAACAACATCGTGGTTCATGCTGCCGCGATTGAAATAGCAGCCAATGTTCGAGTCAAGACTGACAAGCGGGATGCTCAAAAAATGGCGGTTCTGCTTGAGGCAGGGCGCTTAAAAGGCAACCGCATTCCTAGTGAATCTGAAGAACAACATCGGCTGCTGACACGAACCAGACAACAGCTTGTTGAAGAACGAACGGCGCTCAAGAACAAAATTAGAATGAAATTTCACCAACTCGGACTGATTGAGTATGACGAGAATCGACCCATGAGCCATAAGTTGGTCAAAGAACTACTCAGTGGTACAGATGCATCGGAGTTGAGGATTGTCATCCAAGCGTATTGGAACATTTGGCAGAAACTAGATGAAGAGATCTGCAAGCTAGCTCAAGCAATTAAGGAGCAGGCTAAAACAGATCCTCATGACGCAACCTACCGTTCAGCCCCTGGGGTTGGTCCGCTTTCTGCTCGGATTCTCGCCAACGAGTTGGGAGATATGTCTCAATTTAACAATGAGCGCCAGTTGTTTTCCTACACAGGTTTGACCCCCTGTGAGTATTCCAGTGGGGAAAATATTCGCAGGGGGCATATCAGTAGACAAGGAAATAGCCGCTTGAGAGGAATACTAGTAGAGAGCGCTTGGCGGGCGATTAAGAAGGATAGAGCATTAGGGGAGTTTTTTGAGAGACTCTCTCCTCGAACTGGTAAAAAGCGAGCGATTGTTGCTGTTGCTAGAAAACTTATTGGTCGGATTCGGGCCGCTTTCCAAAAAGGAGTTAATTACCAGATGGAATATCAAAATTCCCAAGCTATTACAGCTTAAGAACTGGAAAGGCGATTGTTTTAATCAAATAGCGCGAAAATTAACAGCTCATTCAAGCAGGCAGCGACAGATTTATCAGCTGTGACCCCGTCCACATCTCGGTGAGTGCTTGGCAACCACGTTTTGATGTTTGAGGCGCAGCTCCCTTAACAACGAACGAGGAAAGTGTAGCACTGTTACGACAGTGACTACGAATGACTGATTGTCGAGGAGGCTTTTGAATCGAGTTTATAGATTCAGGATGAACAGGATATGAGATGATGTACAAGAATTGAGTT
>JAFASY010000112.1 GCA_019244235.1 Chroococcidiopsidaceae cyanobacterium CP_BM_ER_R8_30
TCATCTATCATGGCAACTGTGGGATGGGCATAAGAGTGCCAAATGTTTGAGGATTTGTAATTCTACATCCATTGCCCTACCTGACTTGTAGCGTTTTATCTTTCGATTCCTTTATTCATTGTATCGGAAAGTGACAGAAGAGGGATAATTCGATCCCCAGCATGAGAACGGTTGGGAATTCAGCTTCAGCTGACAGCAGAACAAATACTGAATGCCGTGAAGTAGTTGGAAGCAATACGTCTTTTGTCATGGACCGTTACACTAATACCATTACGCTGCAAGACAGACTATGTTTGCGGCACCCACACTGACACTGAACCACCGTTGCAGCGGAAATTGCCCCAGCCTTCATTGTTGGTTACTATTGGTTCACTAATGTGTTCGGTAATGTCAATGTAAGTCTGGTTTGGTTGTCCTACTTCCATCGATTTCGTACCAGCATCGCCATTGCTTAAAACAACTGCCATACCGCCTGGATGTTCATCATTCCCAAGCCTTGTCCAGCCAAGCGTATTGGCATGATCGAGATAGTCATATTGCTCACCATAGGCATAAGTCTGACGAGCATACAGAAATTTGTCAATTAGCCATTGATGGCTGTCTAGCCAGATTTCATGCTCATTGCCATCTTTGCCTTTGTCTTTGTAATGAGCACCGTAGTAATCTGCATAGAATACACAAGGATAGCCATCGCGTCGTAGTAGGATCAGCGCGTAGGCTAGCGGCTTAAACCAGCCTTCGACCACAGACTCTAGGGCCTGTAATGGTTGAGAATCGTGATTATCAACCAGTGTGACAGCTAAAGCAGGCTGTTGTTGCACCAATGTATTGTCAAAAATTTGGCGCATGTCATAGTCTTTGCCCTGAGTACTTGCAACACTAAAGTTGTAGTGCAGTGGCGCATCGAATAACATCACATCACCGCCAGTGACGCTAATAAAATGATGCAGCGCTTCAATCTCGTAAGACCAATACTCACCTACAGCAAACAGCTTACGACCCGCATGTTGACGACAGTGTTCCAGCCATTCTGGGAAAAAGCCAGCTTTGACATGTTTAACTGCATCAAAGCGAAAACCGTCTACGTCGGTATTGTCTACAAACCATTCACCCCAACGCTTTAATTCCTCTCGTACTTCCGGATGCTGCATATCTAGATCGCACCCCATGAGATAGTCGAAAGCGCCTTTTTCTAGATCAACATCGTTGTCAAACGCCTTATCTTTAAAAAGATAAACAGCGTTCTCACCTTCGTTGTAAACGTTGTAGTCAACGGCATCAAAGTGCCACCAATGCCATTCCATCTCGGAGTATTTGCCATTGCGACCTGGAAAGGTAAAGTGAGTCCAAACTTTAATTGTTTGAAGCTCCCCGATCGGACGGTTGCGATCCTCCGGGTCAAACGGCGTTGCTTCCACCTCTTCAGCTGCGTCAGCTCCCAACTTATGGTTAAGCACCACATCAGCATAGACCCGAACGCCAGCATTTTTTGCTGCTTTGATTGCAGCAATGTATTCATCTTTGGTGCCGTATTTAGTACGAACAGAGCCTTTTTGTTCAAATTCGCCCAGGTCAAACATGTCGTAGACACCGTAGCCAACATCGTAGCCCCCAGCGGTTCCTTTATAGGCTGGGGGAAGCCAGACAGCAGTAATGCCAGCAGCAGCCAACTCTTTAACTTTACCTTTGAACTCATTCCATAGGCTCCCATCCGGAGGGATGTACCAATGAAAATACTGCATCATTACGCCATTAGGCTCGGACATGAGAAGACATCTCTTTGAGTAATTTGACAATAGCTGCAACAGTCTAGCTAGCAAGGTTGCAATAGATATGCATCGTGAAGCGTGTGACTTTTGTTACTAGCGTACGGTATTCTCTCATTAAGGTTAAGAAAATCTTCTCCTCCTTTAGGAGGATTTGAAATAGAAAGAACTAGCTACATGAGGGATAGCTTTACAATCCCGCAGCTACTCACTAGTACTTTCCGTCCCTCTTCTTGTCAACAACTGTTCTGAGTCTAGGTTGGTAATTCGTCTGCATCAGCAACATGGTTGAGGTTCTCTTCCAAGATATTGAGAACAACTTGCGGATTGGTTGACTGCTGCATGATCTCAGCTTCCCAATCACGACGATTCTGCAGATCAGGTGAGTCGGCACGAAGTTCTTCGATCAGTCCAATGATCTTTGCGGTTTTTTGCTCAGTGAGGAGAC
>JAFASY010000148.1 GCA_019244235.1 Chroococcidiopsidaceae cyanobacterium CP_BM_ER_R8_30
TTCAGACCTCTTAACCAGTCTGATTTGCCTTCGATCGCTGCCTCAGTTAGCACCCGAGTTGTTTCTTGGAATGATGCAGCAGAAATAAAGCTATCAGTATTTAGCGATGCTTTGGTGATTCCCAGTAATACTGGTGTATACAATGCCTTAGCCCTGCCAGTGATACTCATAGCTTCGTTGACCTGTTCAACTTGCCGCAGTTCCACTAACTCTCCAGGTAGCATGATGGTGTCACCCCCGTCATCTATCCGCACTTTAGAGGTCATCTGCCGCACTATCACTTCAATATGTTTATCGGCAATGTCAATCCCCTGTGATTGATACACAAGCTGGACTTCGTTGACCAAGAACGTCTGGACTCGCTGCAAAGCTTCTAGGGCATTAGCATACATTCCAGCTTGGGTATTGAGCTGGAAGAAAATCTCCAAAATCTCGTGGGGGTTAGCTGGACCATCTGTCAGTGGCATTCCTGCCTCAACTACAGTCCCATCCGACACCACGACATTCTGGCCAGGTCCGATTGGGTATTCTGTCACAACGCCATTGTCTGACACCACCTTGACATCAACGGTTTCACCCTCTAGCCTACCCACCTCGGCAACCCCAGATAGTTTAGCCAAAATGCAAGCGTCTTTGGGTTTACGTGCTTCTAAGAGTTCTTCGATCCTAGGTAGACCTTGAATGATATCCCCAGTTTTGGCACGCTCAAACACCAACAGTACCAAGTTGTCACCGCGCTGCACCAAGTCTCCGTCCTCTACCTGCAACACAGCTCCAGGACTAACACGGTAGGGGCGAGCTGTACGTAGAGTGACTTCGTAAGCGGCTGATTGGCCTCCCGGCAAAGTCGTCAAATCAACAGAGTCATTTGCTGCTTCCTCTACTGCCCCTGTTCTAGGTCTAATCTTCAGGATTTGACCTGATTCTTCTGTAAAAACACCAGGAGCGATTTCAGACCCAGCTACGAGTAACTCACCCACCTTAACCTTAGGCTTTTCCCTGTAGTAAAGGGTCGTGCAGTCGCTTTCTCTTAACACCAAAATCCGACGAATCGCTTCTGTTCCTTCTCGGACACCCCGGACTTCTCCAGCTTCCTTACACTGAATTTCAGTCCGAGCTACTACTGCTCCTGGAGCAATAACTTGCCCATCTTCTACTAGCAACCGTGTCTGAGTACTACCTTGAGTGGCATCAGCAGTAATATCTTTGCGAATGACTAAAGATTCCAAAATGACCAGTTGTAGTCTTTGAATATCTGGGTCTACCGCATCCGGCACCAGTTCAATATCCGCTACCATTGGTGGTACGGGACCCCCATACTCAGCTAGTTGCATCTGCTCAATTTCTAGCACTAACTGAGTTCTGAGCAGTTCCACACCATCTATTGATCTCACCCGCTCAGAATCTTTGTAGGGCAAGCGCTGTACAGCTCGTAGTTCGATCGAACGGCCTGATTGAGAACCTGTACGGGTTGAAGGTACAGACGGCTGCTCTGGTACGGGGTATTCTGTTACTGGCCTTAGTAGCAACGCTGGACCTTCTGGCGACATCAAGCACTCGATATAGCGGAGTTCGGAGAGAACATACCCAGGCAGGATCTCTTCTCCTGGTTGTCCGAGCGTACCATCTCGGTCTTTCACAGATTCTGGGTCATCGACAAGCAACAATTCTCCAGGCTTAATCACTAATTCCCGCAGAATGTCATTTTTCTCTGTGGCTTCTACGACTCCACTGTTCTGGCAGAAAATATCTTTGACGACTTCGGTTCCGGCCTCAACATATTGACCATTTTCCACCGCTAGCAGGGAAATATCTTTATTAACTTCGTGGCTTTCTTCGGGAATCCACAACAGAGTGCCTCCCTGTACCACTTCATAGCCCTGTTTTGCCTTACCCTTTTTCGCCACTTCTACGCCGGCATATTTAATCAAACCACCAGTTGTTGTGCGATAGCGATCGTCAATTAATTCTGCTACCACCTGACCGTTTTGCACTTTAGTGCCTGGGGTGGCTAAAAGCGAAAATGATTGACCAGATGTGGTATCGATTAAGTAGTGATCTCGACCTTGGCTACTCTCCACCCGCACAGTAGCGGTGTCTAAAACGACTGATGCGGTGATGATTTCAATCTCCCGCTCCCGACGAGCAGGAGTGCCTCCAGTGGCAGCAGGTAATCGTACTATCCCCCCATGTACGGTGCTGAGCTTGGTCTCTGCCAAGACACTGGCAGCTTCTACAGCATCACCATTAACGACAGACGGTTCAGCACCAGGCGGCAGGTTATAAACCTCCCCAGATAAGATCCAAATCAAGCCGCCACGAGCCGCCGTTGTCGTTGTGTTGCCCTGGCGATCGGTTTTCTCTTCGGGTACGACATCGGCAAATTTCACTTCTCCAGCCAAGTCTGAGGCAACATCCTTGGTTGCTTTTTCTGTGTGAGCACGTGTTGTCCGAGCGCCAATTGCAACCTCTGCAAGTAATTGACCAACACTCACCTTTTTGCCGTCTGTAATGTAAAGCGTTGACCCCTGGGTTACAGGAATCATTAATGGAGTAGATTCTTCCTCTCCCTCCTTCTTGACTTCTAGAGTCAATGTGCCATTGGCTTCGACAAATAAAGCCTCTTCCCCATGTCTGGTTCTAAACGCTCTAGTCCGCAACGTACGCGGAATATGAACAACGCCATTATGAGTCGCCCGAACTTGTCTAGCGACTTCCCCTGTAAACACACCTCCAGTATGGAACGTTCGCATGGTCAACTGAGTACCTGGCTCCCCAATACTCTGGGCAGCAATAATTCCCACAGCTTCCCCTAAGTCTACCAACTGGGCGTGAGCTAAACTCCAACCGTAGCAGTGCTGGCAGACTGAGCGAGCAGCTTCACATGTAAGAGGCGAACGGACCAAGACTTCTTCTACACCAATTTTTTCAATAGCGCGGGCAGTGTCATCATCAATTGCCTGATTTCTTGGTAAAAACACCTCGCCAGTGGTGGGGTGAATGATGTCTTGGGCAACGACCCGACCTAGCAATCTAGAACTGAGGGGAATCATGACCCGCTCACCCTCTTTCATCGCCCTTACCGGAATCCCCCGCATCGTGCCACAGTCGATTTCCCGGATAATCACATCTTGGGATACGTCTACTAGACGACGGGTGAGATAGCCAGAATCTGCTGTTCTGAGGGCAGTATCCACCAACCCTTTTCTGGCTCCATAGGACGAAATGATGTACTCGGTTACTGTCAATCCCTCCCGGAAGTTGGTTTTGATTGGCAAGTCAATAATTTCCCCTTGGGGGTTTGCCATCAGTCCTCGCATTCCCACCAATTGGCGCACTTGAGAAATATTACCCCGAGCGCCAGAGAAGGCCATCATGTACACCGAGTTCAAGGGGTTAGTCGTTCGGAAGTGCTGAACAACTTCGTCTTTCAACGCTTCATTGGTACTATTCCAAGTATCAATAACTTTTTGGAACCGTTCAACTTCAGTAATCTCCCCACGGGTGTAGCGCCCTTCAGTAGCACGAATTTCTGCTTCGGCAGCGTCCAACAACGCTCGCTTTGTAGGAGGCACCATCAAGTCATCTACACTAATGGACACTCCAGCCTTAGTAGCGTAACGAAATCCTAGGTCTTTCAGTCGGTCAGCGATCGCAGCTGTTTTAGCCGTGCCATAGTGAGTAAAAGCCCAAGCAATCAACTTTTTCAGTTGACCCTTATCTACTACACGATTACGAAAAATCATTGGCTGCGGTTTTTGTTCTTGCATGTTTGCCTACTTAGCCTTTTAACGCCTCATGGATGGTGTTGTTGTATATTACGCGACCAGGAGTTGTCCGAATATACTGAGAGATTAAATTACCCGCTGCGTCCTCTCGTACTCGCCGATACTTATAGTTTAAAGTTCGCGTCCCATCGCTATTTTTTTCTACCTGCAATGGCTGTGTATCTGGTTCATCTGTCTCCATCTCACCGTCGAACCTTACATATATATAGGCATGAAGATCGATCTGCTCCTGCTCGTATGCCATAACAACATCTTCTAGCGAAGCATAGTATCGCCCTGCTCCCTTTTGTGCCTTAGGGTTCTCTGCCGTTAAGTAATACGATCCCAACACCATATCCTGACTTGGGGTAACAATTGGTCTACCCGTAGCTGGAGATAAAATATTGTTGGAAGCAAGCATCAGCAATCTAGCTTCAGCTTGACTTTCCAGTGACAGTGGTACATGAACTGCCATTTGGTCACCGTCAAAGTCGGCGTTGAAGGCCGGACACACAAGGGGATGCAGTTGAATAGCGCGACCCTCCACCAAAATTGGCTCAAAGGCTTGAATTCCAAGACGGTGAAGGGTGGGAGCGCGGTTGAGTAGAACAGGGTGACCTTCAATCACTTCTTCTAGTACATCCCAAACACTGCTATCTCCTCGCTGAATGAGCTTTTTAGCCGCCTTGATATTATTCACCAGACCTCCCTTGATTAGCCTGTGAATCACAAAGGGTTGGAATAGCTCGATTGCCATCTCTCTTGGCAAACCACACTGATGGATCTTTAACTTTGGTCCTACCACAATGACAGAGCGCCCAGAGTAGTCCACTCGTTTCCCCAGCAAATTCTGGCGGAAGCGACCCTGCTTACCCTCAATAATGTCAGATAAGGATTTCAGCGGACGGTTATTAGCACCAACTACTGTTCGACCTCGACGACCATTATCAATGAGAGCATCTACTGCTTCTTGCAGCATTCGCTTTTCGTTGCGAACGATAATCTCTGGAGCTAAGATCTCTTGCAGCCTTGCCAGACGGTTATTACGATTAATCACCCGCCGATAAAGATCATTGAGATCGCTAGTCGCAAATCGACCGCCATCAAGTTGCACCATCGGGCGTAAATCGGGTGGGATGACTGGAACGGCACTCATCACCATTGACTCTGGTTTTGAACCAGTGGCGACAAAGTTGTCAATCACACGCAGGCGCTTGATTAGCTTGGCACGCTTTTGACCTTTGGCATTAATAATCTCTTCTCGAAGTTGCTCAGCTTCGGTCTCCAGATTGATATCGGTTAGGAGTCGAGCTAAAGCTTCAGCACCAATGCCAACGTCAACCCCGGAAAGTTGGGAATCTTCGCTGTAGAGCCGCTCTTCAATTTCTAGCCACTGATCCTCAGTTAGCAATTGCTTATAACTCAGAGACTCATCGTTGCCAGGAGAAAGCACGACATACGCATTGAAGTAGACAATCTGCTCGACATCTCGCAGTGGCATATCCAAGAGAATCGAGATATAGCTGGGGATGCCTTTGAGATACCAAACATGAGCCACAGGGGCAGCTAGCTTGATAAAGCCCATACGATGACGGCGCACGCGGGATTCTGTTACCTCGACGCCACAGCGTTCACAGACAATCCCCCGATGCCGTACCCTTTTGTATTTACCGCAGTGACATTCCCAATCTCGCGCTGGACCAAAAATGCGCTCACAAAATAGCCCATCCATTTCTGGCTTCAGCGTTCTGTAATTGATGGTTTCCGGCTTTGTCACTTCACCAACAACCTGACCATTCGGCAAGGTTCTTTCTCCCCACTTCCGAATACGTTCCGGTGAAGCCAAACCAATCTTGACGTAGTCAAACTGAGTTGTTTGCTGGTATCTCATTTTTAATTGCTTAGTGCCAAGTAGTTAATTCTGAGCCCTCTTCTAGACTTCTTCCTCTTCTAGCGCCTCACGAGTAAGGGATTCATAAGTGGGTCTAGAGGGAGTACGACGACCTGTTGGATCTGCCATCAGGTCCACCTCTACGTCTAAAGTGCTGCCGTCTGCCTGGGTCTCAACCTTGTGGACAGCAATATCTAACCCCAAAGACTGCAACTCCCGCATCAGCACCTTAAACGACTCTGGTGTACCTGGTCTGGGGATAGCTTTGCCTTTGACAATGGCGTTAAGAGCCTCGTTGCGCCCTTGCATATCATCGGACTTCACTGTCAACAATTCCTGGAGAGTGTAAGCGGCACCAAATGCTTCAAGAGCCCACACTTCCATCTCACCAAATCGCTGACCCCCTTGCTGAGCTTTGCCACCCAGGGGTTGCTGGGTAACAAGAGAATAAGGACCAGTAGAGCGAGCATGGATCTTGTCATCTACCAGGTGTACGAGCTTGAGCATGTAAGCTACTCCTACTGTCACTGGACGATCGAACGGTTCACCAGTACGCCCGTCATACACCATAATTTTGCCAGGACTCTCTGGGTCAAATAGCCAGTCTTGACCTGTGCGCTCGCGTGCTTCCTTGAGCTTGCCATGAACGATTGTGCGAGATGACTCCTCGCCATACATCTCATCAAATGGTGTTAGCTTAAACCGCGCACCCAAGTTTTCTCCTGCCCAGCCTAATAAACACTCAAACACCTGACCCACATTCATCCGAGAAGGCACGCCTAAAGGGTTAAGGACGATATCCACTGGTTTCCCATCTGGTAGGTATGGCATATCCTCTACTGGCAAAATCCGGGAAATAATTCCCTTATTGCCATGACGCCCTGCCATTTTGTCGCCAACTTGAATCTTGCGCTTCTGAGCGACATACACTCGCACAACCATGTTTGCCCCTGGGGGTAACTCATCGCCCTGTTCTCTTGTGAATACGCGCACATCCACAACTCGACCTTTTTCCCCGTTAGGCACCCGTAAGGAATTGTCACGGACATCTCGCGCCTTTTCGCCAAAAATCGCTCGCAAGAGCTTTTCTTCTGGCGGCTGGTCAGATTCCCCTTTAGGAGTGACCTTTCCAACTAGGATGTCCCCTGCCTCTACCCAAGCACCGATGCGGATGATGCCCTGCTCATCTAACTGTCTGAGGGCGTCTTCCCCCACATTGGGAATTTCTCGCGTAATTTCCTCTGGTCCAAGCTTTGTCTGTCTTGCCTCGATCTCATATTTCTCAATGTGGATTGAGGTGTAGGTGTCTTCTTGCACCAACTTTTCACTAATCAGAATCGCATCTTCATAGTTGTAGCCTTCCCAGGGCATGTAAGCTACTACAATGTTTTGACCCAGCGCCAATTCACCTCCTTCAGTGGAAGAGCCATCAGCTAAGACTTGACCTGGCAGTACGTGATCGCCAATCTGGACGAGTGGTCGTTGATTCAAGCATGTATCCTGGTTCGATCTTTGGTACTTGGAGAGAGGATATTCAATTTCAGCGGCATTAGCTGCAGGGCGAATCCGAATGCGGGTCGCATCCACATATGTCACCTCTCCTTCAGTGCGTGACACGACTACCATGCCAGAGTCGCGAGCCGCTTGAGCTTCTAGACCTGTGCCCACCAAAGGGCGCTCTGGTCTTAGGAGTGGTACGGCTTGGCGCTGCATGTTTGACCCCATTAGAGCCCGGTTGGCATCATCATGTTCCAAAAACGGAATCATTGATGTTGCAACGGAAACAATTTGTACAGGTGACACTGCTACGTAGTCCACCTGATCGGGGGTTGTGGTAATGAATTCCTGCCGATAGCGCACTGACACAATTGGTCCAATAATGCGACCATTGTCATCTAGCGGAATGTCACCTGCCGCAACGCGTAAGTCGTCTTCCTCATCTGCTGTCATGTATACAGCAGGGCGATCGAACAGCACTTGTCCATTTTCGACTGGTCTATACGGCGTTTCCAAAAAGCCATATTGATTAACTTTGGCATGAGTTGCTAAGGAGCCAATCAATCCAGCGTTAGGTCCCTCTGGAGTTTCAACCGGGCAGATACGTCCGTAGTGAGAAGGATGAATATCACGGACAGCAAAGCCTGCTCGTTCCCTGGTTAAGCCTCCAGGACCTAGCGCGCTGAGTCGGCGCTTGTGAGTTAGCTCAGCTAAAGGATTTGTCTGATCCATGAACTGACTCAGCTGGCTAGAGCCGAAAAATTCTTTGATTGCTGCTACCAGTGGCTTCGGGTTTACCAAAGAGGCTGGAGTCAAAGCATCCGCATCTGACACAGTCATACGTTCCCTGATAATCCGCTCCAATCGGTTTAACCCGACTCGAACTTGGTTCTGGAGCAACTCACCTACGCTCCTCACCCGACGGTTCCCTAGATGATCGATGTCGTCGATGCTCCCCATGTCAAACTCTAGGTTGATCAAATAATCTATCGACGACACGATATCGCTTGGAGTTAATACCCTCACCGTATCGGGAGTGGAAAGCCGTAGTTTTTTATTGATCTTGTAGCGTCCCACGCGACCCAGGTCATACCGCTTGGGATCGAAAAAGCGAGAGTCTAACAGTTGCTGACCGCCCATAACTGTTGGAGGTTCACCAGGACGCAATTTGCGGTACAGCTCCATCAACGCCTCTTCTTCTGAGAACTGTCCCTCTTTTTCGATCGTTTTTTGGAAATACTCCGGGTGCCGCATAGCATCGAAGATCTCATTATCAGAGAGGCCAAGAGCCTTTAGTAACACCTGAGCTGACAGTTTGCGGGTTTTGTCTATTCGCACCCACACCAAGTCGTTACGATCGGTTTCAAATTTAAGCCACGCACCGCGATTGGGGATCAGACTACCACTGTAGGTACGACGACCATTTTTATCAACTTCCGACTTGTAGTACACTCCAGGTGAACGGACAATCTGGTTGACAATGACGCGCTCGGCACCGTTAATAATGAAGGTGCCGCGATCGGTCATCAAGGGCAAGTCACCAATGAAGACTTCCTGCTCCTTAATTTCGCCAGTTTCCTTATTGATCAACCTCGTCGGCACGTACATCTGTACTGCGTAACTGCTGTCGCGGCGCTTGGCTTCATCTACGTCATATTTTGGCTGCTTCAGCTTGTAGTTCTGTCCTAGAAAGTGCAGCTCTAGTTTGCCTGTGTAATCCGTGATTGGCGAGAAACTGTTGAGTTCTTCAATCAGTCCTTCTTCAAGAAACCAACGAAAGCTAGCTCGCTGGATTTCAATCAGATCGGGCAGCAGGAAGGATGGTTCGATATAGTTTTCGGTAGTCATGCGTCTACAGGCTCGCGCTTACGTGGTAAGATTTGAGAATCTGGCGTCAGAGATTGAGTGCATTACCTGCTGTTTCTTCATTAACAGGCTATCTTGTTAAGTAGCACCTATACTCTTCTTTAGAAGACTCAGCGATTCAGTTCAAAAATGCTAGTAAAGGGGGTGTTCTGTCAAGCAGAACCACTACTAGCAGTAGAATTAAAGATTTGGTGACAACGGGCTCTAGCTTGGAACAGTTTAGGCAACCTAGAATTCGATTCATAGACTACTATTATGGCGTTTTTCCCAAGGGTTTGTGGGGTCTGATTTTCAGAGTAGGTAGATGTCAGACTGAAAGACCAAAAAGTTCACAAGCATTTTGTGTGGTTTGGGTTGCAATCGCCTCAAAAGTCATCCCTCGCAGCTTAGCAACTGCCTCTGCAACATAACGTACATAAGCAGGCTCATTCCGTCTTTGTCCTCTTTTCGGGACAGGAGCTAGGAATGGGCAGTCAGTTTCAATCAATAGGCGATCGCCTTTAACCATTTGAGCGCTACTGTGAATTTGCTTGGCATTTTTGAAGGTCACTGTGCCGCTGAAGCTGATATAAAACCCCAAGTCTAGAAACCATTGGGTTTCTTCTGGCGTTCCACCCCAACAGTGCATGACACCTCGCGCTCTTTCACCCTTCTTCTGCTTCCACAAATACAGCAATTCTCGCATTGGTGCCGCGGCTTCACGACAGTGAATAATCACTGGTAGGTTAAGTTCAGCCGCTATTTCTAGTTGGGCTGCCAACACCATTCGCTGCTGTTCCTGGTTGTCGGCTTTGTAAAAATCTAGCCCGATTTCGCCGATTGCCACAACTTTGGGGTCAGAACGAGCGAGGGAGAGGATAAGTTCTGCTGTATCTGTAGATCCAATCCACTTATTGGCATCCAAAGGATGCAAACCAACGGCAAAGCTAAGTTCTGGCAGCTGGTGAGCCAAGGTTTGAATTCGCGCGAACTCTCCTGGGTGAACGCAGGAGTGAACCAAGCGCACTACACCCGCCTCACGCCACCTGGCTTTGACATCTGCTAAGTCCGACTCAAACACATCAAAGTTGAGGTGAACGTGAGTATCAATCAGCTGCACTCCCTTCTCCCTCTCTTTGCTCATGCCGTTTCAGCCGCTGAGCTAAGCGAGACTTTTTTCGTGCCCCATTGTTGGGATGCAAGACCCCGCGCTTCACAGCTCTATCTATTTTGCTGTAAGCTGCAGCCATGTGCTGTAGGACTTCTTGCTTTGATTCGGCGCTAGGATTGGTAGCATAGGTATCCACAGCAGCAAAGTATTTTTTCATCAGCGTCTTCACCGCTGACTTGTAAGCCTTATTGCGCAGCCGATTGCGTTCTGCGATTTGGACGCGCTTGATAGCAGATTTTGTATTCGCCACAGTCAGTTCCAGATTAAGAAGAGCGTTATGTAAACGAAGCCGAAGTCATAGACACATTAATATAACATCTCTACTGATGATATGGCGATTATTCCAAAAATCTAGGTCAAGCAGGTTAAGCTAGAGAGACAAGAATGGGTCAGCCTTGCCCTGAACAGAGTAAGGGTATTTGAAGACTTGTTCTTGGTCGGGTGATTCCTACATTGGCGCTCTCATTTAATCCATGCTGCGAATCATTACTCAGCAGATAGAGGTTCGAGCAGAACTACAGCGGATCTGCGATCGGACTCATGACGACCAGGTCATTCACAAAGAAGCAACAGTTCGGGAGGTGCTTCAGGCGGTAAAGCGCCAGGGAGACCGAGCTGTCTTGCATTACACGGCCGAATTTGACAATCAAACTCTCAAGCCAGAAGACTTGCGTGTCAGCGGCTCGGAACTAGATGCGGCTTACCAGCAGGTTTCCAAGGAGTTACTTGAGGCAATTATGCTGGCTTGCCGACAAATCGAGGCGTTTCACCGCCAGCGCTTACCGAAAAGTTGGGTGCAGTTTGGAGATGATGAGGTCGTGTTGGGCAAGCGATACACACCAGTAGATCGGGCAGGGCTCTACATCCCTGGCGGTCGGGCTACCTATCCCAGCACCGTACTGATGAATGCCATTCCTGCTCAAGTAGCTGGGGTGCCACGCATAGTCATTGTTACGCCGCCAGGGCTTGGGAAGGCGATTCATCCAGCGGTGTTAGTTGCTGCTCAAGAAGCCGGGGTAGCGGAAGTCTATCGGGTGGGAGGAGCACAAGCGATCGCGGCTTTAGCTTACGGGACTGAAACGATTCCCAAAGTTAACGTTATCGCTGGTCCTGGGAATATCTACGTGACCCTAGCCAAAAAACTAGTTTATGGGAATGTTGGGATCGACTCCCTAGCTGGTCCTTCGGAGGTGCTAGTTATTGCTGATGAGACAGCTAACCCTGTGCATGTAGCGGCTGACTTGTTGGCACAAGCTGAACACGATCCGATGGCAGCAGCAATTTTGTTGACAACAGATACTGGTTTGGCTAAAGATGTACAAGCTGCTGTTGAGCGGCAGTTAATCGATCATCCGCGTCGCACCCAGACGGAGAAAGCGATTGCTCACTATGGATTAATTGTCGTTGTGGAATCCATAGAGGCGGCGGCAGAGTTATCCAATGAATTTGCACCAGAACACTTAGAATTGGAAGTTGCCGATCCTTGGGCTTTATTAGAAAAAATCCGCCATGCTGGTGCGATTTTTCTCGGCTCTTCTACACCTGAAGCTGTGGGAGATTATTTGGCTGGACCTAGCCACACACTGCCGACTTCTGGTGCTGCTCGCTATGCCTCTGCTTTGGGAGTGGAAACTTTCTTGAAACACTCTAGCCTGATCCATTATTCACCCACTGCACTACAAAAAGTAGCTGGGGCAATCGATGTGCTAGCAAAGGCGGAAGGTTTACCATCCCACGCTGACTCAGTGCGCCTGCGAGTGCAGAATCAAAAGCAGGATGAAGTATGAGCGCTATGCTTTTTTGCTTTTGCCGTTTTGTCGAGTCCAAGAGCTGACTTGCCAAAGGCGAATGAACAAAACTGTAGATACTAAAGCACCGAGGCTCCATTTCAAAGCGTCTTTTAGCAGCGCTACGTGATTCTGTGCTTTAGACATCTCAGCCTGAATCTGAACTTGTTTTTTAGCTTGAGTGATTTCTGCTGAAACCTGGTTTTTGAATTTCTGAGGGTCTTGAACATCTATAGGCGGTAAGTAGAACGGGGCGCTAGAATGGCTAATCAAATTACTTATATCTTGTATTGTGCCAGTATGAACTTGTTCTCCAAGTTGTTGTAGCTGAGATAGTTGATGAGCGCTTTGATTGCTCACTTGCACATTTTTGATAGCCTCAAGTCGCCCCACATCAGTTATTGCTAAAGGAATTAACAGTAGAAATAACAGTCCAACCAGTAGAGCAGCCCAGGAAAAAAGCTTTAAAACAGGTTTTTCCCATTTTTTACGATTGTTAGCATCGCCGTAAAGTACCAGCATGAGCCCTAGCAAAGGTATAGGGACTGGCTCCACTAAAGAACCTATAGTTTGAAATTCCCAGTTGGGATCTGTAAAATTTGATGGCACAAAGGTAGCAATGACATCAAGTAACGCTAATACCAAAAGTCCATAGCCTACTGGTCTCAAGATAGAGCTAGACCAGAATTGCTTATCTGATTGCGTCATGGAAAAAGCCTTCTTCGAGCTTTTTTACACTAGCGGTAATCTTAGCTTTGCCATGAAGTTTTGCTCTTCCGTAGACATGCGTAAAAAACTCAGGTTGATTGCCTTTAACTCCATAAAACTCAGTATATTCACCTAAGGAAATCTACAAGTCCTATTGAGGAGATGCAGGCGGACTCTCTGTGCTCGAAGGTAATGGAGTTAGTTGATCCAAAGTTGGATGCAAAAACTTTTGCCAAATTGCTATTTGCGCTTGAGCGGCTTGGTAAGCGTCAGTACCAGGGGGAACTTGTTTAGCAATTGCGATCGCACCAGGAATATTAGACATATCCTGGTCTTGCGCAATACTCAAGATTTGATGGCTCCATTGACTAATCGCGCTATTCACATCGGTACGCAATGGGCTTGTCGTCGGTACCTGGTCTGCTTTCTGAATTGCCTCTCTCAATGCTTCCGGTGTTCCCTGCTGAGCCAGGTTAAGCGCTGATTGCCAATTGGCTCTAGCTTGGATCTGACCTTGCCAGTCAGCAATGGCAGCTTGTGCTGCACTTGAGAGGGCTCGTCCTGGTTGAATGTTTTGAGCTTCAGCAATTGCTCCTGGCAAGTCACCCTCTCGAGCAAGCTCGCGAGCCTGGTCTAGGTAGGGCTGGTCTTGCATTCGCTGAATTTGATTGGTCCAGTTACTCACCTTGGCTTGGGCTTCTTGATAGAGAACTCGATCGCTGGTAATCTGATTGGCCTCATCGATTGCAGCTTGCAGGGAATTAATATCCCCGCCGCTAGCTATCTGCTCAGCTTTATCTAGGTAGGGACGGTCTTCAATTGTCTCTATTTGCCGTCGCCAATTGGTAATGACCTGGTCTCGCTCTGGCGCGTCTGGGTTTTCATCTGGGATCAGCTGGGCTTCTGTCATGGCTGCCTGCAAATCTTTGATTTGTCCCCCTTGAGCCAGCTCACGGGCTTTCTCTAAATGAGCTACGTCCCCAATTTGTAATTGCCAACGGTCAATTAGGTCTTGCGCCTTGCCATACATGGGTCTATCGGGGCCGATATTTTGAACTGTAGCGATCGCGCTTTGCAAGCTAGTCATCGTGTCAGTCCAGGCATCGCGCCATGCCCCAGCAATGGTTGTGAAGTCTTGCACTTCTGCCTGGAGCTTAGCACTCTCAGGGATGGATGAGGCAATTTTGACTGCTGTATCTGCATCATGTTGATCTAGGGCTGCCTGCGCTAAATCTAGGAGTTGTCGCCCATATTCTGGAATCGCAGCTTGAGCATTCTGGTAAAAGTCACTATCTGGTCCGATTGACTCTGCTATCTTAACTGCTGCTAGGAGATTGTCTAACCCCCCTGCTTTTGCCAAACTGTCAGCTTTAGCCAATTCTCTACTATCTGTTCGCGCCGTTTCGATGCGGTTATTCAGTTCCTCATATGCAGTCGTCGCCCAGTAATTATTGTCTACATTCAGCAAGTGTGCTGCATAACTGAATGCCTGGTGCCAGTGCTGTTGGTGAATTTCCGCCCTAGCATTTTGATAAATGTTTTCAGCTGCCGACCAAGTTGACTGCCAAGTTGCTATTCGCTCTCCCACTAATGGAAACGCTGGTAGGTCTCTTGGAACCTTATGAGCAATGGTAATTGCCTCATCTAAATGACCTGCTTGAAACTCTCGATCTCCCAACTCCAGCATCTCCAATGACCACTGTTTCAGATGGCGGTTGATTTCTAGATGTAGGGGATGGTTGCTTGGTAGTGCCTGTACGAGAGTGATCGCTTGCAGCAATCCATCTACTGTATGCTTGTCAGCTGCCGATTGAGCACAGTAGAGACGCATGGAAGCTGAAGCTGTAGGCCAGAAAATGGACGGACAACTCGGCAGTCCTGGCAACCTTAAGATCAGCGCCACTGCTACAATTCCCGCTCCACAGGAGGTCAAGC
>JAFASY010000174.1 GCA_019244235.1 Chroococcidiopsidaceae cyanobacterium CP_BM_ER_R8_30
CTCAAAAAAGAATACTCTTGGCTAAGTAACGCTTACTCTCAGTGCTTGCAGTATGTAGCCCTAAACTTGTCTACTGCCTACAAAAACTTCTTTGAAAGAAGTGCAGGATATCCTAAGTTCAAGTCCAAGCATGGTAGACAATCTATAACTTACCCTCAAAAGGTTAAGTTAGAAGGCGACTATCTCAAGCTACCTGGAAAAGTAGGGAGTATTTACTGTCAACAGGATAGAGAAGTAGTTGGGCAATTTATCACCACCACTGTTTCTCAAAATACTGATGACAAGTATTATGCTTCGATTATTGTTGATGACGGTAAAGATATCCCGGAGGCATTGACAGAAGGAAAAGCCGTTGGGATTGACTTAGGGCTAAGTCACTTTTGCATAACCAGTGATGGCAGTAAATTTGATAATCCCAAACACACCAAAAGACATGCCAAGAATCTTAAGAAAAAGCAACAAAGTCTTGCTCGTAAACAAAAAGGTAGTGCAACTAGAGTTAAGGCTAAAAGGTTAGTAGCTAGAGTCCACTCTAGGATTTCACTCGTTAGAGAAGATTTTCTGCACAAACTATCCCGCAAAATAGTTAACGAAAACCAAGTGATTGCTGTAGAAAATCTAGCGGTAAAGAACATGGTCAAGAATCACAATTTGGCTAAAGCGATTAGTGATTGTGGATGGGGGCAGTTCTGCACCATGCTCAAATACAAAGCCGAGTGGTCAGGAAAAACCTATATAGAAGTTGACAGATTTTTTGCTTCTTCTAAAACATGCAGTGTTTGCCTCCACAAGGTAGATAGCTTATTATTGGATATTCGAGATTGGGTTTGTAAAACTTGTCAAACCCATCATGATAGGGATATCAACGCTGCTATCAATATTAGAAATGAAGCTTTGCGGATATTGGCATTGGGAACCAGTGCTACAGCCAATGGAGGGAATGTAAGTCAACCTGGCAAGACTTCGGTTTTGTTAGATGCAGTTCCCATTGAAGTTGGAAACCCCATCCGTCTTACGGTGGGGTAGTTCATGCTGAGCAACTATCAATGGCAGAATCGAATTGTGTTGATTTTCGCACCCTCAGAGCGCTCGCCTGCTTATCAGCAACAGATACAAACGTGGCAGGCGGATAAGGCAGGAATTCGTGATCGCGACCTCAAGTTAATGGAAGTTCTGGGAACTGGAGAAAGCCGAGTTGATGGGCAAGCCCTGACTCCAGCCTCGGCTGAGGCTCTAAGACGACAGTTTGGGGTCACGCCTGAGGAGTTTACAGTGATTCTGGTTGGCAAGGACGGTACAGAGAAACAACGGAGCCGAACCCCTGTGGCTCTGGCATCGCTGTTTCGCACGATTGATGCTATGCCGATGCGTCAGCAAGAAATGCGCTCCCAACAGTAGCTTGAAGGAAGAAACAAAGAAGAAATGCGGACTCTCCAACTGCTCTCTGGTCAAACCATTCCCGTTCTTGGCATGGGTACTTGGCGAATGGGTGAGAATGCTAGGAATCGCCAGACTGAAATAGATGCCCTGCGTCACGGATTGGATCTGGGGTTGTCTCTGATTGATACTGCTGAGATGTATGGAGAAGGTGGAGCAGAAGAGGTGATTGCCCAAGCGATCGCCACTCGTCGTTCACAAGTCTTTTTGGTTAGCAAGGTTTATCCCCATAACGCCTCGAAGAGAGGAGCGATCACTGCTTGTGAACGCAGTCTCAAACGGCTGCAAACCGACTACCTGGATCTCTACCTATTGCACTGGCGCGGTTCTGTTCCATTGGCGGAGACACTGGATGCTTTTCAAACGCTGCAACAGGCGGGAAAAATTCGCAGTTATGGGGTGAGCAATTTTGATACTGAAGACATGAAGGAAGCAACCCACTTGTCGGGTGGAAACGCAATCGTGACGAACCAGGTGCTCTACAACCTGATGCGACGCGGGATTGAGTTAAATTTGCTGCCCTGGTGTCGGCAACGGGGTATTCCCATCATGGCATACTCCCCTATTGAGCAAGGGCGGTTGCTGAATAACTGGACACTCGAAGCGATAGCTCAAGAACGTGGAGTGACGACCGCTCAGGTAGCGATCGCCTGGTTACTACATCAAGAGAATGTCATTGTGATTCCTAAATCCAGTCGCACTGAGCATGTGGAGCAGAATTACGCCGCCCTAGATTTAAAATTGAGTCCTGAAGAGCTGGCAACTCTAAATGCTGCATTTCCCTTACCCACTAAACCTGTTTCTCTGGAAATGTTGTAATCCCGGCGATAGCAGAATTTCTGAGGGTTGTGTTTAGCCAGCACAAGACTTTAAGATCCAGCCGACAACGATCCCTAATCCTCCAAAGCGGACGGCTTGCCAAAATGGTTCTTTCAGACTGCCCCAGGTAAACAGTTGACTTTCTAAGCTAACTTCCAGAGCTTCCAGCTGCTCCTTGATTTGCCGTAGCTCAACCCGGAACTGAGGCAAGTTGGTGTTGTGTAGCTCTTTTTTGACTTGATTCAAGCGCTGCCGGAGTTCTGCTTGCCGCTTTTGGTCGTGCTGCACTTGGATATAGCGCTGCTTCAGGGCAGTAAGCGATCGCTCTACCTCATCGAGTGCAGAAGAGAAATCTTGTGAATCTGGTTCAGACGGTTCTTGAGGCAACCTCATAATAAGCTGGATAGAGTAGGAACAGACACTAATATGGCTCAACAATATGCCTGACCTCACCCAACTGGATAAAACTGCTGATCTGAATCAACTCAGTACCATAGAGCTAGCCCAAGCTCTGATGGAGCGGCTCACGATCTCTCCCAATGACTGGCACCGATTAAAGTCTAACCGTAAAGCTCGCGCCTGCGAACAAGCAGCCGCTGCCTTAGTCTTTTTACTCAAGGAACAGCCAGAGGAAGCTCTTCCAAGGCTGCACCAGGCAACTGGTTGGTTAGACCGCTCGATTTCTGCACCCCCTTGCCCCACCCACGGTCACAGATAGGACATGTTGAGCAATAAGACAAAGCCAGACTGGGCTGGAGATGACTGGCTTTCCCGGTTTGTTAATTTGCTAATCCAGACCAAGCCTATCTACAAAGTCATGAAGCACCAAGCAAGGCAGGTGCTAGTGAAAACCGCAGAAAGGCATGGAATTCAGTGGCGGCAAAACTATGCAGAGCTAGAGGCTTCAGGAGCAAAGCAGTTGCTGGAACAGATAACGAATTCGAGCATAGTTTACCCAGACTATTACAAAGTGCCCTTCCATGCCTATGATGAGGGAAATCTCTGCTGGCAGGCTGCATTTGAAGCTGAATCTGCTACATACTCAATGGCTTTGAGGGTATGGCCTCAAGAAAACCTCAACTGGCAAACTGCGCAAAAGAGACTACGCTCAAGCTTCCACGAAGTCTTAGCAAAACACGGTCCCCAGCAAGTCCAACAGATTCTAGATATAGGTTCCTCAGTGGGCATCTCGACTTTAGCTCTGCATCGTTACTACGAAAGGCAAGGCACCAAGCCCCAGACAATTGGTCTGGACTTATCACCCCATATGTTGGCTGTGGCGCAAACTAGAGATGTGAATCAAGAGATCGAGTGGATACACGCCAAAGGAGAGGATACAGGTTTGCCATCTGCCACGTTTGACCTTGTGACATTGCAGTTTACGATCCACGAACTTCCTCGCCAAGCCACCCAAGAAATTTTCCAGGAAGCATTTCGGCTTTTGCATCCTGGCGGCTGTCTTGCACTTGTAGATAATAATCCGCGATCGCCCGTAATCCAAAACTTACCGCCTGTTCTCTTCACCTTAATGAAAAGCACAGAGCCATGGAGCGACGACTACTACACCTTTGACGTTGAGGCGGCTTTGGTAGAGGTAGGTTTTGAGTCCCAAGTTACAGTAGAGAGCGACCCCCGCCATCGCACTATTCTCGCTCTGAAGCCTCAATTCTGATACACTTTTGCTGATTTGACAGCTAGGATTAAGTTGGAAGTGTACCAACCTAGCTTTTTTTCTATGGCAGTTAAACAGCAATTTAGCAGCTTCGAGGAATTACTGTCTGGCTCCGAGTTACCAGTACTAGTAGATTTTTATGCGAGCTGGTGCGGTCCTTGTCAGATGATGGCTCCCATCTTGGAGCAGGTGAATACCCAGATGAAACAGCAACTGCGCGTGGTGAAGATTGACACCGATAAATATCCGCAGTTGGCGAGTCAGCATGGGATTCAGGCTCTACCAACATTAGTTCTGTTCAAAGGGGGTAAGCCTGTGGACCGGATTGAGGGTGCGATGTCAGCCCAAGCCCTGATTCAACGCCTACAGCCCTTTATCTGAGCGCTGAATATTCAAGCAACACCAGTCTTGCCGCTGCCAAATGTGAGCAACAAACCATCCATGCTGTTCTAAGGCATCGGTCACTAGAGGAGATTGGTTCATTAAAATACCGCTGAGGATGCCCCAGGTTGTGGGTTTGGTGATCGCACGCATTGCCGGAATCAAGCCAATGATCACCTCAGCCAGGATATTGCAAACAATACCATCGACTGGAGCTGAAAGTAGTTGCTGCAATTCCTCTATGCTGCCTTGTTCTACCAAAAGTTGCTCTAGACTAATCTGGTTAAGTTCGCGATTGCTGGCGGTAGAGCGTACTGCTAAAGGGTCAACATCTACTGCGTAAACCTTGCTGGCTCCTAGTAGCACAGCACCAATCGCCAGAATCCCAGAGCCACAGCCAATATCTACCACGACAGCATTGTTCCCATCACTTAGTAATCTGGAAAGCGATTCTAAGCACAACTGAGTTGTGGCATGGTTGCCAGTGCCAAAAGCCACACCTGGATCGAGTCGCAACACAAGCCGCTCTGATGCTGGTAGCGGTAGCCAAGCTGGATTGATCAAAAAGCGATCGCCAATCTCCAGTGGTTGCCAATATTGCTTCCAGCTACTTGCCCAGTCTTCTTCATCGAGTGATCGCCACTGTATTTCTGGTACAGCAAGCCCCATTGTGAGGGCATCTTGGCGTATAGCCAAAGACAGCTCCTCCAACGGCACATGTGCTTGAGTTTGCGTTCTTGAGTCGCTGGAGCCTCCACAGGCGTTGCCTTGAGTCTTGGGCAAGTAAGATCGCACCAGCCGCAGATGTCCTTGGCTTTCACTCGCCATTCCCCGGCAGCCAAAAACTTCCAACCGCCAGAAAAGCGAATCTTCCATCTCTGGTTCACAGAGGATCTGTAATTCCCACCAGTCGTTTGCCATCTAAAGGGTTACTGTATATGCATCCCGAATCCCTGGCACCTTGACAATTTCAGTCAAGATCCCATCAGGTAGAGGGTCGTCTAGGCTTAATACCATGACAGCATCACCGCGCACAATCTTGCGTCCTACCTGCATACTGGCAATATTGACATTAAAGCTACCTAGTAGAGAGCCGAGTTTACCAATAATTCCCGGCATGTCACGGTGCAGAGTAAACAGCATATGTTGAGTGGGAGGAACGTTAATTGGGAACTCATCGATATCTGTCAAGCGGATTTCCCGATCTCCTAACAAAGCACCTGTGACAGAATGCTCACCTAAAGAACCTTTCACTTCTAAGTGAAGCGATCCAGCATAATCGCGAATTGCTGCGTCCCGTGTCTCAATGACGCGAATCCCCCTCTCTTTAGCTTCGAGACTGGCATTAACGTAATTCACCCGTTCCCTTAAAGCTTGGGAGAGTAGACCTTTAAGCGCTGCCACAACTAGGGGCTGACTCTTATTAGTCGCGAGTTCCCCTTGCAGTCGCACATTCAGTAACTCCACTCGTCCTCCAGCCAGCTGCCCAACTAAGTTTCCCAAGGTTTCAGCTAGCTGCATATAAGGTTTAAGTTCTTCTAGCACATCGGGACCAAGTCCAGGAATATTCACTGCCGAGCGGGCGGGCAGCCCCAAGAGCACATCACGAATTTGTTCTGCCACATCGATGGCAACATTAATTTGGGCTTCAGCTGTAGAGGCTCCTAAGTGAGGGGTTAGGATAACTTCTTTCCCCAAAGACTTCAATGGCGAGTCTCCTAGCGGCTCTGTTTCGTATACATCTAAAGCGGCACCAGCAATTTGGTGATTTTGCAACGCTTCCATCAAGTCAGCCTCATTAACAATGCCGCCTCGGGCACAGTTGATGATGCGGGCAGTGGGTTTCATACTAGCTAGAGCTGCTTTGTCGATCAGGTGAGTTGTCTCTGGTGTCTTAGGTATGTGCAGAGTGATATAGTCTGCTTCTTGCAGGAGTAAATCCATCTCTACCAAGCGACAGCCCAGTTGCTCTGCCCGTTCATGAGAAATAAAAGGGTCGTAGGCTAAGAGCTTCATTCCCATTGCCTTAGCAGCGGTGGCAACATGAGAACCGATTTTACCTAAGCCGACAACACCCAAAGTTTTCTTGTAGACTTCAGCTCCAATGAAACTACTACGCTTCCACTCGCCGCTTTTGACCGACTGATTAGCATCCGGTATGTGACGAGAGAGGGCTAGCATCATGGCGAGTGCGTGTTCGGCGGCGGCAATCGTGTTGCCCTCTGGGGAGTTTACGACAACAATCCCTTGGCGCGTAGCAGCGGGGACGTCAACATTATCAACGCCTACACCTGCTCGACCAATGATTTTTAACTGCGTTCCTGCCTCAATAATCTCCTGAGTCACGCGAGTGCCGGAACGGATCATCAGCGCATCATATTCTGGGATTATCTGCACGAGTTCCTCTGGCGAGAGACCAGTTTTCACGTCAACCTGAGCCACTTGAGAGAGAATATCAATTCCAGCCTGATCGATTTGGTCGGAAACTAGTACCTTTGACATGGTTAGAGAGGAAGATGGGGGAGGGGGGTAGACCAGATGTTAGTAAGGTTTTTTAAGCTTGATCAACTGGGGTTATATCACAAAAATCTTTCATATGTTACGTTATTTTAACCGTAAAGGGGATCTTTACCATTCCTATTTGCCCATCCCTCACGCCCCGTTCTCGGTCATAATTTAGATGTATCCCCACGATTAGACAATTGTTTGAGCGTCAATGAATTACCTTGTTGCAGTGCTGCCAGACCGCATCCAGGCAGAAGCCGCATATTTGGCTTTAGAAAAGGAAGGTATACCGATTGATCGAGTGAGTATTTTGGGTAAAGGCTACAAGAGTGCTGATGAGTTCGGCTTAATTGACCCAAACGAACAAGCCAAAAAACAATCGCGCTTAATGGCCTTCTGGCTCGTGCCGTTTGGCTTTGCTTCTGGAGTCACTTTCAGTGTCTTGACCGGTTTAGACACCTTCGCCTGGGCAGGTGAAGTTGGTAATCACTTAATTGGTGGGCTGCTGGGTGCTGGCGCTGGTGCTATGGGTAGCCTATTTGTTGGTGGTGGAGTTGGCTTGCTGGTAGGCGGTGGTGATGCTTTGCCATATCGTAATCGTCTAAATGCTGGTAAATACCTAATCATAGTTCAGGGTTCAGAAAGTTTGACTCGTCAGGCAACCCGAATACTGCGTCAATTTGAGCCAGAAAATATTCAGGGATACACTGAAGCAGCTGTAAGGGGGAATCCCTAAGTTTATGCTGCCGAGAGAGGAACTTTTAAAGACAGTAGAAAATCGAGATAGTGCAGTGCGTGTGATTGACCAGGCAGAGCAAGCAATTAAAACCTGGGAAATTGTGTTAACAGATTTTCTTGCTCCTCCAGAATTGGCTGAAATTCAGCAGATGTTTAGCCAGTTAACAGAAGTCCAAATGATTGCTTGGGGCGGCTATCAACAAGCAGAACGCCAAAGACTCGCGATCGCGCGTTCAGAACTACCTCTAGACCAATCACAGGTTGAAGTCGCAGCACTAGAGATTGCAGGTAATTTTTTGTTTGACACTGCGACGCACCGCGATTTTTTAGGCGCGATGTTGGGAACTGGAATAGTTAGGGAAAAGACTGGCGACATCATTGTCTTAGGGGAACGAGGAGCCCAGGTGGTAGTTGTGCCTGCTTTGGTGGAATTTTTAGAAATGAATCTCAATCAGGTACGTTCAGTGCCAGTCAAAACTCAGAAAATTGACTTAAGTGAACTCAAGATTCGAGAACCCAAGAAAAAAGAATTGACTACGGTGGAAGCATCTCTGCGATTGGATGCGATCGCCTCCGCTGGGTTTGGAACATCTCGCAGCAAAATGGTCGAGTTCATCAATAGCGGCGATGTCCGAGTTAACTGGAAAGATGTCACTCAGTCTAGTTATCAACTAAAACAGGGCGACTTAATTGCAATTCGCAGCAAAGGGCGATTGGAAGTTGGGGAGATCAACGTCACAAAAAAAGACCGCTACCGAGTGCAGCTGACTCGCTATATCTGAGAACTCCTGATGAAGCTAACTACGCGCGGACACTATAGTGTTAAGGCATTGCTCGATTTGAGCTTACAACCGGAATATGGACCGATGTCTGTTAAAGAGATTGCCACTCGCCAATCTCTCCCCGCTCCTTACCTGGAGAAACTACTGATCGAAATGCGTAAAGCTGGTTTAGTCCAATCAATTCGCGGTTCAGTTGGTGGATATAAGCTCGCGCGATCGCCAGCACAGATCTCCCTAGGACAAATCTTAGAGGCAGTAGGCGAGACGATTGAACCCCTACCCCGACATCCCAGAACACAGGAAGCGCAAGCTGAGGACTGGGTAACTCTTACCCTGTGGCAGCGGATGCACCAAAAGCTTAAAGAGGCCCTATACAACATTACCCTTGCTGACCTTTACTATGATGCTCGTAGTTGGCAAGCATCTCAAGGAGAGGCAACAAGTTTTGTCGTTTAATTTTGCCTACACCCCTCTCATTATCGCTGCTAGTCTAGATTACCTCATCGGCGATCCCTGGGGTTGGCCTCATCCGGTGCGGGCTATGGGCTGGACAATTAACCGCTGTACGCAATTTGCCTTGAAAAACTATCACAGCTCCTCAGCACTGCGTAGGGGCGGGGTGATACTGTGCGTTGGACTCCTGAGCGGCAGTGGTTTAGTGGGATGGTTGATTGTGCGCGGTGCTAGTTCGCTGCATCCGTTTTTAGGAACTGCGGCTGAGAGCATCCTCTTGGCTGCCTGTTTTGCTGGACGAAGCTTAAGAACGGCAGCTCAAGAGGTTTTACAGCTCTTGATAGCTCATAAGTTACCTGAGGCACGGCTGAGTTTAAGTCAGTATGTTGGTCGAGATACAGAAAATCTTTCCGAGCCAGAAATCTTGCGAGCAGTTTTAGAGACAGTAGCGGAAAATGCCACAGATGGAGTGCTGGCTCCGTTGTTCTATGCAATAGTCGGGGCATTTTTGCCATTCGTCGGCAGCGTTCCCCTAGCTCTGGTTTATAAAGCTGCAAGTACCTTAGATTCCATGGTTGGATATAAGGAAGCTCCCTACACTGATTGGGGTTGGTTCAGTGCGCGGTTGGAGGATAGCCTAACTTGGTTACCCTGTCGGTTAACAGTAATGACCTTAGCACTGCTGTCGAGGAAGCCGCGCCAGATTTGGCAAATTTGTCGGCGGGATGCGATAAAAGATCCCAGTCCTAATTCTGGTTGGAGTGAGTGTGCCTATGCAGCTGTGCTAGATGTCCAACTAGGGGGTACGAACTGGTATCGCGGAATGGTCAAACATAAACCTCTACTAGGAAACCCGATTCATTCCATCATGCCAGAACATATTCACCAAGCTTTGCAACTAACTCGGTATTGCTTTTTAATCTGGCTAGGAGTGGCGCTCTTCGCTCTTGTTACTCTTCTAATCTAGGTTCTATCCTTATGGCTACTAAAGTTGTTGAAATTTTATCGCCAGCAGAAATCCGCCGTACCCTAACTCGTCTTGCTTCCCAAGTGGTAGAAAGGTCACGTGACTTATCAACTCTCGTAATTTTAGGTATTTATACTAGGGGCGTTCCCTTGGGTCATATGTTGGCGCGTCAGATTGAGATGCTTGAAGGAGTGACAGTCCCAGTAGGGGCAATAGACATTACATTCTACCGAGATGACTTAGATCAGATCGGGGTGAGAACTCCAGCTAGAACTGATATTCCCCTCGATCTAACTGGCAAGACAGTTTTATTGGTAGACGATGTGATCTATAAGGGACGCACGATTCGAGCCGCATTGAACGCAGTGAATGAGTACGGTAGACCAGCAGCTATTTGGTTAGCAGTACTCGTGGATCGAGGTCATCGTGAATTGCCAATACACCCAGATTTTACCGGCAAGTACCTACCTACTGCTAAGGAAGAAAAGGTCAAGGTTTACATCCAAGATATAGATGGGCGGGATGCGGTGGAATTGATTAGCTAATTCTACCAGCATCCTTAGAGTACGTAACTTTACTGTTGCGGAAATTACGTATAACCTCTGCGGTCCTCTGCATTCTGATTTAAGAAATTCAGTATTTTCAAGGTATCTTTTATTTACTTACATAAAGTAGTTTGAACTGAAGCATACCTCATTAATAAAGCTGTTTTTTAAAGACCTGACTTGATAAGTTTAGTAACTCTTTTAGAAAACGCCTATTCTGTAGGGCTTTGAGGCATGTTCATTTACTCTCATTAATATGCTATGAGTAGCTTGAATTGTTAGCAATTCACGGAATGTTGTGATGGATTGGCACAGTTTTTGTTATCCCTCAAAGGTCAGCCGGAGTTCTACTCCGGCTGCTGCTTTGAGCAAGCTCAAAGTCAAATCTATTTGCTCATTATTTCTCCAGACAAAAGCATGACATTTCTATGATTTTCTTCTGGTTTTGATTCGAGAGGTAATAACTTTCTCAAAAAAGTTGACAGAAATATTTATCTTGTATAAAATAATGCCGACAGATAAAATCTGTAATCTAAGACTACGGCGTGTATAACGTGAGGCTGTGGTGAATTATGATTCCCAAGGTTTCAAGTTAGACATTAATGTGTTTTTCTTATTGATGACTTAAGCTACGCGACTGAACTCACTGGGGTGGGTAAGCACGCAGGAGAAATAGCTGAATGGCTAGCTACTTAAGGTAGGCTGCGCAACGTTTCGCATTGTCCAAATTCCAGATTGGCTTTTACTCAGGAGTTCTCTTGTGAAAAATAATTCCTCGTCTCTGAATCCTCAGCTTGTGGTACTGCCTTTGTTGACCTTGCTGCTTGGTACAGGTCGAGCTTTGGCAGATTGTGCGTCTCTTTCGCCCTTGCAAAATACGAATCC
>JAFASY010000289.1 GCA_019244235.1 Chroococcidiopsidaceae cyanobacterium CP_BM_ER_R8_30
GCAGGAGCCATGATGCCATTGCCACTAGCAGCAGCAGCACCGCTCGTTCCCAAGAACCCTTTATCAACAATGATGACGCTTACGCCTTGAGTGGCAGCCGCCCATGCTGCCCACGCCGCAGCGGGGCCGCCTCCAATTACTAGAACGTCGGTAGCTAATTGCAGTTCAGTTTCGCGTTTGATGCTCACGATTTTGATGTTCCCTGAAGAGATGATGAGAGAAGGGCAAAAAAATAGAATGGGAGACCAGAAAACCAATATGATTTATAGCATGATCGCTCAAGAGTATCACATGACCCTCCTACGAAAACAAGTAATCTCAGATACAAATAACATTAATAACAAAGGTTAGATTTTTTAAGTGTTTTTGTATTGTCAATCTATCAAAAAAACAGTAAAGTGTTTCCAGAACGCTAATTGCTCTCGGAATCTGTTTGCACTCGATAGGAGCATTCTGAACACTGTACGCGAGGAGATGAAATTGTTGAAAATTTGGATTTCCCAAACCTTACTGCACGAAGCTTGAAAGATAGTAAGGATATTGGAAGTTTATTTTGGAAGAACAGACTTTTTCAAACATCCGCTCATCTCACTGAAGTGGTTAAAGTGCCGCAGGAATTACTAAATTGTTGGACTGAGCTACTTTGCTATGCTGCTTGAATGGATAAAGTCGAGCTGAGTTGTGGAAACATAGCGTCAGTGGACGCATCTTGCCATTCTGCGAACCACTCCTTCACTTCTCGGACTCTTTTCACTAGTTACCCTGCTTGCTCAACTTTTGCAACATGTCTTACCCCTGCGTCAAACTGCCTGGTACACTAAACCGCTCCCTACCTTTGTCGATGCACTAGCATTAGTCCGTTGTCTACTTTGGAAACAACGACTTTTTGATACATCCACTCTAAAAGTGCCAAAGGTCCTGCTTGACTCCTGAGCTGAGCTACTCTGCTACTCCAACTAATTGGCTAAAGTCAAGCTTAGACTTGGATGGTTATATGACCTTAATCTGTTACGCTCCCAAATGGTATAGCAATGGTGCTGGAAAGAGGTGAAGCTGTCTGAAAAAGTTCAACCTTATCGATATAGAAAGTTCCGGGACCTGGAGCACCTTTAACAAACCAGCTCTGCTCAATAATACCTGATAAATTCATCTGATGCCCGTATTCACTACCTGGTACATCGGATACTAGATAGAAGGCGCTCCAGGGCATATAGACGACGACTGGCTGAGTACCAGTCATTTGGTAATCCGCGAACCAGAAGTACTTGACTCCATCTGAGCCAATGGGTTCAGTGAAGGAGAATTGCACAGTACGTCCTGAGCCATCGGGCCATAACACAAAGCTCACACCGTTCCAGGCAGACCAGTCTGGTTGAGGTAGCAGATGTCCCATGCCAGCATATCCCAAGTAGGATTGGATGTTATAGCCAAGTTCCAGAGAATAGGTACCGTCAGCCTGAACAGTTGTACTTAAGCTGGGGAACAGCCCCGCATTCGGATCGCCCCAGGGATCGATCATATAGCCGCCAGAGTTAGGCCAATTGACGACTGGCAGAGTATTGCCGTAACTTTCAAAGTTATCAATCGTTTGAGCAGCAATGACAATTGGTTGCATACCACTAGAATTTTGTGTGGTCAACAGGCTCTTCCAAACATCCACTGCTCCTCTAAGATCTTGGAAGTCTCCTCTTATTTTCGGAATAAGGTCCCTCATTTCCTCAATAGATTCTTCAGCTTTCCTACTGCCATTTGACTGTTTAGAAAGTCCTGCAGTTTTGGCAAGTCTTGGTTGCACTTTGAATATAGCAAGTTTGTTAGTAGGTGCTATCTCCTTAACAATTGCTGCATTTACCTGTAATCCAGATATTTCCCAAAACGATGCCAAGACAATTGCCGAGGACATTACTATACGTCTAGTTGTATTAGAAGCTAATATCGTTTTCTTCAACAGACATTTAGGAATAATGTTTTTTTGAAGAAGACATTCATCTGCTGCCTTAATAACATGCTTGGTAACCATTCTAATAATTGATAATTGGAAAACAGTGCTTTGCTGAGATAACATATAGCTTCTTTGAATCGAGCGACCTTAGAATCAACGATGAAATTGTTGGGATCGAGAAGAAAATTTAAAAACTATTCTCAGTAACTCCAAGTTTATAACAAGCGGTTTTCATTTGCAAAGTATAGTGACACGCTTTTACTAGCATTCTGTCCTCTAGAAGAGCACAGTATCAATTAGCTTAAATAATAGTCTCTGATGTTACAATTTTCAAATGAAATCTGGAGATTTATTTCTTAAAAGTCTGTTATTGCACGATCGTCCGTAATATTCTATTTCAATTTGATTGTTCATGTAGCAAATGAATGACCTAATGTTCTTTATAACGAATGGTGGTCCTCTAATATTCCACAACAACCTAGTTCGGCTCAGACTTTTCCCTGCTGTAAATTTTCCGGTGATAATCCGGTAAACTACGGGAGATATACCCTATGAGGGGAATCAGAGGTCTTTTCCTTCAACTTTTCTACAAAGTCCTGCTAAAAGCCTTGTGCAAAAAAGGATTGACTCCGGTCTAAAAGAGGCTTTAAAAACAACACTCTGTTAAAACCCTGACTCCGCTTAACTTTGATAGGGCAGGGGTTATAGCTTCTCAAGCTAATTTTGTGAGAAATCCGGGATCAAAATCTTGCATAAAAGAAAAAGTGTAACCGTAAGAAGTATTTAGAGGCTCAAAATCATTTTAGATAGTAAGCGAGTATCGGATTCAAAAGTGTATAACACTCCCTAGGAGTCCAACCATGCAGATTGCTTCAATCGCCTATCGTGTACCTTCATGGAAGGTTACACACGATGTACTTCTCAATCACATCGACAAATGTAATCCCAGTGTTCCAGATATCAAGAAGCTGCCCTACTTAAAAATTCTTGGGAAGCTGCTCCGACAATCTGGAGCAGATACTCGTTACTGGCGCGATCCACACCTTAATGAAAAAGCATTTGATTTAATATTAGGGGCTATGAATGATGCGCTAGAGCAGGCAAATCTGTCTGCAACTGACATTGATTTGCTAATTTACTGTGGGGTCGGACGCGGTTTTCTGGAACCTGCCAATGCCTATTTTTATGCCCATGCCGCAGGTATGCATCGAGCCAATTGTTTTGACATCACGGATGCCTGCATGAGTTGGATTCGGTCCGCTCACATTGCTCAGCTCATGTTGAAAGCTGGAACCTTCAAACGGGTGATGATTATCAATGGAGAATTCCATCTCGGCTTTCATAGCAACTTTGTAATTGGTGACACACGAGCACTCGAATACTCCTTCCCGATGTACACGATCGGCGAAGCGGCGACCGCCACTATCCTGATTCCTAGCCCAGAAGACTGGAAATTTGACTATTTATCCAAAACTGAATTTGCTGATTTATGTACAATTCCGTTACCTAGCCATGCTAACTTTGTTGAACCGAGCGAGAAAATTGGACACAACGGGATCTATAAATTTGTTTCCTACGGCAAAGAACTCTTTCAAGCTGGGACAGCTTGTATCGGCGAACTAATTCGCAACACTATTGATGGTGTTGAGCGAAATGTTTGGTATTTCCCTCATGCCCCTTCTAAAAAGATTTATGAAGAAGATATGCCCAAATATGGAATTCCCGCTCAAAAAGTCTATCTCAAGGTCTATCCGCAATTTGGCAACTTGGTCTCTGCCAGCATTCCCGTTGGATTGAGTTTAGCCCAAGCTGAAGGGAAGCTAAAGCGAGGCGATCCCATTGCACTTATTCCTGTCAGTGCAGGCATCGTTGCTTCATTAGTACAACTCACTTTTTGACAATTTAGTTTTTTTTGCTTAGGTATCGATCATGACTCAACGACAACCATGGTGGATATATGTTACTAGCCTCGGATTTGGATTAGCTTACGCCCTTCCTGCTATCCCAATTATGAGTGGTTGGCTGGGAAAGATAGCACAACATCCTAATTTCTTTGCCTTTCTTCCCTTAGTTATTGCTTATGCGATCGTCCCTATGCTTGAAGGAATTTTTTCCTATGGCATCCAACCAATACCAGATAGTATTTCTAGTGCCAAAGCTGGAGCTTTCTACTATCGGTTTTTGCTCTGGTCGAGTTTACCAATGCAACTTGGGTCGTTATACCTGGCTCTAAATTACTGGGATTTGCATCTTTTCAATACTTATGGCAGTTTAGCCTATCTTCTATCAGTTGGGCTTTATAGCGGTATGTTTGCTATTACCGTTGCCCATGAATTGATTCACCATCAGCAACGTAGCGATCGGATCTTAGGAGGAATTCTCCTATCTACTGTAGGTTTTGGTTGTTTCAAAGTTGTTCATCTCCGCATTCACCACCGCTATGTCTGCACGCCCTTTGATTTCGCAACTGCCCAACGAGGACAGAGTATTTATGACTTTTGGTGGAAAAATCTGTTCGCCAATTTTAGGGAGGCAATCCGCTATGAATCTGAGGAATTGACAAAAATCGGTCAATCCTTTTGGCATAGCGAACTGCTGGTTTGGTATCTTTTTAGTCTGCTTTGGCTGAGTATGGCAATTCTACTGGGAGGGTGGCAAGGAGGTTTTTTTTGGATCGTGCAAGCAATTATTGCCATGCTAAAACTGGACTGGACTAACTATTTACAACATTACGGTTTAACTCGAAAGCAGTATCCTGACGGTCGATACGAACCGATGCAAGTTCATTATGCTTGGTCTGTCGGACTATTTATCCACGATCTCGCTCTTTTTAATCTGCTCAGGCATGGAGACCATCATGTTAATCCACAACAGCATTATCAAACTCTGAGACATTACGATCGCGTTCCTGAGTACCCCTATAACTATTCAGTTATGTATTTGCTTTCGTTAATTCCTCCTCTATTTCAGCGGATCGTACATCCATACATAGATGGTTTTGAAGTTCGACAAACACAACTCCAAGAAGTATAAGCTATGGTGATTTTAATTACTGGTGCATCTTCAGGCATCGGACGCAAGCTAGTTCTTTATTATCTCGATCGAGGCCATACAGTTGCTGCTGTGGCTCGACGCAAGGAGAAGCTTGCCGAACTCTATCTAGAAGCGCCAACCCAACTTGGCAAGCTGAAAATTTATCCTGCAGACGTAACCAATAAACGGCAGATAGCAGAGGTAATTACGGAGATTGAAAAGGATTTAGGTGCGATCGATCTGGTGATCGCGAATGCTGGCATTGTCCATCAACAGCTTACGGCAAATCTCGATCTAGAAGCATTTGATCGACTAATGCAAACCAACGTCATGGGCGTTTTTAATACCATCGTTCCTGCAATCGAGGTGATGATGCAGCGCGGGTGCGGACAAATCGCGGCCATTTCTAGTCTCGCTGCCTTTCATCCCATTCCTCGGATCGGCACTTACTGCGCCTCTAAGGCTGCCCTCAACTACCAACTAACAGGATTGTACTGGACTCTCAAACCTTATGGGATCGATGTCACCACGATCTGCCCTGGCTTTATTACCACAGAAATGACCGTAGGACAGCAAGTTCCTAAGAACTGGTGTTTGGAAATTGATGGGGCGGTTGCAAAGATTGCTCGCGCGATCGCCCAAAAACGGCGATTATACTGCTTTCCTTTTTGGCAACAACAACTGAACGATATCCTGGGCATTCTGCCCGATGCTATCAAAGGCTTTGTTTTTAACGTTCTAATTGAAAAAGCTTTTCCTCGTCCTAACTTCTTTAACGCTTAGAAATATGGAAACTATCCTTCCTGTCAACCTTGGATATCAAATCGGCTTAATTGGTTTCACTCGCTTTAGTAACATCCTGAGGTTATCTCACTATGTCATTGGTATCCATCCGCGCTATTTATTACGTCTGCTGTTAGTTGTCAGTTTGAGTCTGATTGGCTTGCCTTTAGGATTGTGGGAACGAATTGTTTGCAGTCGAAAAATTGCCCAGACTCAGATTGAGAATCCACCTATTTTTATTGTCGGTCATTGGCGTAGCGGTACGACACACCTGCACAACCTCATGACTCAAGACTCAAACTTTGGCTACCTGTCTATGTATCAGTCTGTAGTTCCCGATTGTTCCCTAGTGGGTCGGGATTGGCTCAAGCACCTGCTCGCCAAAATTCTGCCAATTAAACGACCAATGGATAATATGATTTGGCCGATCGAGGGGCCTCAAGAAGAGGAAGTAGCTCTCTGTAAAACCATGCCAACCTCCTTCTATACTCACTTCCTATTTCCGAGTAAGACACGCTATCTTTTCCGTAAATACGTACTCATGGACGGAGCTTCACCAAGAGCGATCGCAGAATTTAAACGCAAGTATTATCGCTTGCTACAAGTTGCTACCATCCATGCTCAAGGCAAGCCATTGATTCTAAAAAACCCAGTTAATACCGCCCGGATGGCTTTATTACTGGAATTATTTCCCGATGCCAAGTTTATTCACATTCATCGTTCTCCCTACGATGTCTTTAGGTCAGCTCAAAATCTCCACCAAACCTTAACTCCGATTACGACCTTACAGACCCTCAATGCTAATCAAGCAGAGGAAACTATTCTGATGTTGTATGAAGAAATGATGCAGCGATATTTAAAAAACCGCTCTTTAATTCCGTCTGGGAATTTAGTCGAAATTCGTTTTGAAGATTTGGAGCAAAAGCCAATGGCAGAAATCAAAAGAATTTATGAAGTGTTAAATTTGCCCAACTACGAAAGTGTTATGCCAACCCTTAAGGCTTATCTTGATGGTCAGAAATCCTATCAAAAGAATCAATTGCCACTTTCTCCTGAAGCAATACAGAAGATCGAACAACGCTGGCAATTTGCCTTCTCAAACTTTGGTTATAACCTACTAGTCTAGCAAGCTTGAATTGATGGTAGACGTTTCATGAAACCTATTTACACTGTTTGACATTTAGAGAGAAGAATTATGCTAAAAAATAAATTTTTACTTTGTGTGATTGTTGCCCTCAGCTTAATCGCAAAAAAAAGCAAGTTTTTAGAACAGTTACTTCCTCAGAAACTGTTAAAGAAGCTACCGCTAGGGTGGACTGATGAGATGTATTGGACTGTTTTAAAATCAAGAGGACAGAAAGTTTATGTAGATATTCCCTGCCAGTTAAAACAGCCACAAACCTATGAGCCCAAAATTGATGTCGAGAATACATACAAATTAACAGAGGCAGAAATCCAGTTTTTCTATCAGAACGGCTATCTGGGTCCCTTCACGCTGATGTCAAGTACCGAGGCTAGCTTGCTGTGGCAACATCTCCAAGAAATATTAAAGAAAGAATCGACTGTTTACCCCTACTCTCAGGGAGCTTACATTATAGAAGCTCAAGATCGCTTTTCGTCAAAAGATGGGGTGAGAAGCAATTACGAAACTAGCCTGCTAGCGATGAACTATCGTGATCGCCATTTAGAAGATGATGTACTGCTAAGCTTATTCAAACATTCTGCTCTGACAGAACGCTGCGCTCAACTCCTTGGTTCGGATCTACTATTATGGCGAACTCAATTTTTCCCAAAAGCTCCTGGAGAAGCTGGTACGCCCCTACATCAAGCAAGTTCTTATTTACTTGACAACATGAAAGCACCAGTTGTCTATCCACCCGATCGCAGCGAACTATTTCAATTAACCTGTTGGATTGCTTTAACCAAAGCGACTAAAGAAAATGGGTGTATGACGGTAGTCAAGGGCAGCCAAAAGGAGATACATCCACTCAAAGTTAGCAGACCCTTTGACACCAAAAGCGACCAGGATGAAAGCCAGAGATTTGTGACAGCCAAAATTGAGGTTGACTATGCAGTTAACTTAGAAGATGTCATTCCCATTGAAATGGATGCTGGGCAGTTTTTCATCTTTAGCGAACGCGCTCTTCACGGTTCGTTATGCAACCAAACAGACCGATGGCGATGGGCGGTTAACGGACGCATTGTTAGACCCGATACCCGTCTCTACACTCAAGAGATGTTGACCAAAGGACACAGTCATAGGGTCATTGGTGTGAGTCAAATTTGCCTCGACAATTGGCAAGCTATCTCGATCCGAGGTCAAGATACTTTTAGTTACAACCGTTTACGGGAAGATAATTCTGGCGAAGACAAAAATATAGATACAGGATCTGCCAAAAATTTGGAGATCGCCTTTAAAATTTAAGCGTAAACAAGGAGACAGAAACTGATGAGCGCTGATTCATTAAGCACATCTGAGTTGAATGTTTATAGCGACTTTAGTGACTATCAGAAGTTTGCATCTCACCAACGTCTGAATAAAGAAGAGATGTTTGACAACCACTTCGTGGATTTTATGAAATGGTTTAAGCAAGATGTCCACCAGACATATACCTGCAAGGATTTTCAAAAAATTGAGTTGAGAAATATTCTTACTCTCGCGATCGGCTACTTAGTAATTCTACCGCCACTTTATCTCCATCTGCATTGGCGATTTCCCCAATCTGCTCTGGCTTGGGGAGTACCTATGTTCGTGCTGGCAATGTTCTTTGCTGTTAAAGGGGAAGTGATGCATATGCGAACTCATTCCCCTACTAAATTGACTGGAATTGGTTGGCTCGATCGCGTGGTTGATTATCTAGGTCTAGCAGTAAGCGGAATTTCTCCTAACTTGTTCGCTCGCAGGCATCTAGCTGCTCATTACAATGATATTGGCATCGTTTCTAA
>JAFASY010000048.1 GCA_019244235.1 Chroococcidiopsidaceae cyanobacterium CP_BM_ER_R8_30
GAGATGTCCCAAAGACATGCTCTGCTGTATCTGGATTGGCAGCATAGGCACCCCAGTTCCCTGTGAAGAAGGGTTTTAATCCTTCTGGGTGCGGCAGTGTCGTCAGGAAGTTATCCCAACCTACATGTTGTCCGCGAGATTCTGGAATAGCCACATGCACCAAGTGACCTGTCCAAGCCAGAGAACTGACTCCAAATAGACCTGCCAAGTGGTGATTCAGCCGCGGCTCAGCACTCTTAAACCAGGATAGACTGGGACGAAACTTGGGCTGTAAGTGTAGCCAGCCAGCGAACAAAAAGATTGCTGACAGCACCAACAAGAACACTGAACCCATGTACAGGTCATTATTCGTCCGCATGCCAATCGTGTACCACCAGTGGTAAACACCAGAATAGGCGATGTTGACTGGGTAGTTAGCGCCACCTTGGGTGAATGCATCGACGGCTGCTTTACCGAAGTGAGGGTCCCAAATCGCATGAGCGATGGGACGGACATTGAGCGGATCTTTAATCCACTGTTCGAAGTTACCTTGCCAGGCGACGTGGAACAGGAGGCTAGAGGCCCACAGGAAGATGATTGCCACATGACCGAAGTGAGTCCCAAAAATCTTTTGGTAAAGACTCTCCTCCGTCATGCCATCGTGGCTTTCAAAGTCATGAGCCGTGGCGATCCCATACCAGAGCCGACGTGTAGTCGGATCTTGAGCGAGGTCCTGGCTAAATTTGGGAAATTTAGTTGCCATGTCTTTTACTAAATCCTGCATTTAGCAATTTAGCAATTCAGCTGTCAGCCAAAAGCTGACAGTTGAACTTGTGATGCTAGCCGACTGAAATGATTCGCGCCTCGAAGAACGCCCATATAGTGACAATGGCTCCGAAGAGGTAATGAGCTACCCCCACAGCCCGTCCCTGAATAATACTCAGAGCGCGCGGCTGAATTGATGGTGCCACGTGTAATTTGTTGTGAGCCCAAACGATTGACTCAATCAGTTCTTGCCAGTAGCCACGACCACTGAACAGGAACATGAGGCTAAATGCCCAAACAAAGTGAGCGCCCAAGAACAGCAAACCATAAGCTGAGAGTGATGTACCGTAAGACTGAATCACTTGAGCTGCTTGTGCCCATTGGAAGTCGCGCAACCAGCCGTTGATGTTGATTGCACTTTGAGCAAAGTTACCACCAGTGATATGAGCTATGGTGCCATCCGGATCTATTGTCCCCCAGACATCTGACTGCATTTTCCAACTAAAGTGGTAAACCACAACTGAGATGCAGTTGAACATCCAAAACAGACCAAGGAACACGTGGTCCCAACCAGATACTTGACAGGTACCACCGCGACCAGGACCGTCGCAGGGGAAGCCAAAGCCCAAATTTGCTTTGTCTGGAATCAGACGCGAGCTACGGGCAAACAGCACACCCTTCAGCAGGATCAGCACGGTAACGTGAATGGTGAAGGCGTGGATATGGTGGACCAAAAAGTCCGCTGTACCCAACGCTATAGGCATCATGGCGATCTTTCCACCCACGGCAACAACCCCACCGCCGAAGGCATAACTCACAGGCTCTAAGGCATTGGGAGCGGTTGTGCCAGGAGCTAAGGTATGGAGATTCTGCACCCACTGGGCAAACACTGGCTGCAGCTGGATCGCTGTATCCGAAAACATGTCTTGGGGGCGACCCAATGCTTGCATGGTGTCGTTATGGATGTACAAGCCGAAGCTGTGGAAGCCTAAGAACATGCACACCCAGTTCAGGTGCGAAATGATCGCATCCCGATGGCGGATTACCCGATCTAGCACGTTGTTTTGGTTCACCGCCGGGTCGTAATCCCGCACCATAAATATGGCAGCATGAGCAGCAGCACCAACTATGAAGAAACCCCCAATCCACATGTGGTGAGTAAATATGGACAGCTGTGTAGCATAGTCCGTTGCCAAGTACGGATACGGAGGCATCGCGTACATGTGATGCGCCACGATAATGGTAAGGGAGCCCAAAAAGGCTAGGTTAGTTGCCAGCTGAGCGTGCCAAGATGTCGTCATGTTTTCGTAGAGACCCTTGTGACCAGTTCCTGTGAAGGGACCTTTATGGTTCTCTAGAATTTCCTTGATGCTGTGACCAATACCCCAGTTAGTGCGGTACATGTGACCAGCAACGATAAACAGAACGGCGATCGCCAGGTGATGGTGCGCTGTATCTGTTAACCATAAACCACCTGTTACTGGGTTCAATCCTCCCTTAAAGGTGAGGAAGTCAGCATACTGACCCCAGTTCAAAGTCCAGAAGGGAAGTAATCCCTTGGAAAAACTGGGGAATAACTCAGCCATCAAGCCACTGTTTAAAATGAATTCTTGAGGCAAAGGAATGTCCTGTGGGGCTACCCCAGAATCCAATAGCTTGTTAATTGGCAGAGCTACGTGGATCTGGTGCCCAGCCCAAGCCAACGAGCCTAAACCAAGCAGTCCAGCTAGGTGGTGATTGAGCATTGACTCCACATTCTGGAACCATTCCAGTTTTGGAGCCCGTTTGTGATAGTGGAACCAACCAGCAAACAGCATCAACGCTGCCATCACCAATCCACCAATTGCCGTGCAATAAAGCTGGAATGTATTTGTATATCCAGCAGCGCGCCAAATCTGGAAGAAACCAGAAGTTATCTGAATGCCGTGGAAACCACCACCGACATCTGCATTCAAAATGTCTTGACCAACAATCGGCCAAACGACCTGGGCACTAGGCTTAATACCTATAGGATCGCTTAGCCAAGCTACATAGTTTGAAAAGCGAGCACCGTGAAAATACATCCCGCTCAGCCAAATGAACACCACTGCCAAGTGACCAAAGTGGGCAGCGAAGATTTTACGGGATATATCTTCTAAGTCGCTGGTATGAGTATCAAAATCATGGGCGCGAATGTGTAGGTTCCAAATCCAAGTGGTGGTTTTGGGACCTCTCGCTAGGGTGCGGTCGAAATGACCTGGTTGAGCCCACTTCTCAAATGAGGTAGGAACCGGGTCTTGATCGACAACAATCCTTGCTTTCTTTTCCTCGCGCTCCGGAGGACTAATCGTCATTGAGACTCTCCTCTCTAGACAAGGAATGAGGAACCGTCGATCCCATCAGTTGTCTTCGGGCCTATCCAGCCACACTCGCTAATCCAAAGCTGGACTGAACCAGTGATGAAGACCGCCTGTGGAAAGAGCTTTCTGATGAATTATAAAGTCTTGCCTACCCGTGAGTTAGAGGGTTGTTTACAATAATTCAAACTCGCTGGATTGCTAGCAGCTTCTGATGCGTAAGTTCAAATGACTGGTCAAAAAGTCAATAGTACCTTTGTAGATTTTACAAAAGTCAATAATCCATAAACTTTACATAGAATAAGTTTATAAAACTTATCAGAAAACAGGCAGAGTAGAAATTGTGTTTTTTCTTAGAAGAACTCCCCTTTTGAGATATAGTCCGATGTGAACAGTTCGGGCACAATTTCAGTTGTCAGTGTCGGAAGGAGCATGACAGGAGTGTTTGAGAAAACTTGGTGGCGGAGGGGACTCACCTCTGTGATTGCAACAGTTCTGGTTTTGAGCTTATGGAGTTGCGGGGATCGTGCTGTAACCCAGACCTTATCGCGGATTGTTAACCCTCCTTCCTCGCCCTCCGGAGAGATATCAGAGGTTTCTCCACCAGAAGTGATTCAAACGCTACGTCAAGCATTGGAAGTTCGCCAGCCTCAAGTCAAGATTTTAAGTCCTCAACCTGACGAAGTTTTCTCTGACACCACAGTAACAACCCGCTTCCAAGTTCAAGATCTTGATATCTTCAAGCATCCGGAACTGGAGTTAGGTCCTCACCTACATGTCATTTTAGATAACCAGCCTTACATTGCTGTTTATGACTTAAACCAGCCCCTAGTCTTACCAGACTTAGCACCTGGAACCCACACACTACGAGTCTTTGCCTCCCGCCCCTGGCATGAGAGCTTTAAGAACGAAGGAGCTTATGCCCAGACAACGTTTCACATCTTTACCAAAACTCAGGACAACAATCCCGATTCAACCCTGCCACTATTAACTTACAGTCGTCCCAAAGGAAGCTATGGTGCCGAACCCATCCTACTGGACTTTTACTTAACTAACACTCCTCTCCACATAGCTGCCCAAGAAAATCCTAATGATGACATTGCTGATTGGCGAATTCGCTGCACGATTAATGGCAACAGCTTTGTCCTAGATCGGTGGCAGCCAATATATCTCAAAGGCTTCAAGCCAGGTAAGAACTGGGTGCAGCTGGAATTTCTTGATGGGCAAGGTAACACTGTCAAAAATGTCTTTAACAGCACGATTCGGCTCATTACCTATGAATCTAATGGTAAAGACACTCTGTCTAAGCTCGTTCGTGGCGAACTCTCAGCAACAGAAGCTCGCGGGATTGTAGAGCTAAAACCTGCAACTGAAACACTGACTCCCGCCTCACCGATACCAGCTGAAACAACACCTACACCGGAATCAATTGCTCCTGTCTTAGAACCAGAGCCTTTAGTAACGCCACAGGAAGAAACCTCTCCTATAGTAGCACCGACTCCATCTGTTGAACCAGAGCCGCAAGAGCCCAAACCAGAAGAAAAACCAAGATCCGGCTTTTTCAACCGCTTCCGGCGTCCAACTGCTAGCCCTTCTCCTAGCTTGTCACCATCAACTTTGCCAGAGATTATTGAGTCTCCCACACTAGAACCCCAGTCTTCGGTAACGCCGCAGGAAGAAACTTCTCCAAAAGTGACACCAGCTCCACCTGTTGAAGTAGAACCAAAAGAATCTAAACCAAAAGCAGGCGGTTTCTTTAATCGCTTCCGGCGTCCCGCTACCACTCCATCTCCCAGTTCCTCACCGCCAACCTTACCAGAAATTATCGAGCCTCCTACCTCGGAACCGATTGCTCCTTTAGAGCCTCAGCCCTTAGTAACGCCACAAGAAGTTTCTCCAACGGTAGTACCGACTTCACCTGTTGGACTAGAATCGAAATCCAAGCTAGAAAAAAAACCATCGGGCTTTTTCAACCGCTTCCGGCGTCCCGCTATCAACCCATCTCCTAGTGTATCGCCCACAATACCGGAGACCATCCAAGAACCGACACCAGAAAAAGCTGTAACATTAACCAAGCCAGAGACTGAGCCATCCCTTCCTGCCACACCAACTTTAGAACCAACTAACGCTGTAGAAGAGCCAGCAGCAGAACTACCTGGTAAATAAAAATTAAAGTCCGCATAAGCGGACTTTGAGCCTTAAGTTCAAGGGAACAGGAGACCGATTTCTACTTAATCATCATTAAAGTCTCTCTTAGCTTGCTTTTGAGCCTTATCTAAAGCAGCTTTTCTGTCTGATTCACTTGGAGCCACAATTTCTTTTGTCTGACGGGCATTCAGGTCAATGGTTTCAGGGATTTTTTTTCCAAGCTGTTTAATGTTTCCTAAGCCTGTATTACCAATACGTCTTCCAGGAGCGTCACCAAGGTCTTCTGCCTTTTCTTTAATCCTCTTGACAGTACCGCTATCTACTGGTTTAGATTCCGTGTAAACATCTGATCTTGCGGCTTGAGCCTGAAACACTTGACTGTGACTAAAAGCAGGAACGACTAGAAATGTTAATGTTGCCAAAAAAACAGTGACAATCTGGCGTATGCCGACGTTTCGCAGCCAATGAATGACTCTGTTCATCTTCATCCTCCTAATTTGAGGACAACTAAGTTGCCTCTTTTGTACACAAGAAGAATACCGTGGTAGCAAAATTATGGCTCCTTCCAGAGGGTAGAATTCTCGTGCCGATACTATTCGCTACTCTTAACTACTTCGTCTCCATCCAATTGGACCCTGCACGCACGTCAACTACCAAAGGCACACTTAGCTCTACAGCCAATTCCATTGTGGAGCGAATCTGAGGCTGTAGCTCTTCCCATTCTGAGGGAGGAACTTCAAATACGAGTTCGTCGTGAACTTGCAATAACAACCGAGCCTGATAGTTTTGCAGAACTTCGTAGAGTTTTACCATCGCTTTTTTGATGATATCGGCACTTGACCCTTGAATTGGAGCATTAGCTGCTGCTCTTAGCAATCCCGAGTCGTACGCATTTAAACTACGCAGGCTATCGAGGTTGATTTCTTCTGGTTTATGGTTTAGCAAGTTACGGAGGCGATCACCTGTGAAATTAAAGTAACGGCGACGCCCCATAATTGTCTCTACATAACCTAGAGCGATCGCCTGCTGCTCCATCTGCTGCAAGTAGGCAAACACTTTAGGATAGCGTTGGTTAAACCGATCAATAAACACCTTAGCGTCTTGTGCCTTCACCCTAGCTTCCCGCGCAAACCGCTGAGCGCCCATGCCATAAATGACGCCAAAGTTGATCACCTTTCCCAACCGCCGCTCTTCTGGCGTTACTATTTCCTTCTCAAACAGCAGTCTTGCAGTTACAGTGTGAACGTCCTCATTGCCGCGATATGCTTCAACTAATACAGGTTCTTGTGTTAAGTGCGCTAAAATCCGCAACTCGATCTGTGAGTAGTCGGCTGCTACCATCAGCCAGCCTGGTTCCGGCACAAACGCCTGTCGAATCCGCCGACTGAAAGCTGTGCGGATGGGGATATTTTGTAAGTTGGGATTAGAAGAAGATAACCGCCCTGTTGCTGTGCCAGCCTGATTAAAATCTGTGTGTACCCGCTGGGTATCTGAGCGTACCAGCTCTGGGAGTGCATCTACATAGGTAGACTTCAGCTTAGACAAAGTGCGGTATTCCAAAATCGCATCAACAACTGGATGCTCTCCGCGTAACTTTTCCAGCGTTGCCGCATCTGTAGAATAACCCAATTGAGTTTTGCGAGATTTCTTGCGGTCTAAATTCAGCTTGTCAAATAACAATTGACTTAACTGTTTTGGGGAACCTAGGTTAAATTTTTCTCCTGCTGCGGTGTAAGCTTGCTCCTCAATAACTGCCAAATCCTGTGCTAGCTGTTGTGAGAGTTGTTTTAAATACTCCCGATCGATACGAATACCGTCGTATTCCATTTTAGCTAGCACTGGCTCTAGAGGCTGTTCCACCACCTGCAAAAGCTTATACAAGGCTGGAATCTGCTCTAATTCTGTTCGTAACAACGGTACTAGCCTATATGTGACATGGACATCCATACCACAGTAATCAGCCACAGCAGGAATATCTACATCAGCAATCGTTTTGCCTTTAGGTACCAAATTTAAATAACTTGTAGTAGTTAGCCCCAAATACTTCTGAGCCAGTTCGCTAAGATTATGGCTACCATCAGGATTTAAGACATAACTTGCCAACATTGAGTCAAATACGACCCCAGCCAGCACAACTCCTTGGCAAAGCAAAACTAAGCGATCGAACTTAGCGTTTTGCAGGACTTTGGGATAATCTGGGCTTTCTAGGAACGGGCGTAGAGCATCTAAGACTGCGCTTTGATCTAGATTATTCCCAGTCCTATGACCTATGGGAATATATGCCATCTGGTCAGGTTCCGATCCCCAGCAACAACCAATCCCCACTAGTTGAGCATCGCGAGGCTCCAGATCTGTAGTTTCAGTATCCCAAGCTACCGGAGCAGTTGGATCAGTGTGAGTTTTTAGCTGCTTCACCAACTCTGTCAACTTAGCTGGTGTATCAATAATTCGGGGTTGAATCGGAGAAACTGCTTGTTGCTGAGCAGCTTCCGTATCGTCAGCACTAAAAAACCAAAGGTCATCGCTCGGAGTGAAGGGAAAGGAGTTTAAACTCTCTTCTGCTCCCCCTGCTTTCTTCTCCCCCTCTGCCTCCTCATCAACCTTGCCACCAAACCGCTGCTGGAGTTGATTAATTTTGCTCAAAAAAGACTTGAACTCTAGCTTTTCTAGAATTGGCTGCAAAACAGTGCTATCAAACCCCTTCAGCTTGCAGTCTTCTAGTCGGATTTCCAAAGGTACATCGAGTACTAGAGTTGCCATAAAGCGGGAGTGATAGGCTAGCTCTTTGCCCTCTTCTAACTTTTTCTTGGTAGCTCCTTTAATCTGATCTAAAGAAGCATAAATCTGATCGAGGTTGCCATAGGAGTTGAGCAGTTGCACTGCTGTCTTCTCGCCAATCCCCTTGACACCTGGAATATTATCTGATTTATCTCCACATAAAGCTTTGAAATCAACAACTTGAGATGGCAAAATTCCCAGTTTCGCTTGAACTTGCTCTGGGTGAAACTCGTTGGAGTTGATGGTGCTGCCACGCTGCCAAAAGTTTGAGCCAAGATATAAAACACTAATGCCTTTGGCTAGATCGATCAGTTGAAATAGGTCTCGATCGCCAGTTACAATCTTGACTTTATAACCAGCACTCGCGCCTCGAATCGCCAGAGTTCCCAAGATGTCATCTGCCTCATAACCTGGAGCCGTTATAATCGGTAGATTTAAAGCGTCTAGCAGTTCATGCAGGTTTTCCAGATCGGGGATAAAGTCTTCAGGCGTTCCGGGACGGTCGGCTTTGTATGTATCATCAGCTTCATGGCGGAAGGTGGGCAAACCTAAGTCAAAGGCGATCACCATTGATTCAGGTTGCTCAGTTGCCATCACTTCTAACAAGGATTTGAGGAAGCCAAAACACACACTAGTTGGGATTCCAGTAGTTGTGCGTAAGCCCCCATCTCGCCCTTTGGCAAAAGCGAAATAAGAGCGAAACGCTAAGGAATGTCCATCAACCAAGATGAGTGTAGGGCGAGTCTCAGTTGAGGAGTCGGGAGCCGAAGGGTAGAGAGCAGGTGTAGTTTGGGGCATGTACCTATTCTAGCTAGTTGCTCGTACTAGACAAGAAAAGTGATTCGCGTTCCCCTTTGTACATGTATCTATCAAATCATGAGTTCTATCCATCAAGCGATTGCATTCTTGGGAGTAGCAACAGTAGGAACACCTACTGTACTCGCAGCGTCACCTCAAACATGGCACAACCATCAGTTGCCGCAAATGCTGATAGTTCAGACACCGAGCGCCGAAAATTTTCTCAAGCAGGGGTTAGAAAAGTTAAGGGTTGGAGACAAACGAGGAGCAGTTGAGGACTTCAACCGCGCCCTACAGCTCAAACCTGATGACATTCAAGCCTACTACGAAAGAGGGGTTGCGCGTGTTGGACTACATGACTACAACGGCGCTATTAAGGACTGGAACGAGGTTGTTCGACTTAACCCCACTGTTTTTATAGTCTATTACAACCTAGGAATAGCTCACATTAGGATAGGGGATTACCAAGGAGCAATTGCTGATTACAATCGGGCGATTCAACTTAAGCCCGATTGCTCTGTTGCTTACAACAATCGAGGTTTTAGTTACATCCAACTAAAAGATTACAAAGCGGCAATAGAAGACTTCAATATGGCATTGGAAATCAATCAGAACTGGGGTGATATCAGCCCTGCCTCTGCCTATGTCAATCGAGGCATAGCTCGTAGTAAGCTAGAAGATTATCAAGGAGCAATTGCTGATTATCAACGATCAATCCAGTTTAATTCCAAAAATTCTCTTGCCTATAACAACCTCGGCTCTATTCACCTGCAATTAAAAGATTACAAAGCAGCAATAGAAGACTTCGATATGGCTCTAAAAATCAATCAGAACTGGGGTGTGGTTAGTCCTGCTATTGCCTATGCTAATCGAGGTATTGTACGTCAGGCATTAGGAGACAAGCAGGGAGCAATCAACGATTATCAGACAGCTGCAACTCTCTTTAAACAACAGGGAGATGAAGCTAAATACCAACGAGTTCAAGAGTTGATTAGAAGGCTACAGCAGCAACCAGGGACCATTGCCTAAATTAGGCGCGGGGGCAGAAACCGTATGTCCTAATTTCTTGCGCCTAAGTCTTTACATGTTAGCACTTGAATATTTCTCAATAATCGATTAAATTATTAGATCGTCTGTCTAATTCCTGCTCGGACCAGGTAGACACGAGAGTAAAAGCTGGAACTCCTTTCAAATAAGACGTTCACCAGCTACCTGTACGGCAAACTTAAGAACCAGATCATGACCTACGCAATTGTTGAAACTGGCGGCAAACAACTACGAGTCGAACCAGGTCGATTCTACGATATTGAACTGCTCCACGTGGAGCCCGATCAGACAGTCACTTTAGAATCCGTCCTGCTAGTGCAGCACAACGGTGATGTCACCATTGGTCAGCCCTTTGTAGAAGGGGCGACGGTAGAGGGTACGGTAATGCGACAACTGCGAGGTCGCAAAGTCATTGTCTATAAGATGCGCCCTAAGAAGAAAACTCGTAAGAAGCGGGGGCATCGTCAGGAAATCACACGATTGATGGTTGATTCTATTAGTCTAAATGGTTCAGTGCTAGCCTCTAAAGGAGACGTGATAGATGAAACTCCAGCAGATAACACCGCGCCACTAGCTGATGAAGAGGCAGTAGAAGTTTCAGCAGAAGTTGTTCTTGATACACCGGATCAAGAGACAACAGAAGCGATCGAGAACACTGCTGAACCTGAAGATGAATCAAAATAAAAGACTAGAGATAGGAGAAAATTATGGCTCATAAAAAAGGAACTGGCAGTACTCGTAACGGTCGCGACTCGAATGCCCAACGTCTTGGCGTTAAACGCTATGGCGGTCAGACTGTGCGAGCAGGCAATATTCTTGTGCGTCAGCGCGGGACTAAATTCCACCCAGGCAGCAATGTTGGTCGCGGCAGTGACGATACTCTATTTGCTCTAATCGACGGCATTGTGCAATTTGAGAGAAAGGGTAAAAGCCGCAAGAAGGTCAGTGTTTATGCGGCAGCCGCCGCGACTGAGGCAGCATCTGTAGAGACGGTTGCGTCCGTTTGAAGAGAGCAGGGGGCTGCTCCCCTGCTCTCTTTAAAAGGGGCGGTTGTGAACAAGCGAATGAGCTAACCCACCTATTCCTAAGCCTACTAGGGATACTAAAGACAGAATCGAGAAGGCTTGCCATTGGTTAAACCTAGCTGTTTGCAGCTCTAACCGTGCTAGTGACTCAGCTGACATCAGAATCAAGACATGGGCAAAGGCATTAAACCAAGTCACAACTAATACAGTCAAAAAAGCAGCTATTGTGACGATGATGAAAGCCCTACTATCTGATTTCAGGGTGAAGCCCACAATATCTTTAACTATCGGCAATGCGGATGTTAAAGCTCCAGATATCAGCAATGCTACAACCCCAGCTACTAGCCAAATGGCCCAGTGTTCGTAAGGGATAGTATATAGTAGCCAGCCTAGAACCGTATACGAGACTAGCAGTAGCAGCAAGGAGACCCAGGGAAACTTTTTTGCGGTTAACATTCTCTCTTGATTGCCAGTGTCATGGAGTATTTCTCAAGATTACTTTACTGCCTGATCTGTACAGACATGCGGTTGCTACAGTCTATACAATTCAGATAAAGATGAAAATTCTTAACTATGCTCTTAAACATTTGTAATACTGTTATAGGCACTTTGTTAAGGGTCGCGTCTTCTTAGGGTATTTTCATGAAGCAACTTGTTATCGCCGAGCGCTTCTGTCTCGTTGGTCATATTTTGTCGAAGGCTTTTGGACTAGCTGGTTTACTGCTAGTTGTGCCTCATGCTGAAGCAATTCTGAACTTAGCAGCTGGACAAACAGCTATCCAGTGGAGTATGGCTGGGGGTGGTGTGTTTGACATCCTTTTGGGAACGGTTGCTGTTTCTATTTATGCATATCGGACTTTAGGTTTGCAGCTGACATTGGCATTTATGCTGCCAGCTATTACGATTTCGCTCTTAAGTGAATTACTGGGAACTAGTACTGGCTTTCCTTTCGGCGACTACAGCTATCTAAGTGGTTTAGGATATAAGATTGCAGGGCTAGTCCCTTTCACCATTCCCTTATCCTGGTTCTATGTGGGGCTGGCGTCCTACTTGATTGCCCGTGTGGGTTTGGATACCACTCAAAAGCCGAGTTGGCTGCGCCACATAGGTTCAGTCTTGCTGGGTGCCATGCTGTTCACTTCCTGGGATTTTGTCCTAGAGCCAGCCATGAGTCAGACATCTTTTCCTTTTTGGTATTGGGAGCAACCAGGAGCTTTCTTTGGAACACCCTACCGAAATTATGCTGGTTGGTATGGCACTAGCGCCCTATTTATGAGTGTAGCAACTCTACTATGGCGTAAGATGCCGCTGAAATTGGAGCGATCGCAACTAAACCTGCCCTTAGTTGTCTACTTAAGTAATTTCGGGTTTGGAGCAGCAATTAGTGGGGCATCTGGGTTTTCAATTCCTGTATTGCTGGGCTTACTGGTGGGTGTCATTCCTGCTATGTATCTCTGGAGGATGGCACAACCTACAGCTACTATTGCCATAGACACAGCCAATCAAGTTCCTGTAGCTCCTCCTATCGAAGTGGCGGTAAAGTGAGCTGGATAGGTGATGCTTGTGATTGACTGGCTTGTAGTAAGCGCGTTTTCTCTGGGGCTGCTATTGCTCCAAGTCCCGGCAGCAACAATCCTCTTGTCGCGCCTATTCAAAGGTCCGAGTCGTCATCCTCCTATCGAACCAAGCAGTGCTACCCCAGAATTGCTAGGAACCGTTAGCGTCGTAGTACCAACTCTGAACGAAGCTGAACGCATCAGTCCCTGCCTCTTGGGATTAAGTCGGCAAGGCTATGAAGTCCGGGAAGTTATTATTGTAGATAGCAACTCTCAGGATGGAACACCAGATTTAGTCAAGGCGCAAGCGCGAAAAGACCCTCGCTTCCGCCTGATTACAGATGATCCCCTACCAAGTGGCTGGGTAGGGCGCCCTTGGGCTTTGCATAATGGCTTTTTAAAAATCGAAAGAGAACTTAGTCCTGCACCCGTACAGTGGATTCTAGGAGTAGATGCTGATACTCAGCCTCAGCCTGGTTTAGTTGCTGGTTTGGTGAGGGTGGCGCAGGCGCAGGGATATGACCTAGTATCGCTCTCGCCGCAGTTTATCCTTAAGTATCCAGGGGAGTGCTGGCTACAGCCAGCATTATTAATCACTCTTCTTTACCGCTTTAACCCGGCCGGGAGCTACACTCAAGTTGCTGAACGAGTCATGGCAAATGGACAGTGCTTCTTGTGCCGTCGTGAAGTTTTAGCTCAGATAGATGGTTACACAAGTGCATGTAGTTCTTTTTGTGATGACGTCACTTTGGCAAGGAATGTCGCCGCTTGCGGCTTTAAGGTGGGCTTTCTGGATGGAGCTAAGGTGCTGAAGGTGCGAATGTATGAAGGAGCCGTCCAGACATGGAAGGAGTGGGGGCGATCGCTCGACCTTAAGGATGCCTGCTCTACCGCTCAGCTTTGGGGCGATTTATGGTTATTACTGGCAGTGCAAGGGCTACCTCTACCCATTGTCTGCAGCTACCTCTTACTTTCTCCTCATCATCCCTATCTCTCCCCCTCTCCTCCTCTCCTTTTATTAGGGCTGAATCTATTTCTGTTAGCAATTCGCTTTGCCTTGCTGCTAGCGATTGCTCCTGTATACGACCGCAGTAAAGCCTCAGCTGGCTGGACGTTTTGGCTTTCTCCGCTAGCCGATCCCCTGGCGGTTCTGCGAATTTTTTTGTCTGCTCTTAGTACTCCTACTCAGTGGCGGGGACGGGATTATTATAAGGTGGGGAGATAGGGAGGCTTATTCCGAGGCTTCCAACTCCTTTTCCGGGATCGAAGTGACCTGATCCCCCCGTTCCAGCTCCCAGAGAATTTGGTTTCCCTCGCGCCGCACTCGTGACACAATCCAGTTACGCCAGCGCCACTCATCGCCTCGACTCGTGACGGCACTCGCATGAACATCCATTAGATCGGCTAACTCCGAACTAGTAATTAAGTAACCTTTGACTGCAATTTCGTCGGCAATATGTAAGGTTTCTATCAGGTTACGGAGTTGAGCAACCCGCACCTCGCGAGGCAGTTCGTCGCTGGTGGTGGTATGAGCTGTAACTGGCGAATCCATCATTTTTATTTCCGAGTTGAGCAGATTGGGTTGTGTAGTCTCATGAATGAGCTTAGGGGTAGCGTCTGACTCAGATTCTCCTACTAGTGGACGGGCTACTTCAACGGAAATTTCATTCCAATCGTGAGAGGGAAGTTGCTGTAGGTTTGGGGGTCTGCCATTAGCAAAGGCACGGGCGATTGCATCACAGCGCTCGTTGCCTACATCTCCAGTATGCCCCCGGACATGCTGCCACTTAACCCTTTGAGTGTTAAGTTCGTCTAGAGTTTCCCAAAGGTCGCGGTTAAGCACGTCTTTACCTTGAGCGGTTTTCCAGCCTTTCTTTTTCCAGCCTTTAACCCATTGAGTCACGCCTTTAAGTAAATATTCACTGTCAGTATATAGAGTAACGGGCTCAGATTGTTCAGCTGATGCTAAAAGTGTTAGGGCAGCAATCGCAGCTTGCATCTCCATCCGGTTATTAGTGGTTAATGCTGCATTACCACCCTGCTCGTAGACGGAACCATCGGTAAAATAAATAACAAGACCCCATCCGCCAGGACCAGGGTTGCCAGTGCATGCTCCATCAGTATATATGCTGTGAATCGTACGCAAGGAAAACATGAGTGTTCAGTTGGCTCTAACTGCACAAGAGTCTAACTGATCGTGTTTTCTAGTGTATTCCAAGATGACACAAGAGAGGACAAGCAGGGGGTAGGGGGAACTTTGCTCTTTCACTCCCCCCTATCCCCTACCTGCTTCAGGTCTCCTTATTGAGGAATCCTTGAATTTGTCTTATGGCTGCCGGGGCGATGTTGAATACTGCCCAACTCGCCGCTGCAATCACTGGTAGTAAGACGAAAGCCACACGCCAATCGATGTCCATATCTAAATTCCTTCTTTTAGGCAGAGATTAAAACTTTTTCAGCTGTTCTCATTTTTATTCTTAGCTGAAATGTGCAAAATATCTAGATCCCCCGATCGTGTTAACCCAAATATGAACAATTCTTAACATTCTAGGGGGATTATTTGAGCATTGCAGCTCCATTGGTTATGTTGTGATATACTTTTAGCCGTCGAGTTCCACCGCCGTACCTTCATCACTTAGCCGATATGTCCCTAGCTAAGCCTTAAACTCTTGTTGCTCCTCTTGAGTTAAATAAATATTGCAACTTGCACAACAAGCGAAGGGTCGCCACCTGCTGATTTATAACGCGCTCCCGCTAGGTCAAACAACGCTCTTAATCTTTGATGCTTTTGTTCTTTTTCGGCAGTGCGACAAGAGCAAGCTCAATTCCTCGTTCTCAAGGCGTGACCAAAATTCAGTAAAATTACGACTTTTACCTCTCCTACTCTATTTGCTATTGTTGGATTGAAGTTGAGCTTGCGCTCAAGAGCGCAGCTAGAGTTCTACTCCAGCTGACCTTTGAGTTTTCATCATATAAATATTGAAGCGCAAATTAAGAAGATGATCAAACGGGTAGCTCTATTTTATTCAGACTTCCGTCAGTCAGCTGTTACTTCTGTTATAGCTTTACTATGTATACTAGGAGTTGGAACCCTCCAGGTTCCTCAACTGCAGAAACTTGAATCCAGCAAAAAAAAAGACTCGCTAGCAACGCTGCAAAGAGAAAATCGCTCAGAGAAGCTACAGCTTTCGTTGATGCAACAGCTGCCTACTTTTGGTTTTGATAACTTAATGGCAGATTGGACATTTCTCAACTTTTTACAATACTTTGGAGATGATAACGTCCGAGACAAA
>JAFASY010000087.1 GCA_019244235.1 Chroococcidiopsidaceae cyanobacterium CP_BM_ER_R8_30
GCCGAATCGATGTTACTGGAATTCGAGAAGTTGTACACCAACTTTTCTTGGGGACGCAATCAAATTACCGTGGAAAAAATGGCTCAAATTGGTCAGGTGTCAGTGAAACACGGATTTCGCCCTCTACTGGTGTAGCCCCTTATCCCTCACTTACTATGGCAACCACTGAACGCAAGCCACTGATTTTAGATTTTGAAAAGCCTTTGATTGAGCTTGAGTCTCGGATCGATCAGATTCGCGAACTGGCTCAGGAGAATGGTGTCGATGTTTCCGACCAAATTCGGCAATTGGAAGCTCGCGCTATGCAGCTACGCCAGGAGATTTTTAGCAGTCTCTCTCCAGCGCAGCGACTGCAACTGGCTCGTCATCCCCGCCGCCCTAGCACGCTCGACTATATTCAAGCCATTAGCGACGAATGGCTTGAACTACATGGCGATCGCAGTGGCTCAGACGATCCAGCCATGGTTGGTGGGGTAGGGAAGCTGGATGGGCAACCAGTCGTGATGTTGGGTCATCAAAAAGGTCGCGATACCAAAGATAATATTGCTCGCAACTTTGGCATGGCATCTCCAGGCGGATATCGTAAAGCAATGCGGCTAATGGAACATGCTGCTCAGTTTGGCATGCCAATTCTAACTTTTATTGATACGCCTGCAGCGCTACCGACTGTAGAGGCAGAGCGCCAAGGAGCCGGAGAGGCAATTGCTTACAACTTAAGAGAGATGTTTCGGCTAGATGTGCCAATCATTTGCTCTGTGATTGGTGAAGGTGGTTCTGGGGGGGCATTGGGAATTGGTGTGGGCGATCGCCTACTGATGTTTGAACACTCAATCTACACTGTCGCTCCCCCAGAGACTTGCGCTGCAATTATTTGGAGAGACATTAGCAAAGCTCCCCAAGCTGCAAGTGCGCTCAAAATTACAGCTTGGGATCTGAAAAATTTGGGTATTATCGATCAACTGTTGCCAGAACCCCCGGCTGGAGCCCATTCTGACCCGCTCAAGGCAGCAATGTTGCTTAAGCAAGCGATAGTACAGAATCTAGAGGAGCTATCTCAAATGACCAGCCAACAGCGTCGCGAACTGCGCTATCAGAAGTTTCGCCGCATAGGCGTTTTCAATGAATCCTCTTTTTAAGAAGTTTTAAGCAACACCCGGCTGGTTTGCTAATGATATAATTGTTATGGTTTGTAAAGATTCCTTAAGGAATTTCTCAGTCTCAACCATTTGTCATCCAGTTGACATGATGGGCTCAAGTAGCTCAGCTTACCATTAAGCTCTGCATCAGCCGAATCTCATGTTGGCTTAATCTGCTAATGATTAAATTTTTTAACAGTTGGGGAGTGATGCGACTAAGACCTCTGCTTAAAGAGAATTGAATCCTATGAGTTTTGTGAAAAAGCAACGTGCCCTGATTACTGGAGCAAGCAGCGGCATCGGCAAAGCAACCGCTTTAGCCTTTGCCAAGGCGGGAATTGATGTAGCATTGGTGAGTCGGTCTTCCGATAGATTGACGGCAGTAAAGAGTGCTGCCGAGCAGACTGGAGTACAAGCCAAAGCCTATACGTTGGATTTAGCTCAGATTGAGCAGATACAAGCAGAGATTAGCAAAATCGTAGCGGATTTTGGTGCCATTGATATCTTGGTCAATAACGCTGGAATGGGATATACAGCTGCTTTGCGAGAAACTCCCCTAGCAGATTGGCTAACTGTGATGAATTTGAATCTCACTAGTGCTTTCCAATGTGCTTTAGGAGTGTTGCCATCAATGCGCGAGCAACAAAGCGGCACGATTATCAACATTGCTTCAATTGCTGGTCAGCAAGCATTTACGGATTGGGGAGCTTACTGCGTTAGCAAAGCAGGTCTAATCGCCCTTTCTAAAACCTTAGCAGCTGAAGAACGCCCTTGTGGGATTAGGGTAACAGCACTCTGCCCTGGGGCCGTCAATACTGAACTCTGGGATGCTCCTACAGTCCATCTTAAATTTGACCGCGCAGCGATGTTGACGCCAGAAAATGTCGCTCAGGCAATTCTTTACATTGCTCTGTTGCCAGAACAGGCAGTGGTTGAGGAATTGACTCTGATGCCTAGTGCTGGTGCCCTCTAACCACTGCTTAAAACCGCAGCGATTGCTGCTCAGGGTTCACAACCATCATTAACAAACGACAAGCAAGACATCATTAGATTTCAGATATGATAAATAGCCTCTCAACCAGACCAGACCGCAACACTCAGAATGGTCGTCAACCCAATTTGCAGCCGCCTTCAGAGGAACTTAACGAGCCGATGATAGATGCTGTACGGACTCTACTAATGGGTGTTGGAGAAGACCCAGAACGTGAGGGACTGTTAAAGACTCCCAAGCGAGTCGCTGAGGCAATGCGATTTCTTACTAGTGGCTACAACCAATCTTTGGAGGAGATTGTTAACGATGCTATCTTTGACGAAGGTCACAATGAAATGGTGCTAGTCCGGGATATTGACGTCTTCAGTCTCTGCGAACACCATATGTTGCCATTTATTGGCAAAGCACATGTTGCCTATATTCCCACTCAAAAAGTCGTGGGCTTGAGTAAGCTGGCTCGGATTGTAGAGATGTATGCCCGACGTTTGCAAGTACAGGAGCGACTAACACGCCAAATTGCGGAAGCAATTCAGACGATCCTGGAGCCGCAGGGTGTTGCTGTCGTTATGGAAGCTACCCATATGTGTATGGTGATGCGCGGCGTACAAAAACCTGGCTCTTGGACAGTTACCAGTGCTATGGTAGGAGTGTTTCAAGCTGACCAAAAAACTCGTGAAGAGTTTTTTAACTTAATTCGGCACCAACCAGCCTTTTTTTAGTCCGGTTTCCACTTTCCCAGCTGCCTAAACAGTTGGGCAACTTTTTTTAAGTCTTTATCCCCAGGTTTACGCTCTACTCCGCTAGACAAGTCGATGCCGTTAGGCTGTGCTAAGTCGAGGGCATTTAGGACGTTGTCTGGTGTCAGTCCCCCAGCTAGTAACCAAGGGCAGTTGGGTCGAAATTGCTGCAAGTTAACCCAGTCTAAAGTTTTTCCAGTGCCACCTAGATGCTGGGGGTGGTAGGCGTCTAATAGGAGAGTATCGACATAGTTGATATAGGCATCTGCTCGAGCAAGAGCTGCAACATTTTCCACTCTCAGGGCTTTAATAATTTCCACACCAGGTAATAATTTCTGCAAGCGATAGCAAAATTCTGGCGATTCATTACCATGCAACTGAATACCAGTCAATTCTGCTACTTCCACCGTTTGACAGATTTCTGTTGAGCTAGCATTAGCGAAAACGCCAATGCGGTCAACGTTCTTCGGTAAATCTTGCACTACGATGCGGATTTGATTAGGGGTGACATAGCGAGGCGAGCCTGCAACACAAATAAAGCCTAGGGCAGTTGCCCCGCAATGAGCAATTGCCTGTCCTTGTTCAGGCTGAGTAATACCGCAAATCTTGACTCGCATTGAGATTTGTATCAAAAATTAAAGTAACTGTTAACTCTTGAAACAGATACTAGTGTCCACCTCAACAATTTTGATAATCCTTATTTGTTGACATCCGTTTATTCAGGATAAATAACCGTGATTGATTCAATCTTACTAGCAGTTCAAGCAACAGTTCCCGATACACCAGCTTTCACCTGGCAGGAGCCAGCAATCATTGGTGTGATCAGTCTGTTAATCCTGCTGATTGCCAGCAGGACGATTGAGCAACCCCAGGTGGGTCCAAAAATGCCTTTACCTTTCCCTGCGCTATTCAATAATCCCAGCGTCGGTACAGTCTTAGCCTCGGTAAGTTTAGGTCACGTTGTTGGTGTCGCCACTATTCTGGGATTGACCAATATCGGAGCCCTGTAGGGGAGATAGGGTGATGGGGTGATGGGAAGCAAGAAGACTCACTACTGACGCCGGTTCCTTGACTCTATCGGAGTGCAACCCTCTTAAGGCTTGACCTTGATTCTAGCTTGAAAAGCAGAACTTCAAATCGTCGAGCATTCTATAGATTGCTGCCTAAGAACGAGAAATGGAACAATGTTTTCTCTCCCCATCTCCCCACCGCCACATCTTCCCATCCCCCCATCAAGATTGTCTATCCTGGAATTAGGGAATTTTTTTAGGAAAATGGCATGCAGACAGGTTGGCGAGTTGGGAATTTGTTCGGAATTCCGCTGTTTTTGGACCCATTGTGGTTTTTTATCTTAGCGTTGGCGACCCTCAATTTTGGATTTGCCTACATGCAGTGGGGAACTGTCTTAGCTTGGAGTGCAGGGCTAGTAATGGCACTTCTACTATTTAGCTCGGTTTTATTGCACGAGTTAGGTCACAGCTTGGTCGCACGTTCACAGGGTATTACAGTCAACTCTATTACTCTGTTTCTCTTTGGTGGCATTGCCTCTATTGAAGAGGAGTCTAAGACTCCTGGACAAGCATTCCAAGTAGCGATCGCAGGTCCAGTGGTCAGTGTTGTACTATTTCTGCTACTGACTCTGCTGAGTCAGTCTTTGCCTACGACTAGTCTAGCCAGTCTAATGACAGCAGATTTGGCTAAAATCAATCTGGTGCTGGCGCTATTTAACCTAATTCCTGGTCTCCCCTTAGATGGCGGACAAGTTTTGAAAGCCGCCGTGTGGCAACTCACAGGCAACCGCTTCCGGGCTGTGCATTGGGCAGCGAGGGCGGGACAAATCCTAGGCTGGTTAGCCATAGCTCTAGGACTTGCGGTAGATTTCTTTACGGGTGAGTTGGTTAGTGGTCTCTGGATAGCATTGTTGGGTTGGTTCGGCATCCGTAATGCTGGTGCCTATGACCGCGTTACAACTTTGCAGGAAGCCTTGCTTCAGCTAGTTGCAGCTGATGCTATGAACCACGATTTTCGAGTTGTAGATGCAGATCAAACGCTGCGTCAGTTTGCCGACTTATATCTGCTAGAAACAGCTACGCCGCAGGTCTATTTTGCCGCATCTGACGGGCGTTATCGAGGTATGGTATCTGTTGATGATCTGCGATTAGTAGAACGCAGTCAGTGGGAAAGCCAAACCCTTCACAGCATCTTGCATCCAATATCCACTATTCCTACTGTTAATGAGTCAACCCCTCTAGCTGAGATGATTAATCAGCTAGAAGCCCAGCGGCTGCCTCGCATTACTGTCCTTTCCCCAGCGGGAGCCGTTGCTGGGGTCATTGACCGAGGAGACATTGTCCAAGCGCTAAGTGAAAAGTTAAACTTGCCGTTTTCTGAAGTAGAAATCAAGCGGATCAAAGACGAAGGTAGCTATCCCCCGGGCTTGCAGCTACAGGCGATTGCCAAAACTGCAAAATTTTAGCTTGGTCCTATTGTTTCTGGCTAGTTTGCCATAACCGCTCTAAAGTGGCGATCTTCTGGGTCAGAATGGCGATCCGGCGACGAGAACAGTATCTCCTGTACCAAGCCGCCCCTAGAGCAAAACTTAGGGGAAGGAAGAGGAGAAATACTCCTGCCAAAATATTAGCAAAACCATCAGCCTTGCCTACTAACGGTGGACGAACAGGCTGATGTTGTGCTGCTGTGGATGAGTGGTAAAGCGGCATATTTTTGTTTCCTGCTCGAAAAGCTCGATCCTTTCCTTTCAAGCTAACAAAAAATATGGCACAATAGTAGCATAAGCTACAGAATAAAACTTTGATTTATCCATTGAGGTGAAAGGAAATGGTTCTCAGCCATCAGCGGCGCACTATTGGCATATTTTCTAGTCATCAAGCAGCAGGTCAAGCGCTAGATCAGCTCAGAGCTGCAGGCTTTCCTATGGCACAAGTCACCTTAATTTCTCAAGACACAGTCCCAAATCGGAATTCTAGCAATGATAAAGTGATGACTGAACTTGTTGCGCAAGCTCAGCAAGGCGCTACGACTGGTTCTGTTCAAGGGTTAGTGACAGGGAATAAAATAGGCAGCGTTGCTGGTTTAGTGTTGGGTATTAGTACTTTGGCAATTCCCGGTGTGGGTCATGCAATCTTAGCAGCTAGTGCAGGAACTATCATTGCTTTTGCACTCTCTAGCGGTGCTATTGGTGCAGTATCTGGTGGCTTAATTGGGGGATTAGTTGGCCTAGGAGTCACTGAGGCTCAAGTCAAGCGGCAGAGTGAGTCGTTGTCGCAAGGCAATTATCTATTGACAGCAACAGGTACCGATGATGAAATTTATCTGGCTGAATCTATTCTTAGCCCCTAGTGAAGGGCGGGCAAAAGAAGAACCGCAGTTAGCAGCTGCGGTTTTAAGTGTCGAGAGAAAGTTGCCCTGCAATTAGTTGACATACCCCCTGCCTTTGACGGTCGGAGACTATAGGTAAATTGATAATTGAAAATCTATCAATTAACTGTCAACAATTATCAAAGCTCTCCTAGCAGGAGATAGGTAAATACACAGGTTTTAGGAGAACTATTTTGCTGCTGCCTCTTCTTCCATAGAAAGAGCAAATTCATCCTGTTCGCCAGTGCGAATACGGACAGCTTTAGTTACAGGCATGACAAATACTTTGCCATCGCCAATCTTACCTGTTTGGGCTGTTTGGACGATTGTATTCACAATCAAATCGGTTCTCTCGCTAGGGACAACTATTTCAAGCCTTACCTTGGGCAAAAAGTCAACCTTGAAAGGTCTGCCCTCAAGGTCATAGAGACCTAAAAATGCCATAGGATGACCTTTTTGCCGACCGAAGCCTTTTGAGCCAGTAACGGTCATTCCTTGGATACCAACAGCTACTAAAGCCTGCTTTACATCTTCAAGTTTAGAGGGCTGAATAATTGCCACAATCATGTCCATCATTTGTTATCCCCTTCAATCACTTCTGCTGCTCTTCTTGATTTATCACTTGACTAGACACCTCCCCTTCTAGGATCGACATGATCGGGAGGCAGGAAAAGTGGTTGCTTTCTAGCAACACTGTTAATAAAGAGCCAAACAAAGCCAAACACAAAAAACCCAACTGACCAGCCGATAGCCCAAAGCATATCTTTCTGTGAGTTCCCAGTGCCTACTATACCGAAGTAGATGACCCCGGCCATCATGGCAAAGTTTAACAGTGTTCCCAGGGCAGGAATGACCTTGGTTTGCCACGGGTTAGTTTGTCCCCCCAACAGATGCTCCATAGAGGCAATGAGAGTCACGGCACAGGTAAAACCATAGAGTAGGAATGTACCAATGTTGGAAATTAGACCAATAATCGTCAAGTTGTCAGAATTGATGACTCCGAAGCCACCAATGATTGCCGAGACAATTGTGAGAACATAGATGGCTATATGTGGGGTGTTAAACTTGCCGTGCATGAAGCCAAATACTGGCGGCAGTTCTCTGTCTCCACCCATAGCATAGGTGACGCGCACGCCTGTTGCTAGACAAGACAGAGCTGTACCAATCAGCGCTAACACAACAGTAATTGCCAGGATCAACTCAAAGTTGAAACCCTGACCGCCAAGCAAAGTATCGCCTAGAATCTTTGCCATATCCCCAATCGGAGCGCTGGATGCTGCCGCAGCATCGAAGCCATGCACAACGCTACCACCTGCGTAAACTTTCGGGTCGTAACCTGAAAGCTTAGTAATGTCTACGTTTGCTGGTAAAGTCTTGGCTGCACTAAGCAGCATGAAGTTACCTCCAGACTTATCTACTAATCCCTGGTAGTTTTCGCTAATGAAAAAGTTAGCGGCGAAGTACTCTAAGAAGTAGCAGATACAGGCTTGAATGATTAGCGATAGGACAACACCGCGAGGAATATCTCTTCCTGGGTTCTTTGCCTCCCCTGCTAGTGCCGTAGCCGATTCAAAACCGACAACCAAGAGGATAGCAATTGTTGCTTGGAAGATTAACCCCCTGAAGTCGTGCGGTAAGACCACGCTGATGGCACTCGCATGTTCATAAGGTAAGCTAGGATGACCCAAACGAAAGGCGATCGCTAAGATCGAGAAGATGGCTAAGGAAGTAATCTGGATGATGTTAATGATGATGTTAACTAAGGTCGATCCAGTCACACCAATCAGCGCAATGCTGCCAACGATTGCTGCAAAGACGAAGCAAATTATGACCTTGGTTGTGTTATCTGAAGCGAAATTGGGATTGAACAGTTGACCGATGAAGACAAGGAGTGTCCCCATGAAACCGACCATCACACCCGGATAGACCCAGTAGTATAAGTGTGCTGCCCATCCGGTGATAAATTTAGCAATGCGAGCAAAGCGGAAATGCGTGTGCTCCTCTTTGGCGATGATTGCTGCCTCAGCGTAGTAATATGAACTACCTGCTCCAGCTTCGGGATAAGCTCTAGACAGAGTGGCATAGCAGCTTGCGGTCAGAAGAGCAATGATTGTCGCTAGAGCCACCGCCGCCCACATATTGGGAGCAGAATCTTTAGGTGCTTGCAACTGATAAGTAGTCCACAAGAAAGCGCCGGGAGCAATCAGCGCCATAGCATTAATTGTGATGGCTACTAGTCCTAATTGGGGTTTAAGCTCTCTACTAGCAGCATTAACAGGGGAACGGACTGGATTCGACATTGTTGGTTTTACATCAAGTTTTCATAAAGGTCAATACATTAACTGCTCTAAAATTGAGTTTCTGTATCTTGTGTTACTAAATCTGCCGATAGCTGAAACTGGTTTATAATGTCTCTCCACTCTGACTCCTGTAGAGGTTGGATTGCCAGATGGACTGCAAAATAATCGGCTGCTGCCACCACTAAACCATCTATAACCGTTTGAATCAGAGCTGCTCCTCGTTGAGCTAGAGGCAGACGAACCGGAACAAACGGCTCGGTATCAAACACTTTGGTAAATAAAGCCGCATCAGGTTCCAAGCGGATTGAACCATGCTGTAGAACTGCGCTGCCCCGTCTCAGTTGAGCGCTACCAATGAATTTGGCACCATCTGGTAGAACTAAATCTGCACCAGTAGCAGTACCAAAACAACTGGGGTTATGTATATATCCCTGCCCAGCTGCACCATAGCGCAGCTCGACACCAAGCGATCGCCAGCCTTGAAGTAAAAACCCACAAAGTTGTTGATATACTTTGAGGCGACTACCATCTAGTCCAGATGTAATCAAAGCATAGGTCAAATCACCTTGATGCAGGACAGCTCGTCCACCAGTAGGACGCTGTACTAATTCCAAAGGTCTACCTTGCCATGTCAAATGTTGCCAATGTTTAGGCCAGGTAGATTGGTGATATCCCAAGGAGATTGAGGCTGGCAACCAAGTATAGAACCGAAGAGATGGAGGATGTCCTTGGAGGTGCTGAGATAAAAGCCAGCTGTCAATCGCCATCTGAACTCGTCCGGGCGCTGCCAAGAGTGGAATTAGCCGCCAAATAGGAGTTTGCTGCTCAGAGTTCAATTATTGCCAAATTCGGCCTGTAAGGCTTCGTCGTTTTCATCAGCGATCGTTGCCACAACCGTAATGATGCGGGAGATTTCACCAGGGGTTAGATCTGCCAAAATGTTGGTTGACAATACAACAACTTGGTCATCATAGATTCCAAAACAAGATTCAAATGTGCCAGACCAATTCATCTCCAACAGATGCCGCATCAATCGGGGTTCATCTTTAGCAGGCAGCTTGAGTACAGCAGCCCAGGCGGTAAAAGTATCTTCGTCGTTTACTCCCGTAAGCTGGACAAACACTTCCACGCTACCGTACTTAAACTTCCAAATATGGCCTTCAGCCGTCTTACTGACCATTGCACTCTCGTCTTGCTGCAGGCTGGCGATGACCGTTTGAATCACTTCTACATAATCAATGTTGGTGTCATCAACTAGCTTATCAATGAGTTCGCGGCTAGATAAGGATTGGGTTACAACCGTTTCCGGATCGGGCGTGTTAGCTGTCATATTTTTCGTTCCAAGCACCTTAGGAGTTTGCCTAGACACACTTTAGCGCCTGTAGGTACAGTTTTCGCCTGTTGGATTGATGTTAATTCATCAGGTTGAACTCTCCCCTACTTGAAGTCTTACAGTGCAATTACAGCAACGGTAGGTGCATTTTCAAGTTGAAACGATAGCCGTTGGATAAAATGTGTAACTTCACTCCACAAAGTGTGATGGCTTCATCTCTGAGCAATCCATCCAGGTTGTTGTGGGTAGCAGTTGATTCATCGACGACTGTGACGGCTCCCTGCCCAACCACCCGAAACTCATCGCCGTTAACAACAATGGCTGTGTCTTCATCAATCCCTATACCAAGCAACGCAGGTTGAAGCACTAGGGCTGCTAGCAAGCGACCCAAACGACCCCGTTGAGCAAAGTGCTGATCCACAATAATCCCCGGTAAAAAGCCCATGCCGGGGCCCATGCAGACCGCATCGACACTCGGATTAGAGACTGATGCCCCGCCTACAATCATTTGATCGGGCATCATTGCAGCCCCGGCACTAGTCCCTCCGATCACAGCTCCTTGCTCATATCGCTTGTGGATTGCCTGATCTAACGGCGTTCCTTCAATGAAATGCACAATGCGGGACTGATCGCCGCCGGTAAAGAAGATACCCGTTGCCTGTTCGATCGCGCGAAGAGAATCTTCCCGGAGAGAATCTTCGCGCCGTTCGGTATGCACGACCTCCACTAACTCTGCTCCTAATCGCTCAAAAATGTGGGTATAGTCCTCTCCCACTTCTATAGGCATACGGGTAGCTGCGGTCATCACCACAATATGGGCTTTCATTCCGCCCGCTAATCGGATAAATTCTCGCAAGACCACGCAATCGCCCTGCCTATCTTCCGCACCACCAATGATGACTAAAGCGCCCCGATCGGTACCCATAGTGATTGCTCCTAATATATCTATCCAGATCATCAATTTCGGTCAATATGACTTCACTTCTTTCGTTCTTCATAAATGAAGAGGATGTCGATGATGCGAAATGTCGAATTTCTCGAAAGTAATAGGGGAGGCATTAGAGTACATAACACCTCTAGGGTTGTACGTAAAAAGCCAACCCTACATTGGAAAAATTAATTTAACTACACCTCTGAGCCAAAGTCTTCTCGCAGTTTTGCTTCTTGCTCCTTTGATAGGTTTGATTGAATCAATTCACCTTTTTGGTCTTGGGTAAAAGCCTCTGCAACCTTATCTACCGTGACCTGACCCGTTAGCAAAAATAGGGCAGATGTTCCTTCTGTGACTTTGCTTTTCAGCTCATTGATGAAGTTATCGTTAATTCCATAGTCAGTAAGCTGACCTGAAAGCGCGCCTGCTGCGGCACCCACTATCAACCCTAACAGAGGGGCAAAAAAGATAAGACCAAACAATACTCCCCAGAATGCACCTCCCAGTGCACCAGAGCCCACAGTACTCATTGCCTGATAGGTTTTAGGCCGTTTACGCCCCTGGGGCCAGGAAACGACTGCGGCATCTAGAAGTTGAATTAATTGCTGTTTTTGCAGGGCTTCTAACTTAGTCAAAGCATGATCTGCACCATCAGCAGTATTGAATTTCCAAACAGTTAGTGTTGACATATTTTCCTCCTAGGTTAATCTTCGTTTGTAATCCTTCCGAATTAGCTGATACTAGGCTGGTTACAGCTCTTCAGTAACTCCACCCCAGCAGGTGAGAAACTTGATTGGGTAGGGTGGAAGGGTCGAACGGTTTAGTGATTGCTCCCGCAAATCCCATCTGGTTAAGCTGCTCTGGGGTAAACCAATTAGCTCTGGCAGAAATCAGCAGGATTGGGACAGATTGAACAATGGAATATTGCTTCAATTGTTCAATGAATATCAGAGCATCTGTTTCTGGAGTAGAAGTGTCCAGCAAAATGGCATCAGGGCGGCTCATCACACACAGCTTAATCCCCTCCCGAATCGAGTTTGATAGAATGACTCTCCAGCCACCAATTTCACTAAGACAGACATGTAACATTTCTTGGATAGAGATTTCGTACTCAATCAACAGAATGGATTTAGTGCTCATGAATAAGGTCCTCTCTACTCTTGGAAAGAGAACAACTTTCACTTGAGCTTGCTCAAGGAAGTCGCGCCTTGCTGCCACAGGCGTTGCCTTGAGTGAGTGTTGAGAAGATTTTTGAGAGTTCTGTCAATATGAAAATGGTGACAAAATTCAACCTCATATCTTTTCGCACTTATCTCTTAAGAGCTACCATAACCTTTGCAGAAGTATTCCTCTTCTGTAAAACTGGAGTGAAGCCTTAATGATCGTGGGCTAAAGTGACGTAAACTTTTGAATCTTGAAGCGAAAAAGAGGGAGTATAGCGATGCTCAGGCAGCTGCTATAAGGCTTGGTTTAAAGCATTGACCGCAACCTCAAGAAGACTAATTTGGGATAAGTTATTGCTGAACATGACAGAAGTAACTTGAGAGTTAATGAGATGACTTGCTTTCTAAATTAGAACAAAAAAATATGAAGCTGATATGATCAGATACATTCCTGCTGGAACTGTTCATAAGTTAGTGATTATTCTTGTTTTGTATCTGAAATCCAGGTGAGCGATAGTCTTTGGGTAAATAGTCAGCAGGAATGGTTGAGTGATTGCCATCTCGCAGGGCTGAAAAGGCAGGGGAGAGAAGTTCGATACCAGCCTGGTTACAATGATCCTGAATGTTTTGGTGTAGTTCAGAATAGATTCTTAGCATTTGTTCCGGATGATTTGTGTACACATGCAGCTCGTAGCTGACGTTGTAATCATTCAGAGCAGTTTGTAATACATAGGGATGTGGTTCTGGCACGATACCAGCCGTGACTTTTGCGGCGTCGATCAGAACCTCATGGGCTTTACGCCACGAAAGGTCATATCCCATCGTAACTATCGTAGACAGTATCAAGTAACTATTGGCTTCATGTGTAATTGCACTGTAATTGATCACTTGACCATTCAGCAAAGATTGATTGGGAATGGTAATAACTTCCTGCCTGAAAGTGAGGATGCGGGTCACAAACAGGGATTTTTCAATCACTTCCCCCAGCACATCTCCAATCCGAATTATGTCCCCAATGCGAAAAGCACGGGTGTAGATTAGGACAATTCCAGAGATCGTGTTGGCAACCACAGAGGACGATCCTAGGGTTAGCAATGCGCCTAAAAAAATAGAAATGCCCTCAAATGCAGGAGAACCAAATCCGGGTAGATAGGGTGCCGCAATCACGCAAGCCCCTGCAATCAAAAGCATTGTTACCAGCCGCTTGGTAGGTTGTATCCACTCTGGGTAGAACCAGGGATGAATGTCGTCTCGTCCCAGTTCTGAGATCACCAACTTAGCAAACTGGATGAAGAAATACGTGAAGAAGACAACGATGGTAATGATCGCCAATTTTGGCAGATAGTATACAAACCCATTAATGAGTTGATTTGCCTGGTAGACAGTATTGCTGGAGATTGAGTTTCCAATGGGTCTTGTTGCCGGGAACTGCTTGAGCAAAAACGGGATGTAGAGGTAAAGGCTGGCGATAGTTAGTACCAGTTTGAGGAATTGGAGAAATCCTTCTAATAGATAAATTGTTGCATCAGAACCCAAAAGCTGAAAATTTTGAATTCTCAAACCCAGCCTATGTTCTCGATGCGCGGCTCTGCTTTTGAGCGACCACGTGGAGATCAGTCGTTGCAGCAGCAGCAAGAAGATCAAAAGTGCGATCGTACTGAGAGTGGCAAACAGGATACCTTGTACAATCCGTCTAGCACTGCGGCTGTCTCGATACTCAGTAATCGCTGGTTTGAGAATTTGCACCGTTGCTTTTGCCAGTTGTTGACGAGATTGACCTGCCTGCCGATCGGCATTCAACACCGTAAGGAGAAGTGTGTGCCCCGCTATGACTATTGAGGTATTGTCCTGTTCTTCCACCCGAATTGATTCGGGCGCGATCTGCTCATCATGGGCAATTGCGAGCAACCGCTCATTGATCACCTTTGCCCGCTCTGCTGCAGTTATTGTGCCTGGAATGCCCTGCCTCACAGTGAACAACACTTGACCATCTAAAGTGACAGGATAGCCATCGATCGGATTACCAGCAGGGTTGCTCTCCTGGGCATAAAGTGGCGTAATTATGCAAGTCAGAAGTAGTGTCGCAAAAAACAGGACGAGCCAAATCCGGAAACGAGGGGGTATGGCAAGGAAAGGGCGTAGGGTAGCAAGAGTCATATAGCAGTTCTCAGGGAAATACGCTATGGCACTAGAATTAACCTTTTACCACTACAATCAGCCGATCGCTTTAGACAAAGGTAATCCTTTCCGATTTATTTGGGTTGAGTTGTACCTTTGGTGTAATTGGCAGCGTCATGATTTTGCGGCTGTGGATTTATCTGACCTGTGAAATCTTCCTCGTTGCCTGCGTGTTTTCCTATATTTAGGCTCATCTTTTCGGTAGTCGTCGTCACAGAATATGAACCAAGTGCGGACGCTTCAATTTAGACATCAAGGCTTTTGGGCAATCAGTCTCACCTTATTTATGGTTGCCTATAATGTCAGTGTCATACCTGCCATCATGCCTTCAATCGTGCTCGAACTCAATTCGAGCGTTGGCTACATTCAGGATATCCTGGTGCTTTTCTCCCTAGTGACAGCTTCCTTTGCACCTACAACAGAGAACTTGTGTAGCTTTTACGGTCGCACTCGCGTATTTATCTTCGGCTTGATTCTATATGGCATCGGGATTGCTCTTACTTCCTTTAGTCCTACAATTGGAATTCTCGCAATCAGTTTTTCGCTGTTGACGGGTCTAGCTGCCACTCCCTTGATTAGTACTCCTTGGGCGATCGCAGATCTTATTTATGGCGCTGAAGCCGAAGAGCGAGTAACCTTAGCACTAATTTTGGCCTCTACGCTAGGTGGCTTGTCTGGATCTCTGCTTGGGGGTTACCTTGCCTCCACTTTAGGTTGGCGTTGGGCATTTGTACCCTCACTGAGTGTTCTTATCCTCGTGTTGCTATTCAGACGCTCGCTGCCAAATCTGGCAATTCCCCATAGGCAACCTCTCGACTGGGTGGGAGGTTTGCTCTCATTGCTGGGGCTTGGCTCTATTTTAACAGGCATCAGCTTGGCAGGAGAATTTGGGTGGTGGGAGCCGAAGCGTGTGTTTTCAATTGCGGGTCTAGTAATTCCACCATTTTCGATCTCGATTGTGCCCACATTAGTCGCCGTTGGAGTGATTATTTTAGGATTCTTCGGTTTCTGGCAACGACGGCAGGCAAAACGACATGGAGCTTCTCTACTCCGAGTCGGACTATTGCGTAAGCGAGGATTCTTATTGGGGATTCTTACCGCAATGCTGCATACAATGATTACAGTAGGCATACAATTCAACCTGTATCAGTTTGTACCAGTTGCATTGTCGCTGAATCCATTCAGAACAGTGCTTACCATCATACCGTACAACGTATCAATGATAATTGTGTTAGTTGCCGTTGTGAAGTACTCGGTTTTGAGCAACCGCATCGCACCCAAGTATATCGTTTGTAGCGGTATTGCTTTGCTTGCTGCTGGTATTGGAGTGCTTTACAGCTGCTTGCATCCCTTAGTTCCCTCGCTTGGACTGATGCCGGGGTTGATCGTTATGGGTGTTGGTTCAGGATTATTTTTGTCGTATATTAGCGCCCTCACTTACTCAGCAGCGTCAATGGATGAGAAACCGCAATGTTATGGAATTTATAATCCGATTCAGAACTTGGGGAACTCGCTAGGGAGAGGAATTCTCGGTGCAGCCCTAGTATTTTTTGCCTCTCAAGGCATTGTTGATGGTATCTTACAAAATCTTGGCAGAACATTGCCGTCAGCCCAACGCAGTGAAATCATTGCCAAATTACAAGAAATGTTGCAGACGTTTTCTAGAGAAGAACTCAGAGATGTATTTACCAACAAACTGCCGCCATCAACCTATCCATTGCTGCGCTCAATTAACCTTGATGCGGCGACTTCAGGGCTCAAAACTTCACTATTAATCGCACTCGTCCTCACGGGAATTTGTTTTCTGTTCACCATAACCTTACCGAAATATCCTTCATGCCGCCTCTCTTAACGGACCTTCTTAACAGGAGTAAGGTTTCTGTGTGTGAAAGACCAAATCTGCAAACTAAGAGTTATGTTCTCAGGCAAAAAAATAGTCAATAAAATTAAGAAAATATAACTAAAGTATGATAGAATTCCGTTAAATACTTATATTTTATATATAAGTATTATATCTACATTGGAGAATTAATAAATGATTATATGGTATACTGTTTTTATTGTTTTTTGTGTAATGGCAGTTCTCTTGGTGATAGCGCTCAAGATATAATGATAGAAAGATAAAGGTTGTTAGGCGGTAGTCTGCTCGTAATTGATAATTCAACCTCTAAAGTGATAGGTAGGCAAGCCAGAAACGTCAGTAGGTAAGTGAAACAAGTCACCAGAATAAAAGCTTTTTTGAATTTCTACCTCACTTAACCCAACAGATGCTGTTGTAATATATAACATCCTGAGATCGCTATTGCCGAACGTACAAGATGTTGGACGCTGAACAGGCATCTGCACTCGCATCATTTCTTTACCAGAAGGATCAAACCGGATAATGCACCAACCATTCCACATCGCTGACCAAATACAACCCTCTTGATCCACAGTCAAACCATCCGGTTCAAAAGACTCCGCTGTTAAATTGATAAAAACTCGACGGTTGCTAAGACTGCCGCTTTGAGAATCAAAATCATAGGCATAGATTGTTCTGCAATGCGAATCTGTGAGATAAAAGGTGTCTTCGTTAGGACTCCATCCCAACCCATTGGAAATCGTTAATCCAGTTTCTAAGAGCTGTAAAGTACCATTCGGATCGTAATGGTATAAACAAGCGGTGGCTTCGCTAGCACTGACTGAACCAAACCAGAAGCGCCCAGTAGCGTCGCATTTGCCATCGTTAAAACGAGTATCTGGGTGGATATGCTCGATCTCAATGATTGGTGTAACTTCACCATTACCTGTGTCCAAGAAAGCGAGTTGACTGCGGAGTGCCATGATCAGTCGATGCTTTCCTGCGGGTGCAAGACAGCCAACAACTTCTCCGACATCAAAAAATTGATGAGCGCCTGTAGCTGGATTAAACTGATGCACTCGATGATTATAGATATCGACCCAATACAGCAGGTTTTCATCTGAATTCCAACAAGGTGCTTCTCCAAGACGCGCTCTTGTGGTAAGAATATTTTTGGGTGAGTCTTGTAGAGTGTTCATTAATAGGTTGGCTGTTGTAGTCTAAATTCAGACAGGTTGCACTGATCGCATGAAGCGCTGGAGATGCCAACTTTCGAGTTCCAAAACTCGCCGTGCAAAATCAGAGTCATGCTCTAGTAAGTCATCAAAGGCATCGATTGAGATTGCCAGAATGCGAACCATTTCGCTGTCAGCGATAATAGTATTTTCCGAGTTGCTGTGAGTTAAAACCTCTAGCTCATCCAGCATTTGCCCTGGGTGGAGGTGTTCAACTCGAATCCCGTCTGCAAACTGATAGTGAATCTTGGCATCACCTTCGACTAACAGCAGCAATTCCCGACAGGTATCGCCTGCTTCTGTGATTACATCACCGATTGAGTAACTTCTTACCTCAGCTCGATCGGCAAGGGCAATCAGCGTTTCAGTCGCAATCCGATGGAAGAAATCGCTCTTAGACAGATACACCAATTTCTCTAACTTCGGAAATTCAGTGAGGGAGCCTGGAGTCGGGAAAGACAGAACTCGTTCTGCAGTTTCTTGCACTAGCGGATGACTGAAATCATAATAGCGATCGCGAACAATCGTCCGAGCACGTTCCGAATCTAGTTGGGCAATCAGATAAAGCGTCGCCGCCTGTATCAGGGGATTGTACTGCTGGAGCAAGACTTCTAAATAGCTCAAAATCTCTTGAGGGGAAGATTTTAAAGAATTGTTAATGATTGGTTTTCCCGGTTGAGTCAGAAATTGAACAATTTCTGGTTGCAGACGTTGCGAAACACTTCCCGTTTTGGGGGAAGCGTGCCCATTTACCCATCCTAAAAGATCTACCACAATTAGAGGCGCATATTGTTTCAAAGATTGTGCTAGGGAAAGCACATTCGGATCATTTTGTAGGGCTCCCAGCGTTTCCAAAATCGTTTGCACCATCAACTCTTGTTTGTGATGCACGCTTTCTTGCAAGCAATTTACTACTGCTTGATGCTGTTGAAGCAGGGGTTGATTCAAGGCATGTGAGCAATCGTTTAATTCTGATAATCGAGTCAGTAAATATTCCGCTTTTTGGAAGTTCCCTGCATTAGAGGAAAGTCCATTCAAAATCCACTCTTCTTCTTGTGCTGTAATTGAATACTTACGGCGCAAGGAGCGAATTTGTGCTAAATTTTGCTGTAACAGTCGCTCAAATGCAGTGCGATCGGGTTGCCTTTGTTGCAGCAACATTAAGCGCTCCAATGATTTTTGGTAGCCGCTCAACCGGATTTGATTTTCTAATGTTCGTTGACGATTGGGGTCGAGCAACTCTGGATCTTCAATGCCCAATTCTTCTAACACTTCGCGGTGTTCATCATCAGTAATACCTAGTTCTTGACGCATTTGCTGCAAGACTTCCAAACTACTGGAGGTGTTAACATAGCCTTCCTCTAAAACCTCTTGCACCACTCCTTTGTAGGCTTGATGTCGTTTCTCGCGAGTGAAGCCAGGAAGAACTTTTGCCAATACATACACTTCGTTGACATGCAGATCGTTCAGAGAGCGCCCGTCCAAAAACCGTGAAACATCTAACTGCAATTTCTCCAGTTGTTTACGGAATCGACTAGCTAGATTCTCGCGAGAATAAAGCTCCGGACTACGTCTCCAGGTTCTTTGTAGCCAAAGCGTACTCAGAAAAACCAGACCTAAATCGTAAATGTACTGCACCCATACAGGCGTTAATAGAATCAGGGGACGAGCTGCGAAAATGAAGAAGAAGTTGAATATTCCAAAGGTACAAATGGCAAAAAAGCGATGTCGAATCAGGTCGGAAGTCAGGTTTAAATGATGCCGACGACTATAAGATTTGATACCTTTTTCAATTAATTGTCCGAGTGCATAGCCAATCGCTGTAAATCCACCCAATACCAGTGGGACGGCAACCAGCTTGGGAATGTTGATGACTTGCCCAAATAGATAAAGTCCAGGTTTCATCAGGGATGCGAGTTGATCGGGTTCCCGGTTCCATGCCCCTGAAAAGTAATAATCCCAGTTGCCTGCATATAAATAGTAGTAAACAAAATAGCCAACTACGATGCCCACGTAGCCGTATCGCAGCAGAGGGGTGTTGGGTTGGCTTAATCCTTTCCAGTAGGTCCTTTCAGAATCAATATCAAAGCAAGGACTTTGACAAGCCACACAAGCACTCTGCTCTTTGCCATCTGGTAGCACCGTTCGACACATGGATTGAGTAATCGGTTGCTCACTCATATGTGCCTTGCTGCCCAACAAACCTCCTGGTTCACTAAAAATGGTCTGAACAGGTGCCATTGGGCAGAAGTATTGACACCAGGACTTGCCCCCGTAAAAGTAACCCACCGCGATCGCCGCCGCGATCGTAAATACCAACCAGCCACCCAGCACGAGACGATCGGCGTTGAAGAACAAAATTCGCCCACACAGTCCCACAAAAAACCAGCCAAGTTGCACATAGAGATAGTTTCTGCCCAGCCAGGAATCGGGTTTCACTTTTGCCAGTTCGTAGCGCACCTTCCCAGTCTTTCTATTCTCCCGTTTGAATTGACGCTGCCAACCCAAAGCGCGGGGAATTTGAGAGAGAAACGAGAGGGGACAAATCCGCCGCCATAGCTCATGTCCAAACACCAGCAACATAAAAATTCCCGATGGGACAACAGCTCCCCAGAAGATGGTGGCTCCCAGTGGGTAGGGTTGTTGAGACAAACATTGACCTTGCACCTGCACACAATTATTGGGTAGTCGCAATAGACTCCAGGGATGCTCGGGCTCAGTTAATGTCAATGTCCAGGGATCGTAAAATAGAGATGCAATGAGCAAAAGCCAACCAATTGTTAGCACCCATCGAACTTGGTGCATGAGCCATTCTGGTACTTGAGCAGACGTAAAGGCAGAACCCATCATCCTTAAATCTCCTGACTCAATTCAGCCCTACAGCTATGCTGTTTAATTTTTCGAGGTGACCTCTAGAAAATCCGTAACCTGTAGAGGATGGCTGCTTAGATGCTGAAGGATAGCGATGATTGTGCTGGGAAAACAGGCCACTTTAGCATGAACCATATCAGAGACAATCTCAAAGATTTGCATTGTCTCCTCGCTCTGTTCAAAGTGGTGCCATTCCATACTGAGAACTCGGATGCAGTTATGAGGTGTTGACTGTACCTCAGCTATAGCTTCTGTGAAATCCTCAGGCAGCTGCTGCTTGAGAACAGATTTTTCACCTTCTGGTGAAGGATTCAGACACGCAACAGTGACTGCTTTTGACACGATTTCTCTTTCTGGAGCAGACCTAGCTGGTGATTCAGGGCAAATACTGGATTTTAGTGCTGGAGACAGTTCAACATGTCTAGACGATTGCTGCTCTACTGTTCCTTTGAAGCCATTGATGACACTAGCTTTTTGCTGTGCAATAATCTCTTTGGATTTGCCATGAGAGATGGCTTCTCCCAAAGCAGCACGGTCAAGAGCTTCCTTGAGTGCCTCAACGGGAGTCGCGGGTTCAGCGAGAAGATACAAGGCTGAGGTCGCAATATTCAAATGATTCAAATTGAAACTTTTGAACCTATCATACACGCGCATAAATCTCCGAGCAGTTGGTATACTCCAACCAAACTCTGACTTCAGCCACTTTCTAAAGTTTCCATGTCCGAGTTTTGATTTGACTGCAACCAACTTCTCACCCACACTAATAATATTCTGAGCTGTTTGACCTACCAAACTTTTGAGTTCAGTAGTCTGCTGCTGAACTTCTATGCGCACCTCTAAGTTCAGAGTATTGTAGTCAAAAAATTCTATTTCTGAGGAGAGGGATGTTTGATGTATCATGACAACTTGTTAGAAATCTAGCTCTGGTGTGTGATACTAATTCACTATAAATGCCTGCTACTGATCTGGAGCCTCTCATAGCTAAAATAGGCCCATTCTTCAATCGCTTCAAGCAAATTACGAATTGGTATTGCTCTCATCGCAAAAAATCTATAGTCGAATAGCGATACTAGAGCAAAAAGATATGAAACTGATATGATAAGGGCATTTCTATACACTCCATCCCAATATCTCTGCCACCTGTCTCCAAATAGTCATTGGGTCAAAGGGCTTTGTGATCACTCCTGCAACCTCTAGCTCTGCCAGTCGGTTTTGATCGCTTGGCAGGACTTTAGCCGTCAATACGATCACTGGAATCATCTGCGTTTCAGAGTCTGCCTGCAGTTCCTCACATATCTCAAATCCATTTATGTCCGGCATCGATATATCCAGCAGAATGGCATCTAGGGCTTCAGTTTTGGCAATCAGCAAGCCTTCAGTACCGGATGCTGCAGTTATCGTCAGCCAACCCGCAAATTCTTCTAGCGATACCCGCACGACATCGCGAATATCTTCTTCATCATCCACAATGAGAATTCGCTTAGTTACTTTCATTCTTCATCGTCAATGGCAACGTAAAGTAAAAGGTGCTGCCCTCGCCCAAACGACTCTCGACCCAAATTTGCCCACCATGTTGTTGTACAATCTTTTTACAAATTGCCAGCCCCAATCCGGTTCCCCCTTTTTGGCGCGAATCGGACACATCGACCTGCTGGAACTGTTCAAAAATAACGTCAAGTTTGTTTTGAGGAATGCCGCGACCCTGGTCTTTGATGGTAAAGAGAATGTAGGGAGTAGGAAGTGGGGAGCGGGTAGTAGATGAAGATTTTTGCTCATCCATCATTTCAGCCTTGAACCAAACCGTATTCCCGGTCGATGAAAATTTGATGGCGTTGCTTAGTAGGTTGGTAAAGGTTTGAATGATGGTATCGGGGGCTGCCCATAGATTTGCACGGAGGGGAGTCAGGCAAAGTGTGATCGCACTTTGATCGGCGATCGCTTGCACGCTGTCTACAGCCTGTTGCATCAGGTCCTCAACTTGGCAGTGTTCCATCACGAGCTGAACTTTGCCAGACTCCAATCGTTCTAAAGTGAGAATGTCATTGACTAGACGCACCAACCGCTCGCTATTGTTAAGGGCAATTTGCAGCATGTGTTGGGCTTTCTCCGGTCTGTCATTGAACACACCTGTTTCCAAAATGCCGAGAGCACCTCGAATCGAGGTTAATGGAGTTCTGAGTTCATGGCTCACCACTGAAATAAACTCTTCTTTCATTCGTTCAACTTTTAGATAATCGCGAGTATCTTGAATATGTCCCACGAGGTAGAGCAGTTGTCCATCTTCATCTCTAATGGGTGCCACGTTGAGGAGCACTGGAACAATAGTTCCTTGCTTGGTGATGTATCGCTTTTTCATTTGAAAAGAACGAATCTCACCAGCTACCAGCTGCCGAAGACCTGCCAGATCTGCTTCAAGATCCGCTGGATATGTGAGTTCTTGAAAGGTGAGCGCCAATAGTTCCGCTTCGGTGTATCCAATAATGTCGCAATAGCAAGTATTCGCTTTTAAAAACTGTCCAGTTGGTGAAATGAGAGAAATCCCGATCGGTGCATCATCAAATGCTCTACGGAATTGCTCTTCGCTGACGCGCAAGGCTTTTTCTGTCTGTCTGCGCTCTGCCAGTTCTATTTGCAGCTGCTGATACAGGTTTGCCTGGTCAATCGCGATCGCCAACTGGTTGCAAATGCGCTGCAAAAAGTCGGCTTCTGATTCTTGCCAATGACGGTAATGGGAACAAGCATGAACGATTAGCAAGCCCCAAACTTCCGCAGAGAGTTTTCCAGATGTCTGCACAATCGGTGCAACGACTTTAGACTTGACACCTACCTCTTGCAAAAACTCAGTTAGACACCCGGCCCATTCATCGGTTGCAACATTAGGTACAATCCGGGGATTTCCCTGTCGGTAATACTCGTAGCACTCTTCTGGGAAATGTTCATCCTCCCAGCGCATCTGGTCAGTCATGGGATATGTTGCGACAACGGCTTCCTGAATCACCTGTCCTGAACCATCTGGGTTAAGTCGAAAAATCAAGACGCGATCGGCATTCAGTGTTCGCTGTATCTCAAGCACCGTGGTTGCCAGAATCTTCTCTAGCTCCAACGATTGACGGATGTTCTGGGTGATCGTGGCTAGTAGATGCTCTGCCTCCGCCTGCGATCGCAGCGATTGCTCTAACTGTTTGCGAGCAGTAATATCCTCTACCGTGCCCACAATCCGAAGGATGGTTCCCGTTTCATCTTGGATTGGAAACGCTTGCGACAGCAGCCAGAGAATTTCACCGTTCGGGCGAATAAAGCGATACTCTTCATAAAAGTGGTTGCCTTGACGCTCCCGCTGTAGCCCTGCCTCAATGCGATTGCGATCGTCAGGGTGAATGTTGTTCAGCCAGTAGGACATCCCTTTAGAGGAAAGTTCTTCTCTAAGAAAAGCCTGGGATGGTATGCCTATGATGGCCTCATAGGCAGGGTTTACGTAAGAGTAGTGAGAAGATTCTGTTTCAAAAACGAAAAATCCTTCCCGTACAGTTTCTGCTAATTGACGGAAGCGAGTTTCACTCTCTTGCAGTGCCGCTTCTGCTTGTTTTCGTTCTGTGATGTCTAATGCGGTGCCATAAATCTTATACACCTGCTGCTGGTCATTCAACGCTGCCTGACCTTTGCTGATAATATAGCAAATGGTTCCATCTGGACGGTGGATGTGATGTTCAACTTCATAGGGAGTTCCCTCTGCAATCGATCGCTTGATTGCTGCGTTCAGTACGCCCCGATCCTCATCAGGGATAATCTTCAGTAATTCGATACGGGAAGGCTCTAATTGGGCAGGGTCGAGCCCAAAAATGTGGAAAAGCTCCTCTGACCAGGTAATTTTCTCAGTTTCCAGATCAATTTCCCAACTGCCTACTTGGGCAATTTGTTGAGCTTGCAGCAGGTTAGCTTCACTCTTTCTTAAGGCTTCCTCTATTTGCTTCAACTTAGTAATATCGCGTCCAACCGCCTGCAACTCCGTAAAATTCCCTTGCTCATCGAATAGCATTCGATTCACCCACTGCATCCAGCGAATGTCTCCATTCGAAATAACCCGGTTCTCAACAATGGCAGTGGGATTAACAATACTCATGGACTGCATTATTCGAGCCACCTGATCTCGATCGGCTTCATGAATATTTGGGGAGTAGCTCTTGCCGATGACATCTTCCTGGTTAATGCCGAAACAGCGGCAGTAGGCAGCGTTGGCAAATAGCAGCGTAGTGTCTGGCAAGAAACGGGCAATCAGTTCAGTCTGATCTTCTACAATTGCCCTGTAGCGGGCTTCGCTCTGCTGCAGTGCTAGTTCAACGGCTTTACGATCGCTAATATCTCGGTACATCACAATCAAACGGTCTTGCCCTTCTAGAGTCCGAATTTCGGCAGACAGCAAAATTGTTTTGACTTCGCCCGATTGTGTACGTATTTGTACTTCCAGGTTGCGAACCCTTTTCTGTTGTTGCAGCAGCGCTCTGTACTGGTCACGCTCATTTAGGTCGTTCCACAGGTTGAGTTCTAGAGCCGTGCAACCGATCATCTCAGCATGGGAATAGCCGAAGAACTCGATCAAGCTATCATTGACTTCTAGAAGGCGTTCTTCGGCTAAGCTCGCAATTGCTATTGGGTCAGGACTGGTGCGGAAAATGGTCGTGAACTTCTCTTCAGACCCTTTTAAAGTAGTTTTGATACGATCAAAGGACTGTT
>JAFASY010000275.1 GCA_019244235.1 Chroococcidiopsidaceae cyanobacterium CP_BM_ER_R8_30
AGGCAGCCAATGCTCCAGATTTTTTGCTTGACGCAGTAACTATCTGGAAGCATCCTGTTGCTAGTTTGGTTGTCCGAGGGCGAACAATTGAACAGCCTCAAGAGACTTTGCTAAGAGGTTTAGGGTTAGCTTCTAGACTCTATCCACCAATAGCCGCTAGCTTGGAGCAACGATTTCCCCAGTCTTGCCACCTCTCTCCATTACAGGCGTATGAGTTCTTGCGGTCAGTTGCTGGGCGGTTTGAGGATAATGGTCTAGGGGTGGTTTTGCCTCCTAGCTTGGCAAATCGGGAGGGGTGGGCAAACCGCTTAGGTTTAAAAGTCCGTGCCGAGATGCCGCGCCAAAAGCAACAGGCATTGGGATTACAAAGCCTGCTGAACTTCAAGTGGGAGTTGGCAATTGGCGGGCAGAGTCTTTCCCGGCGGGAGTTTGACCGCTTGGTAGCATTGAATAGCCCGCTTGTGGAAATCAATGGTGAGTGGGTAGAGCTACGACCGCAAGATATCAAAACAGCGCAAGCGTTTTTCGCCGCTCGTAAAGACCAGATGTCTCTCTCATTGGAAGATGCTCTGCGCTTGAGTACAGGAGATACTCAGGTAATTGAAAAGTTACCAGTTGTCAGTTTTGAGGCGTCCGGGGTACTCGAAGAGCTGATGTCAACGCTCTCCAGTAACTCTAGCATTGCCCTTCTGCCCACTCCTCTTAGCTTTCAGGGTCAGTTACGACCATATCAGCTGCGGGGAGCTAGTTGGTTATCTTTCCTAGAAAGTTGGGGTCTAGGAGCATGTCTAGCAGATGATATGGGATTGGGAAAAACGATAGAGTTCATTGCCTTTCTCCTGCACTTGAAAGAGCAGGAGAAATTGATGTATCCAACTTTATTGGTTTGCCCAACTTCGGTATTAGGTAATTGGGAACGAGAGGTCAAAAAATTTGGTCCAACTCTTAAAGTTCTAGTCCATCATGGTGATAAACGAGCTAAAGGTAAGGCGTTTACTAATGCTGTCAAGGGTCAAGATTTGGTGATTACTAGTTACGCTCTGATTCATCGGGATCTCAAGGTACTGCAAAGCGTTTCATGGCAAGGGGTGGTACTGGATGAAGCTCAAAATATCAAGAATTCAGAGGCAAAGCAGTCCCAATCGGTGCGGCAGTTGCAGTCCTCATTTCGTATTGCGTTAACAGGGACGCCAGTAGAAAATCGGTTGCAAGAACTCTGGTCAATTTTAGACTTTCTCAATCCTGGATATTTGGGATCGCGTCAATTTTTTCAGCGTCGGTTTGCCATGCCAATTGAGCGCTTTGGAGATGCAGCTTCGTTGCAGACATTGCGATCGCTTGTCCAGCCATTTATTCTCCGCCGACTTAAAACCGACCGAGAAATTATTCAAGATCTTCCAGAAAAACAGGAAATGACTGTGTTTTGCGGTCTAAGTGCAGAACAGGCAACACTTTATCAACAAGTTGTCGAGACATCTCTAACTGAAATTGAGTCAGCTGAAGGATTACAACGACGAGGGATGATTTTGGCATTACTCGTGAAGCTCAAGCAAATCTGCAATCACCCGGCGCAGTATTTGAAGGAAACTACCATAGGACCAAAGCATCACTCTGGCAAACTCCAGCGCTTAGAGGAAATGTTAGAGGAGGCTTTATCAGAGGGTGATCGCGCTTTAATTTTTACCCAGTTCGCCGAGTGGGGTAAGCTGCTCAAACCCTTCCTTGAGCATCATTTAGGTCGAGAAACCTTGTTTTTGTATGGTAGTACCTCTAAGAAACAACGAGAGGAAATGATCGACCGTTTTCAGCACGATCCTCAAGGTCCCCCACTCATGATTCTCTCTCTGAAAGCGGGTGGTGTGGGGCTTAACCTTACAAGGGCTAACCATGTCTTCCACTTCGATCGCTGGTGGAATCCTGCAGTGGAAAACCAAGCTACTGATAGAGTCTTTCGCATTGGTCAAACTCGTAATGTCTTAGTACATAAATTTGTCTGTAGTGGCACTTTGGAAGAAAAAATTCACGAAATGATTGAAAGTAAGAAGGCGCTGGCTGAGCAAGTCATGGGAGCTGGGGAACAGTGGCTGACTGAATTGGATACAGACGGGCTACGTGACTTACTACTGCTTGACCGTAGTGCGGCAATTATGGAGGAGGACGAATGACAGATTATAACCTGCAAGCTAGTCGGCAATGGTGGGCACAAAGGTGGCTCGAACTCTTAGATTCCTATCGTTTCAAAAAGCGTCTAGAGCGTGCCCGCAACTATGCCCGTGAAGGAAACGTACTCAGCATCGAGTTTAAAGGTGCAAAGGTGTTGGCTAAGGTGCAAGGTACAGAGCCGGAACCATATCAAGTTTCTCTCTCCCTAGACCCATTCTCTGACGAGCAGTGGGGTTACGTTATTGAAACAATGTCTCAACGAGCAATTTTTGCCGCAAAACTGTTAGCAGGAGAAATGCCGCAAAATATCGAAGAAGTCTTCACGGCTAATGGTTTATCGCTTTTTCCCTTTACCCTGACTGATATCCACAGCAAATGCTCTTGTCCAGATAAAGCTAATCCCTGTAAACATATTGGGGCTATCTACTACCAGCTAGGCGATCGCTTCAGTGAAGATCCTTTTGTCTTATTTCAGTTACGAGGTAGAACAAAAGACCAAATCATCATTGCTCTGCGTGAGTTCAGAGCTGCTAGAGTTGACAACCTTACTTCTCCTGTCTTATCCCCCAACGCTTCTATGGTTAACCAGGAGGAGATTGATGCTTCCGCCATCATGACGGACGGTAAAAAGAAGCGAGGCTCCTTAGCAATTAACCAATTCTGGCAATACAACGAGCCATTAGAGTCAACCCTTGTTGTAATCGCACCACAAAGCAGCGAAACAGTTTTAGATATCTTAGGACCAATTCCTCTGCCAACATCAGAGACAAGCAATCATGAAGTGACTGATTCTGAAGCAGTCATGCAATATTTAGATACAGTCTACAAAGCCGTTAGTCAGCAGGCTGTTGTATTAGCGATGAACGTGATAGGGAGTGGCGCATCCAGAGGTTGAATAGAAACAACTCCCACTTAGGCTTAGATGATGAAAGCTATACTGGTGAGAAATCTGGGTCTTCACCCTCCAATGCTCGGTTTTTTGTTATTATTAATACATAGAGTTCCTGAGACAAAATGAACTTGTATGACCTCGACTACAGTCTATGGCTTGAAGATCAAATTACTAATCTCAGGCATCGTCAGTGGGATTCCCTCGACATTGATCATTTGGTTGAGGAGCTAGAAGCATTGAGC